>OCMG01000004.1:2780387-3122984 GCA_900215285.1 Ensifer adhaerens
CGCGGAGGATCAGGTCGCGAATTGCACGTCCGGTGCTGGCAAGGTCCGCCTTTCCATTCTGCCAATCGCCAATCAACTGAGTGATCGGGACGCGCAATCCGTTGCCGTCCACAAAAGCCCAATAGGCCTGTGCAGTGGTCGCAAATCCGGGCGGCACAGCAATTCCGCGCTCGGCCAGTGTGCCGATCAACTCGCCGAGCGAGGCGTTCTTACCCCCAACGAGCGCGACATCGCCGCGCTTCAAACCCTTAAGATTGCGCACCAGAGAATCCATTTTTCAGTCCCCACTATCGCCACGAGGACCAACCTAGCGCCTCGCACCCGGCTTGCCGTTGACGGTCATCAATGACCGCGAAAGCGAGGAACAGAACTATCGCACCGCAAACAAAGCGGAGGAATTACAATGGGTGCGGCGGGACGATTGGTCGTCGTTGGAGACATCGGAGCAACTTACATGCGCTTCGCGGTGGCTGATCATGATCAGTTGCGCCTTGATCACTATGTGCAGTTTCGATGTGCCGAATTCCAATCGGTGCGTCATGGTCTTTCGGCCTTTCTCAAATCGCTCAACTATCATCCGTCGTCGGTCTGCCTGGCGGTGGCCGGGGCGGCTGATGGGTCGCGTATCCGCATGTCCAAACTCCCGTGGGTTGTCGACGCCGATGAAATCGGCACGCTCAGCGGTATTGATGACGTATTGCTGGTCAACGGCTTCAAGGCGCTGGCGCTCGCACTCCCACATCTCTCGGAGCATGACCTGCATCGGATTGGCGGCGGCAGACGGGATCCAATGGCGAACAGGGCAGTGGTCAGAGCCGGCACAGGGCTCGGCGTTGCCGGCGTCACCTGTTTAGGCGACAGGTGGGTCAGCATGACAGGTGAAGGCGGCTATGCGACCTTTGCAGCCCAGACGCGGGACGAATTCGATATCTTCGAAAGGCTACGCTTCAGCAGGCATCATGTGGCGTGGGAACATCTTCTCTCGGGACCGGGCCTTACGACAATCTATCGGCTCCTTCTGCAAATCAACGGGAGCCATGATCCTTCGGATAAAGTCACGGTCGATGAGGTTCTCTCTGCCGCCGAAGACGGTGAAGACGTCATCGCTGCACAAGCCGTCGAGTATTTTGTCAACTGGCTCGGGAGGTTTGCGGGCGATGTGGCATTGACCTTCGGTGCACAGGGCGGCGTCTACCTGAGCGGAGGCATTCCGGCGCGGCTGGTCACCAACCTTGAGAAGAATGGGTTTCGCACAGCGTTTGAGAACAAAGGTCGGCTCAGCCCCTATCTCGAAAAGGTTCCTGTTTTTGTGATCAGGGCAGCTGATGCAGGACTTCGCGGTGCGGCCATTGCATATTCGGAAAGTCTGGAACTCGAGGAGCCGCTGTTATGCGCGGTTGGCTAGGACAGTTTCGAACAATCCGTGGTCGCAGAGGCAATCAATTCGAGACGGTCTATGTCAGAAGGAAACGGGGAAAGGTGCTCAGGAACAGTACACCGCCACATATCGACGTTCCGCTCGACACTGTTTGCTTCATTATCTTGAAAGCGCGTCAATACAGCCAAAGGGACTACGATACCGGTAGCGACAATGCATTTAACCCAAGCGAGGGCATTGCCGTCAGTGTGGTTGAAGAAAAGGTTGAGGACACCGTTGAAGAAGAACTGCTGTCGATCATCGCGGATCTCAATGAGGATCAACAAATCGACCTTGTGGCCCTCGCATGGCTAGGTCGAGGCGATGCCGAATTGAGCGGTTGGCGCAACTTACGCGCCGAAGCCCGGCGACTGCACAATTCAGCGACCGGCCGGTATCTCCTCTCTGATCCCTTGATTGCAGACTACCTGGAGGCCGGTTTGGCACTCCTGGGCTTGTCCTGCGCCGAGACAGAAGAGAACAGGCCTTGATGTGGTGATGAGGTGCATAATGCCATGACATTTCGTGACAGAGCGGATGCCGGTCAACAATTGGCGGCAGCATTGTTGCGCTACGAAGGCAAGAACGCCATCGTTCTCGCGCTCCCGCGTGGCGGCCTCCCGGTTGCCATTCCTGTCTCTGCCAAGCTTGGCCTTCCACTCGGTCTCCTTCTGGTCCGGAAGATCGGGGTGCCCTTCGAGCCCGAGGTTGCGATGGGCGCGGTTGTCGAAGATACCGAACCGATTGTCGTGCGCAACGAGGACGTTATTGCAGCCGCGGGCATAGTCCCAACCATATTTGACACTGCATTGAAGAGGGAACTGACGGAGCTTGCGCGCCGGCGCAAACAATACCACATCGCACGCGAGACACCGCCGATAGCCGGGCGGATCGTCATCCTGGTGGATGACGGGCTGGCCACCGGAGCGACGGCGCGCGCGGCAATCCAAGCCATGAGGGCAAAGGCTCCCGCTTCGATTGTCCTGGCTGTTCCCGTCGCGCCAAGAGACCAGATCATCGCGCTCTCAAAATTGGCTGATGACTTTGTATGCCTTGAAGAACTCGGCCCAGTTGGTGCGATCAGCATGCATTATCTTCACTTTCCGCAGCTGACTGACGACGATATGGCGGAGCTTATGCGTTCTTGCGGATTGGCAGAGCCATCCCCCGATACGTCTTCGGACCGCTCGCGTTGACGGCCATCAACGCGGCCGCCTACTGTCAATGCGATTCAGTAGCTCAAATGGAACTCACTGGAGAACGGACCATGAGGCTGAACGTAACCATTCCCGCTGGTGCACTGGTCATTGTTGCCGATCACAACAAGTCGCTCTTTTTGAAGAACGATGGAAAAGCACTTACGCCGCATCTGGACTTTATCGAAGAATTGCAGGCCGACGCCAACCCGTTGACATGGCAGCAGGGCGTCGACCGGCCGGGCCGGACCGCCATGGGCGACAGGCGAAGCGCCTATGCCGAGACGGACTGGCATGAGCTGGCGGCATCACAGTTCATGGAAAATACCGCGCAGCGCATTACCGAGCTTGGCGAAATACATAGTTGCGAAGCCTTTGTCATCGTCGCACCTCCGAAGGCTCTCGGCCAGCTCCGGCAGGCTTTGCCAGAGGTTACGCGAGACAAGATATATTTGGAGATTTCCAAGGACTTGACCCATCTTCCGGTCGAAGAGATCACGGACTATTTGACCCCGTGAGCAACCGGTCGGAGATGGGTTCGTGCCATCAGGCAACGGCAACCGCCGCCAGGGCTTCAGCGAGAAGTCTCGAGATATCGATCACCTCCAGCCGCGGCACTCCGGCGATCGGGCATACGCTGTTCGTCACCATGACCGCATCAATATAGTCCTTGGCGAGCCGGCAATGGGCATCTTCGGCAAACAGCGCATGTGTGGCAGCCAGCACAATCCGCTCTGCTCCTCTGTTGTGACAGGCTTCGGCCGCGCGCAGCATGGTGGTCCCGGAACTGATCATATCGTCGAAGATGATGGCCGTGCGGCCTTCCACGCTGCCGGCAAACAAGTCGCCCGTTACCACGCCCTCGCTGCGCTGCTTGTCCATGATCGCCTTTCCAACGGTCGTGCCGACGAGATTCTCCAGCGCGTCGATGAGACTGTCGGCGCGCTTCCCCGCGCCAAGATCCGGTGAAACGACGGTGAACGCAGGATGATCGAATTCAGCAACGAGATGGGCCGCAAAGCTCGCATGGGCCTGAAGATGGATCACAGGAATCCGGAATGCGTTTTCCAGGGCGGCCGGATTATGAGCCTCCAGCACGACAATGGCATCGGTCCCCACAGCCTCAAAGAGTTGAGCGACGTAGCGGGCCGTTACCGGATCATGGGGCTTCGTTCGGCGATCCTTGCGCAAGTAGCAAAGATAGGGCGTGACGGCAGTGACTCTGCGTGCACCATTGCTCTTCAATGCGCCGATGAAAAAAAGAAGCCGGCATAAACGGTCGTTCACCGAATGGTCGGCGTCGCCATTCAGGCTCGCGAAGATGACCACCGGCCGTCCCTGCACATTGACCAGAGGACGGATCTTGTGTTCGCCGTCTTCGAATTCGCGCTCCTCAAGCGGGCTGAGTGTAGAGCCGAGTTGGCGGACAACGGACTGAGCCAACGGCCTGTCACGCTTGAACGCAAAGAACAGTGGTCCTTCCTGCATATGCGGCAGACTATGCCGCGGCTCGGCAGCGCGAACCGGACGGCAAGACAGACCAGCAAGCACCGCCTTGGCCTGCACGCCTCCGTCCCGCAACGGCAGGGCCAGCAATTCGCAAGCCAGCTCTTCATGTCCCGGCTGCCGGTGGCGAAACTCGACGAGGACGGGTTCACCGCTCCGAAGCGTCCAGTTGAAGAGGCGTCGGCATCTCGCGGCCCCTCGCCTGTCAGATGCTTCTTTCAACGACGCACCGGTTCTTGGATTGCCCAGAAGAATGGACATGGAGCCAGCCCCATCGACCAACTGGTAATCTCGACCGGCGGGATCCTTGCGCGAGAAAACGACGGCGTCACATGGCTCCACCAGCCACGGACTCAGCCGAAAGACCGCAGCATCCGGACTGACCTGGCCCTCGCGCGCGTTCGACCAAGTCTGCATGAGCCGAGACAGCTTTTCGTCTCTCGGACGCGGCATGCTGTCAATCCGCGTGAAAAGCCGGCTCATTGACGGTTCCATCGCTGCCATCATCGTCATCGTACGATCTCCAGTCTATCGCGGCACGGTGATTGGTCGGTTCTGAAGACCAGAGTTCAACAACTCACCTTCCGAACATCTTTCGGCCGAAGCGCCATCCGGGACGATGACGGGCATCAATGCCCCGGAAGTCGGTCGTGTCTTTCAATGCTGTTTCCGGGAACCACTTCGACGTTGAAGGACACGAAAATGCCCGACGGACATCATACATTTGATCATGCCCTGCATGAGGCCAATCTCTGGCTGAAAGCAACGGAGCAACATCTTCACTGCTCCGAAGCGGAGGCACATCAGGCGCTCCGCGCGGTCCTGCAGGCCTTGCGCGACCGGCTGCCGGGCGAGTTCGTACCCAAGCTTTCCGCGCAGCTTCCTCTCCTGATTCGCGGGATCTATTTCGAGGGATGGAGCGGCGGCGCGTCGAACCTCGGCCACAGAGTGGAAGACTTCACCAATCGTGTTCGCGCGCACCTACCACCTCACCATCCTCTGGACGGAAGATCTGCGACAATGGGCGTTTTTGAAGTCTTATGGGAACGCCTGGATCCCGGGGAAACAGCAAAGATCATCGACCTGTTGCCGGCGGGCTTTCATGATCTATGGCCACGCATTGCGATCCGGGGATGAGAATAAGGAAGCGCAAGAGCACCGCTGGCGTCCGCGAGAAATTCGTCATGAGAACCGCGTCAAATTGGGAACGCCCACGCACGAATGCGCAGACGCCCAAGCGGTCAAGCACGCCCCATGCGGCGGATGTCGAAAATGGTCCAGGCGGCGAGCACGAAGATCAAGCTGCCGCTGACGACTGCGTTGACCGTGGCGAAGGGGAAGCCTGTAAAACCCAGTATCCAGGGCGATATCGCAATCCAGATCCCGAGGACTATGCCGGCATTTTCCTGCCACTCCGAAAAGGCCGAAACGGCAGCAGCAGCGATCAGAACGACGACGACACCTGTCAGGAAAAAGGTCCACGTAATCATCGCATTCACCATGCCATTTGCACTGATGTAGGGCATTACCCAGGGGCTGACTGCAAGCCAAAGCCCCGCCACGCCCGTCAGCCAATCCTGCCAATGACGATTTTCCATGTTGATCTCCTTCTGTGATCAGTTTGAGACAAAAGGATTTTCCCATCACCGTCGCCGTCATCATTGATCAACGTCAACGCAGCCGATCATCCAAATTGGCTAAACAAATTGGGCGTGACTGACATCGCAGGGTTTGCTCCGGCCCCGACCCGCAACGGGAGGCGACCTGTGAGGTGTTCAGCGTGAAGAGCAAGATTTCGACAAGGTCATCACAAACGAATTCCGGCGACAAATGTCGCTTCACTTTTCGTGGAGCAGTCCATGCCAGACGTAAGAAATCAGCCGAAGCGCCTGAATCGTAGCGCAGGAACAACCAGTCTTGTGTCATCCAAAGGTTCACAGGTGACCGCCGGCCTGCTGAAGCGCCTGCTGTCGCTCTTTACAGACCATGACGATGTCTGCTTTTGGCAAATGTCCTTGGTTGATGGCGGCCTGCAGTTCCCAGATAACGCCTCAAGCTTCTTTCACTGCGAAACGGCCAATTTGCCAAAAACCGTTACAGAATGGCTCGGGCGGATTGTGGTCGCGGAAGACAGGTCGAAAGTTAGCAGCGTGGTTTCCGGCCTCAGTGCGAAAAGTACTTACATCCCGCGCTTTTCCTTCCGCATCTACGATAAGGACGGCAATATCCGCTGGATCGAACAGCGCGGAGCGGCCACCGGAACCGGGGCGAACTCTCAGATGGTTTGGCTTTCTCAGGACGTAACGGAGAAACTGCGGACCGCAAATGCGCTGGACGTGACCAACGGCACATTACAGCATATCCGCGATACCGCCGAGGTCGGCATGATCATGCTCGATAGCCGCGGCGAGCTCACCTACTGCAACCCAGCATTTTGCGCAATGCTTGCCCTTCAGCAGGAGGAATTGATGGGGACGCCGATTTCGCATTTGCTTGATGATCCGACGGGGTACGGAGGGAGCCGCAAACTCGCTCGTCTTTTACGGGGAGACGACCGTTCGTTTCAAGGTGAATGCACGCTTATCGGCCGGGACGGCAAGCGTGTAAGCACAGAGAGCAACCTCTGGCTGCTCCCCACTCCGCCGGGCGCTCCATCTGCATTTTTCGGAATGGTGACATCCATTGAGGAGAGACTCAATGCGCTGGCGCTGTTGCGGCAGGAGCGGGACACGTTACGCGCGGTGTTTGACAATGCCGATATCGGATTGGTGCTGGCTGACGCCGCGGGCGATGTCACCGCAATGAACCCCATTGCATTGGAAATCTTCGGTCTTAGAGACACAAGCGAGATTCCTAAAAGAACCGCCAACCTCAAGCGATACTATGCTTGCTATGCTCCCGATGGTCAGGAAGTTCCTCTTTCACAATGGCCTCTCAATCGCGCCGCACGAAATGACTTCGTGCGCGACATGGATCTAGTCGTGGTCCGCAAGATAACCGGCGACTCTCGTTATCTTCGATACACGTGCACTCCCGTCTTTGACGCCAAGGGACAAAAACGTCTTGTCGTCTGTTCGGTTGCCGATCTGACAGAAATCCGGCGTTTGCATGAGGCATTATCTCAATCGCAACGCCTTGAGGCGCTCGGACGTCTTGCAGGGGGCGTCGCGCATGATTTCAACAATGTTCTTGCAGTTATTGCTGGCAATCTGGAACTGATCGCCGACGCAATACCGGATGAGCGGGTGCGTGCCCGCATCGCCAACGCGAGGGATGCAGCCGAAACCGGGATGAACATCAACCAGCGTCTGTTGACCATCACCCGTAGAAGGCTTTCGAGTCATAAACGGGTAGACGTTGCAAGCCGCATCCGGTCGATGGTCGATTTGATCGAGAGAACCATTGGAAGCGCGATCCAACTCGAACTGGACATTCAGGTGTCGAGTGCTTTTGCAAGCCTCGATCCTGGTGATCTCGACGCTGCCTTCCTGAACCTTGTCAGCAACGCGCGAGACTCCATGCCCAAGGGCGGCATCTTGGGAATATCGCTTCAGCTTGTCAGTGCGCCGTTGGAGAAAGCCGAAAGCCGCGACGGCGAGACCCGCGGGGAAATCGTGCTCTCCGTTCGTGATACGGGGTCCGGCATGAGCCAAAAAACGCTTCGCATGGCAGCTGAGCCTTTCTTCACGACAAAGCCTGCCGGTAAGGGCACCGGTCTCGGCCTCACAGGCGTCTACGTCTTTGCACAGGACTGCGGGGGTCGTGTCGAGATAGAGAGCAAACTCGGAAGCGGGACTGAAGTGAAGATCCACCTGCCCAGCTTGGGAATCTGCCAAGAAGAGAGCATAAACGACGCGGGGATGCCTCTGGGTTCAGGGCAGACTGTGCTCGTTGTAGAGGACGATGAGCTTGTTCGGGACGTCACCTGCGAACGGTTGTTGAGGCTTGGCTACCGGGTTGAACAGGCAGAATGTGGTGACGCAGCGATTGATCTCGTAAACAACGGCATGGTCCCCGCCTGTGTCTTGTCAGATATCGAGATGCCGGGACAACTGAGTGGCGTCTTGCTCGCGATGAAATTGCAGGAGGTCTTGCCTGACTGCAAAACCATACTCTGCACAGGGTATTATGACCCGAAACTAAATGGACGCGAGCGCAAGGAGATGTCGAAACTGACCATTCTGAACAAGCCTTACAGCTTGAAGGAACTGGCGACTGCCGTACGTGGCGCACTGGCGGGTGAATCGAAGACCACGGACTAGTGATGCCGGGAGAGCCCCCTATGAAATCGTCTCGGGCGACGTGGCTTCGCCCACAAATACGTATCCCACGCCTCTGACACTCTTGATGACGAGGTGATCTTCGCAGCCGGTCTGCCTCAGCTTTGCACGCAGATGCGTGATATGCCCATCCAGGGTCCTGTCGCGCGGGTCGTGCTCCAGGTTACGCAATGCAAGCCACATCTCGTTTCGGGAAAGGATGCGGCCTGGATTGTCAAAAAACATCGCGAGAATATTGGTTTCGGTTTCGGTCAAATCGACCGCCGCCGCCCCTTTGCAGGAAAGCCGACGGAGTGTCCCGTCAAGAACGCATCCATCGGACCGGCGTAACGTTGAATTGGATGCTTCGGCAAACCCGCCTCCTTGTCCGGAAATCGGTCTTACATAGCGATCCAGGACGGACTTCACGCGGATCAGCATCTCCTTGATGTGGAATGGCTTTGTAATGTAATCATCAGCACCGTGCTCGAGCCCCGCCAGCCTTTCAAGAGGAAGCCCGCGTCCCGAGATGATGATGATGGGAACGTTGCACATCCGACGGATATCCATCGTAATATCAAGTCCGTCATCGGCCTGAAGCGAGAGGTCAAGCGTTATCAGATCCGGCTGGCGCTCTGCAATGATTGACAGTATCTCGTCACGACGCTCGGCAGCAACAACTCCATAACCAGCGCCCGCCAAGGCACTACAGATGAGTTCACGCATGCCAGCATCATCCTCGACGACCAGGATAAGCTTGTCGCGTTCCATGAGCCCCTACCCATTAAACCACCGGGTTTATGGGTGTTGATACAAGAATTATAGAAAAAGTAAAACGTGAAATTGCAATTTCACACTTATGATAGAAATTTATAATAATTCTAAATTATGAATTGAATATTTCGACACGTAATCGAAAGTATTTTTTTACAACGCGAATAAAATATCAAATTATATTCGTTGCCCCAAAAAATCATAGATTTCTCGGGACAATGAATATATTGAAACGTCTCGCACAACGGACTCTTTGATGCCGATTTGCTCGTTAGCATCATTCAACATCCGAACGGAGCAACGCCGACCTCAGGCAGCTTTGACGCTGATCGTCTTCTCCGATTTCAGTGCCTCGGCCGACTTCGGCAAGGTGACCTTGAGAATTCCCTTGGAGAATTCGGCCGCAATGCGATCACGATCCACCCCGTCCGGAAGAGAGAGGGTCCTGCAGAACGCTCCGAACTGACGCTCGGAAATGTAATATTCAGCCTCCTTCGTTTCTGACGAGGCCTCCTTCTGCCCTTTCATCACGATCGAGCCATTCTGCAGCTTGATTTCGATGTCCTTGGCCTCTAGACCCGGAAGCTCGGCGGTCAGAACGAATTCCTTCGGATGTTCCGCCACGTCGATCGCCGGGACGAAGCGAAGTTCATCCGTTTCGCGGAGCATGCGCGGCAGGGCGCGGCCGATCAATGGCATGCGCCAGTCGAACACGCTGAAATCCTCGAACAGACGATCGACTTCATTGCGCAGCTGGCTGAAGGCGTGCCACCCATTGCCCTTCTGCGCCTTTTCGATCTCTGTCCCCTGCTTGACCGGGATTGAAGCAGCTGTCTCAACCATTTCATGCCTCCTATGGTTAACTGGAAAAGATGTCAATCGTGGCGCAGACACGGCGTGCCGCCGCACGACACACGTCTCCGCATCACACGAGCCCAATGTGTCAGGTAAGGCGCGACCGGCATTGACGGTCATCAATGGCGGTCGCCGGAGCTGAATCTAGCTTCGAGCATCCAAGCGACGCCCGGTGCAACGAGCCCCGGTTTGAAGCCATGCGGTGAAGTCGCTATCTCTTGCGAGTGACCTTACATGGAGCAATCGGAAATCGTCTCCTTCCTCGAATACGAACTGGCCGTTCGCTCCCCGGGACGGCCGACGGTGCGCGAAACCCACACGGCTTATGTTCTGCTCGCAGGTGGGTACGCCCACAAGCTCAAGAAGAACATCGTCCTTTCCTATCTCGACTTTTCCACGCTGGATCGGCGCAAGGCGTTTCTGGAAGAAGAGCTAAGGATCAACCGTGAACTGGCCGGCAAAATCTACAGGCGGATCCTGCCCGTCACCATGGAAGACGACGGTCGGCTGGCGCTTGATGGTTTCGGCAGGCCGGTCGAGTGGCTACTGGAAATGGTTCGACTGCCGGACGCAGACATGCTCGACCATCGCCTACAGGACCGCCACGTTACTGCGGCCGAGGTCGGCTCGCTCGGGCGAGTACTTTGCGGATTTTACGCGCGGACGAGCAGCTACCGGGATGGTGCGGCAGTTTATCTCAAACACCTGCGCCGCGAAAGCCTGATCAACAAGGAACACCTTCTGGCGATGCGGGGGCAGTTGCCGAACCACCTCTCTCCACCGGACCTGGAACATGCCATAAGGCTAGTAGAACTTTGCGCAGCAGAGGTGATGGAGCGTGGCAAGAGGGGGCTCATCGTCGACGGCCATGGCGACTTGCGCCTCGAACATATCTGCCTGACGGATCCGCCAATTGTCTTCGACAGGCTGGAGTTCGACAAGAACATGCGGCAGATCGACGTTTATGACGAAGTCGGCTATCTCGCGCTCGAAGCGGAAATGGCCGGCCACGGGTGGATCGGGCGCGATCTTTTGTCCCAGGTCCAACGGACATTCAAGAACCCGCCCTCGCCTCGCCTGATGCAAGCCTACGGCATGTTTCGGATGTTTTTGCGCGCGCGCCTGGCTATCGATCATCTGCTCGAACCGTGTCCCAAAACACCGGCAAAATGGGTGGAGCAGGCACAGATCTATCTGGCAAAAGGAGCCGAAATCGCAGCAAGCACAACTGTATGCTGAAGGATGGGTTGTGATGACGACAGTCAATGACGTTCTGCCCTGTCTGCCTGAGCCTCACGGGCATTCAGTCTAGCTGCGGGGCCTCCCTCATGCATATTCTGGCGCTGGCCGTCGACTATGACGGCACGATCGCTGAAAACGGCTTCGTTTCGCGCGAAACGATCGCATCACTCGCTCGCCTGAAAGAAAGCGGCAGAAGACTTCTCCTCGTGACCGGTCGGCAACTCGACGATCTGCGACATGCCTGCCGGGACCTCGACATTTTCGATTATGTCATAGCTGAGAATGGTGCGGTTCTTCATCAGCCACTTGCCGACCGGACGCGCGCCGTCGCGCCGCCACCCTCGCAACCTCTTGTCGAACGGCTGTCGAAGAACTCGATGCCGCTTTCGGTCGGCCATTCGATCATTGCGACCTGGCATCCTCACGAACACGCCGTCGTCGATGCTCTGCGCGACCTTGGGCTGGAGCATCAGATCATCTTCAACAAGGACGCCATCATGGTGCTGCCGGCGAATGTGAACAAGGCGACCGGCCTGAAACTCGCCCTGCAGAGTCTCGATATCTGCACATTGAGCGTCGCCGGCTGCGGCGACGCAGAGAATGATCATTCTTTTCTCCAGATCTGCGGCTGCTCCGCGGCAGTTGCCAATGCGCTGCCGTCCCTGAAGGCCTCTGTCGATGTCGTGTTGGGCGCAGACCATGGCCGCGGCGTCGCCGAATTCATCACCCGCATCATCGATGAAGACGATCGCATGTTGCCGCTCAGCCGGCGCGGGATTGCCGGTGGCTTCGACCAGAATGGCGAGATTTGCCATTTGCTCCCGGAAGACGTCGTTCTCGTCGCGGGAAATTCAGGCTGCGGCAAATCGAGCTATCTCACGCTTCTGACGGAACGCATGAGCGAGAAGGGACACGAGTTCTGCGTCATCGACCCGGAGGGCGATTATCTGTCGCTCGAAAACGCGGCAACGATCGGAGGCATCGACGCGCCGCCGAGTACCGACGATGCCCTGAGGCTACTGCTCCAGGCCGGCATCAACGTTGTCGTCAACACGATGGCGCTCGGCCTCGGCGCGCGGAAGCATCTCTTCAGCGAACTGATGCCTTCCATCCGCACGCTTCGCCGGACCTCGGGGCGTCCGCAATGGCTTATCATCGACGAGGCACATTACATCCTGCCGCACACTGTCGGAGACAATGCGCCAACTGCGCTGGCACGCTCCGGGGCTGTCATCGCCACCGTTGACCCGAACTCGATCAGTCTTGGCCGATTGAGGGAAGTCGATGTTTTAGTTGCGATGGGGACCACCGCCCCCAAGCTTGTGGCGGATGTCGCGCGCATCCTGGACCTGCAGCAACCGTTGGATATGCCGCGCATTGGACCAACGGAGTTTCTGATGTGGCGATTGAAGGGTGAAGGCAGTGAAAGCCCTCTCCGGGTGGTGAGACTGGAACAGCCCGCTCAACCGCATCACCGGCACAGCGGCAAGTATGCGCTCGGTGACGTCGGACAGGCGCGCAGCTTCTACTTCAACGGCATTGCCCGATACGCACACAACCTCCAGGATTTCATAGATCTTTCCGGGTTGCTTGATGCGCCGACATGGACCGCGCATTTGAAGGCTCATGACTATTCCGCGTGGTTCCGGAATGTCATCCGCGACGATACGCTTTCTGACTGTGCGCTGGCGATCGAGCGAGATTCGAGTCTGTCGGCTGACGAGAGTCGGGCCCGTATCCGGCAGCTGATCCAATCGCGCTACAGTGTCGAGCAGGAGGATAACCTTGCATCCACTGCTTTTGCAGATTGATCCCTATCAAGGCACACCCCGGTCAGAAGCCCGATAGAAGACACATCACGATCTAATGACGTGGGAGTGTGACTTGAACCGTTATTGGAAAATCGCCGGCGGCGTGGCGGTTGTTGCGGCCGTCCTCTACTTCGGTTGGCAATATCGCGCGGCTCAGGTCGCGGCGGATGCGATGAAGAGAATTGCCAGCGGCAATGGTCGCATCGAGGCCGTCGAAATCGACCTTGCGGCACGCACGGCCGGGCGCCTCAAGGAGGTGCTGGTTCGTGAAGGCGATTATGTCGAGACCGGTCAGGTCGTTGCCCGCATGGATATCGAACAACTCGAATCCCAGAGGCGCGAAGCGGAAGCACAATTGACGCGCGCCCGGATCGGGATTGATACCGCGCAAAGTCTTGTTGCCCAGCGACTAGCAGAAAAGAACGCTGCAACCGCGACCGTCGCGCAATACCAGGTCCTCCTCCAGTCGGCACAGAAAAAACTGGGGCGCAGCACACAACTCTCCACATCGGGTTCTGTGCCCGACCAGACTGTGGACGACGACCGCGCCCGTGTTGATGGAGCTGCTGCCACGCTCGACGCCGGAAAGGCCCATGTTGCAGCCAGCGAGGCGGCGATCACGACAGCAAATGCGCAAGTCATGGACGCGAAGGCCGTCGTTCAGGCGGCCGAGGCTACACTTGCCCGCATCAATGCGGATTTGCGCGACAGCGAGTTGAAGGCGCCGCGCAACGGGCGCGTCCAGTATCTGGTCGCACAGCCGGGCGAGATCATCGCGGCCGGTGGGCGCGTTCTCAACATGCTGGATGTCGGCGATGTTTACATGACCTTCTTTCTCTCCACCGAGAATGCAGGTCGCACCGCAGTCGGCAGCGAAGCGCGGATCGTTCTCGATGCGGCCCCGCAATATGTCATTCCCGCCCGTATTTCCTTCATCTCTGACGTCGCCCAGTTTACGCCCAAGACCGTAGAAACGCAGGAAGAGCGGGCCAAACTGATGTTCCGGATCCGGGCGCAGGTCTCTCGCGAGCTTCTGCAGAAATATCTTGCGCAGGTGAAGACAGGCCTTCCCGGGCGGGCTTACGTCAAGGTCGATCCAACAGTTCCATGGCCGGCGGATTTGGCAAACCCGTTGGCACCCTGAGGCGGAGACAATCCACCATGGACGAAGCGCGCAAACCGGGCCTTGTCGTACAGTTGGGAAACCTGAGCCACTCGTATGGCAAGACGAACGCGCTGGACAACGTTTCGATCGACATAACCCAAGGCGCCATGGTCGCCCTGATCGGACCGGACGGCGTTGGGAAGTCGACGCTTCTGTCGATTGTCGCCGGTGCCCGCGCCATTCAAGCCGGCGGCGTGACCGTACTCGGCGGGGACATGAGGAATTCGCGCCACCGCGGCCGTGCCTGCCCGACCATTGCCTATATGCCCCAGGGTCTGGGCCGCAATCTCTACGCTACGCTGTCGGTCTATGAGAATATCGATTTCTTCGGCAGCCTCTTCGGGGTGCCAAGTCACCGACGGCACAAACGCATCGAAGAACTCCTCAAATGGACAGGGCTTGCCGGGTTCGAGGATCGGCCCGCGGGCAAGCTGTCGGGCGGCATGAAGCAGAAGCTGGGGCTATGCTGTGCGCTGCTGCATGATCCCGATCTGCTGATCCTGGATGAGCCCACCACCGGCGTCGATCCCTTGTCGCGACGGCAATTCTGGAACCTCATCAATGAGATCCGGTCGGACCGCCCGCAGATGACGGTGATGGTCGCCACGGCCTATATGGAAGAGGCGGCGCAGTTCGGACATCTCGTGGCAATGAAGGCCGGCAAGGTTCTGGCGCAAGGGTCGCTTCCCGAAATCCTGGCGCAGACGGCCACGGACAGGCTGGAAGCAGCCTATCTGGCGCTGATGTCCGAGGGAGGCATGCCGGGCCGACAGCGCACGCTGGCCCTGCCTGCCCCCTCCTTCAACGACGCGGAAATCGCCATTCAGGCCGAGAGCCTGACGGCGACATTCGGCGACTTTGTCGCGGTGGATGATGTCAGCTTTCAGATACGCCGTGGCGAAATTTTCGGCTTCATTGGCTCGAATGGCTGCGGCAAGACCACGACGATGAAGATGTTGACTGGTCTCCTGCCATCCGCGCACGGCACAGCCCTCCTATTCGGAAAGCCGATCGATCCGCACGACATTGGTACACGCCGTCGCGTCGGCTACATGGCGCAATCCTTCTCGCTCTATTCCGAGCTGACCGTCCGGCAGAATCTCGATCTCCACGCCCGTCTCATGCGGATGCCGCCGGACAGGATTACGGACCGGATTGCAGAGGTCGCCGCCCGTTTCGATCTGACGAAGATCATGGACGCCCTGCCGACATCGCTGCCGCTCGGCATCCGCCAGCGGCTTTCACTGGCCGTGGCGCTCGTTCACTCGCCCGAAATCCTCATTCTCGATGAACCGACATCGGGCGTCGATCCAGCAGCACGCGACGCGTTCTGGGATATGCTGACCGAACTGTCGCGGCACGACAATGTGACAATCTTCATCTCCACTCATTTCATGGATGAAGCGGAACGCTGCGATCGTGTCGCGCTCATGCATGGAGGGCGCGTTCTGGCCTCAGATACCCCGACCGCCATCTGCACCAGCCGCAATGCCAATACGCTTGAGGAAGCCTTCATCGGCTATCTCGAAGAGGAAACTGACAGTCCCCTGCCCACGAGCCTTTCAAGGGACGCCGGAGACACGCAAGCCCCGGCCAGGCCCAAACATCGCCACGTCTTTGACCTGCGCCGCGCCGCAAGCTACAGCCGCCGGGAGATGCTGGAACTGCGCCGTGACCCCATTCGGGCAGCGCTGGCGCTGATTGGTAGCGTTCTTCTGATGTTCGTCTTCGGATACGGCATCAACACCGATGTCAAGGATATGAGCTTCGCCGTTCTGGATGGCGACAACACGTCTTTGAGCCGGGACTATGTCGCCGGGCTATCCGGTTCACCCTACTTCATCCAGCAGCGCCCCCTGACCGACTACGCAGATCTCGATCGCCGGATGCGCGACGGTTCGCTTCAACTCGCCATCGACATTCCCGCCGGCTTTGCCGCCCGTCTCGCACGCGGACGTGACGTGGAAATCGGCGCCTGGGTCGACGGTGCCATGCCGCAGCGCGCGGAAACCCTTATCGGTTATGTGAACGGAATGCATGTCCACTGGTTGACCCAACGCGCCCGCGACCTCTTTGGCGGCGCTGCATCGGCCGGGGTCAATATCGAGACCCGGTTCCGTTACAATCCCAATATAGAGAGCCTGATATCCATGGCGCCGGCGGTCATTCCGCTTCTGCTCCTGCTGATACCCGCAATCCTTTCGACGTTGTCCGTCGTGCGCGAAAAGGACCTGGGCTCCATCGTCAATTTCTATGTGACCCCCGTCACACGGCTGGAATTCCTGCTCGGCAAGCAGATGCCCTATCTCGCGCTCGGCGTCGTCAATGCGCTGCTCCTCTGGCTGTTCGCGTTGCTGGTCTTCCGCGTACCCTTCACCGGCAGCTTTGCGGCATTCGCCTTGGCAGCCGTGCTTTACGTCGGATTTTCCACCGCCTTCGGGCTTCTGGTCTCGACCTTCATGTCGAGCCAGATCGCTGCCATCTTTGGCACGACGCTGATGACGATCATTCCGGCGGTGCAGTTCTCCGGGATGATCGACCCGGTCTCGTCTCTGCAAGGCCTCGGAGCCTGGATCGGCAGTGTCTATCCGACGACGTATTTCAATATCATCGCGCGCGGCACGTTCTCCAAAGGTCTGATGCTGGACCAGCTCGGCAGCACGCTGGTGCCGCTGGTGCTCGCCGGCCCGTTGCTGATCTTCGTTGCCGCCCTGCTACTCAAGAAACAGGCGGTATAAGATGAGAGTTGCGACCGTCTTCCACTTGGGCGTCAAGGAGTTGCGCGGTCTGATGCGCGACCCCGCTCTCATTGCATTCATCATCTACGCCTTTACCGTTGCCGTGTACGTTGAAGCAAAAGCAGTCCCCGAAACGCTGCGCAACGCGCCGATCGCGATTGCCGACGAAGACGACTCCCCGCTCTCCCGCCGCATCGCCGATGCTTTCGCGGCGCCCTATTTCAAAGCCCCAACCATGATTGCGCCGCGGGACGCAGATGCGCGCCTTGACAAGGGGAGCGACACATTCGCACTCGACATTCCGCCAGATTTCCAGAGCGACCTGATCAACGGAAAGTCGCCGTCCGTGCAGCTCAATGTCGATGCGACGCGCATGACGCAGGCTTTCTCTGGATCTGGCTATGTGCAGGCCATCGTCACTTCCGAAGTCAGCAGCTTTCTGGCATCGGGCACGGCCACTCAGCCTGCTAACGCAGACCTCGTCCTGCGAGCCCGGTTCAATCCCGAGCTGAACCAGGGCTGGTTTTCCTCCGTCATGCACGTCATCAACAGTGTCACGATGCTGTCGATCATCCTGAGCGGGACTGCGATCATTCGTGAACGCGAACGCGGCACACTGGAACATCTGCTCGTAATGCCAGTAAGGCCCAGCGAGATCATGGCCGCCAAGGTGATTTCCATGGGTCTGGTCGTCTTTGGAGCGACGTGGCTTTCGCTCACATTTGTTGTTCAGGGCCTGCTCAAAGTACCAATTGAGGGGTCAGTGGCGCTTTTCATGGCCGGAGCGGTGCTTCATCTTATGGCGACGACCGCCATGGGAATCGCGCTCGCCATCCTCGCGGGATCGATGCCCCAGTTCGGCCTTCTGCTCATGCTGGTGCTGATGCCGCTCGAAATCCTTTCCGGCGCGACAACCCCACGCGAGAGCATGCCCGCGGCGATCCAGACTATCATGCTGGCCGCGCCCAATACCCACTTTATCGCCCTGGCTCAGGCAATCCTTTATCGAGGCGCCGGTCTCTCGGTGGTATGGCCGCAATTTGTGTGGCTCGCGGCAATCTCGACAGGCTTCATCGCCTTCTCACTAACTCGAATGCAAAGTTCACTGCGTTGATCATGACACATTGGCGCGTTTGATCGGGAGCACGGCTTGCCCGGCTCGGTCTCGCAGATCGCCCCACACAATCAGATTCCCAACAATCAAGGGAGCCACCGATGACCGCCGAGATGATGATGCGTTATGCTGTCGCGCTTGCAATTGGCACGCTGGTTGGACTGGAACGAGGTTGGCGTGGACGCGAAGAACCAGCCGGGCACAGGATTGCGGGAATTCGCACATATTCCATAACCGGTTTGCTCGGAGCAGTCGTTGGCAGTCTGACCGCAATCACCAACTCAGCCGCACCGATTATGGCGAGTATTCTCATCTACGGCCTGCTGTTTGGCAGCTTGGAGTTTTGGAAGGCTCTGGACGAGCGGGAGTTCAGCATAACGAGTTTTGTCGCAGCATTGCTCACTCTGGTTCTTGGTTCTCTCGCCGTTCTTGGCGATCAGCGTCTGGCGGCCGCAGCGGGTGTTACCCTGACGATTCTGCTCGCGAGCAGGGAATATCTTCACTCTGCACTTCGGAAGATTAGCTGGATCGAGATCAGGTCCGCCATTGTGCTTGCAGCTATGACCGCGATCGTTCTGCCGATGCTACCTGATGAAACACTTGACCCTTGGGGCGGCTTCAATCCGAGAGAGGTTTGGCTTCTGACTGTCCTGACAGCAGCAATTTCCTATTTCGGATATATCGCTGCCCGGTTAGTCGGCCCTTCCAAGGGAGCCATAGTGACAGGCTTATCGGCCGGACTGGTATCGTCAACGTCTGTCACATTAGCGTTTGCGCGTACCGCAAGTCAGAATCCGGTCGCTCTACCTCTGGTGGCGGGAGCATGCTCGGCGGCCATGGTTTCCGTATTACGGGTTTGCGGTATCGTGGCGATGATCAGACCGGATTTGCTCTTCTTCGTAGCTCCGCCTGCCCTCACCGCAGCCCTGGTGCTTGCCGTCTTTGCAGCTCTATTCCTGCTAAATTCAAGGGGTGCGGCGGAAACCAGGGAGCCGCTGAGCCGCAACCCCTTTGAACTGAAACATTTGCTCTTTTTCGCCTTCGCCTTTGCAGTCGTCTCCGTGGTGAGTGCAGCCTTCTTCAATCGATACGGATCGTCGAGTCTGATTACCAGCTCTGCACTTTCCGGGATGTTTGACGTGGATATCGGTGTGCTGAGCGCTCTACGGCTCGAGGGAAACTCTGTCTCATCCGTGGATATTGGAAGAGCGGTGCTCGGCGCTTTAGCCACAAACGCGCTGGGACGACTGATACTCGCAGGAGCTTCGGGGCCGCTGCGCTTCGTCCTGCCGCTTTCGGCAGCAACCGCCTGCGCGGCAGCTTCGGGGGCAGTGGTGATGCTCATGATATGACCTGAGCCCCTGAACTTGCTCCAAATTTTGGTACAGTCCGTCACGATCTTGCTCTGAGCCCGAACCTTGGACCGCCCGGCTGGGTAATTTCCCGGGCTGTCTGCTCATGGCGGACCGGATGCGCCTGAGCCATTCATCAGCGAAATCGGCGGCTTGTTGCCGATAGCGCTATGGGGTCGGACCTCGTTGTAGTCTCTACGCCAATCTGTTCATGTTGATGGGCCATCCCTCTCTTTGCAGCAGCGCTTGTGCTGCGAACGCATCAAACTGTGGTCGGAAACGGTTGAAGTTTGATACAGACCTGACTTGAATTGAACATTAATCCTGAAATTCGGGCCTTCCGGCAGAAAAAAGCATCAGTGTGGAAGTCCTGGATAGCCGCCCGCCATGAAGTTCAATCAATAGTCGCTTTTTTGCCACGTCGCTCGTAAGGGGGTGCTTGCACTTAAAGGCTCAAAGATATATCTTTAAGCCCTATATAACAGGTTCTTCGTTGCTCTCAGGCGCATGCGGTTTCTGGCTTTTTGGTCATAGACGATCGGACCTTCGCGCTGAGGGACGTAGCCGAATGATCTGAGGGATGTTCATGCGGGCTTCTCGTGCGACCAGGTCCTGATATGCTCGCGGAACCGCAATCGGAATTTCACCACATGGCTGAGACCAGTTCACCGACGCCGCTCTATTACCGGGTCTATGCCGTCCTGCGTGAAAGAATTGTCAGAGGCTATTACAGTAGCGACGCTCCGATCCCCAGCGAGGCGGAATTGGCGGAAAGTTTTTCCGTTAGCCGAATCACCATCCGCAAGGCCATGGAGATGCTGACGAAAGAAAGGCTTGTGACACGTACGCGCGGTCGCGGGACATTCGTCAGCGATCGCTCTAGGGAGAACCGCCTCAACCGCGCGGTCGTCTCCAACATCAACGGTCTTTTCAGCTATCTGAACACCGTGGGAGAAAGCACGCGGCTGAAGGTGATCAGCCTTGATAAAGGTGAAGCGCCACCCCGCATCTGCGCCAGCATGAATATATCACCCCAGGCAGAACTGGTGCGGTCGGTCCGGGTCCGAGCGCTCGACGGGCGTCCCTATTCGCTCTCGATCGCCTATCTGCTTCCGGAAATCGGGGGCTCGCTAAAGCGGGAGGATCTGGCGACGACCAACATGATCGACCTGGTCCAGCAGTCAGGCGCGGTCGTTGAAAAGGTCGAACAGACATTGACCGCCACGCTTGCCGACGATTACGCGGCCAAGCACCTGAAAATCCCCGTCGGCGCACCGCTGATGCTGGTGACACGCCTGTTCTTCGATGCGCAAGGCAAGGCCTTTTACGCTGCGGAAATCTTCTACTGCGCCGACCGTTACGAATATCGCGTTTCATTGACGCGCGAAGACGGGAAGGATTTTGCCCTGGGCAGTCACTAGCCAGTCTCTTGTCCATATGCGGCTGGCGTTGCTTGGCCTCAAGCTTGGGATGGAGTTACGGCCTTTGCGCCTGCCTTCATCATGGCCTCCAGCAAATCGAGCCGGGGCTCGACGGGAGCCGGATAGACGTCGCGGCCGTGGCTCAAGCCCAGCGCCAGGAATGTTTCGACGAGTTTGTACGTTAGCGGGCCGGGGTTGACCACCGGAACGGGCAGATTGGCCGCGAGATATTCACCGGCCTGATGCATGGTTGTAGAACCAAGGCAGATGACATCGGCACCGTCTTCCTCGATGCAGCGCAGAGCCACCTCCCGCATCCTGGGGAAAACCTTGTCCTCCTTGCCTCCGAGCAGGTTGGAAAAGTCCGGCGGCTGATCGAAGCTGCGCACCGAAGCACATTGGCGCTCGAAACCATACTCCCGGATCGCCTTGCGATAGCGCGGCAGGGCCGGCTCCCATTGGGCGAGAACGGAGAACCTTGCGCCCAGCGTCAGGGCATAGAGCATTGAGGCCTTGCCGGCGCCGACCACCGGAATGGAAAGAACCGAACGCAGCATCGACATGCCGCTATCCGACATCGTGTCGATGCAGACCGCATCGAATCCATCCGCTTGCGCGCGGCAGCCCGCCTCGAAAATTGCGAGATCCATCAGGCCCCAGTCATGCGGCGACACGAAGGAGGTCGGGCCGCAGGTTACGGGACGATAGACGAGTTCCCAATCCTCGGGCAGCGGCACGTAGCGCGATTGCGCCTGACGATTGCGAACGCCTTCCTCATCGAGTGCGAAAGGAACGATCACCAGAATGCGTGTCATCGTGTTTCCTCCAGAAGTGCAGCGCCTGCGGCACCGATGGCGCGGATCATGTCATGCTTGGGCTCGAGCGGGACAGGCCAGGTCGTCTTGCTGTGCGTGAGGTTCAGATCGAGAGCGATGGAGGCCAGCTGGTAAGTCAGCGGGCCGGGATTGATCACCGGAACACCGATGCGCTGCGAAAGCCAGGCATGGGCCTCATGCATCGTCGTGGAACCGAGAATGAGAACATCGGCGCCATCTTCCTCGACGCAGGCGCGCGCTGCATCGAGAAGCAGTGGGAAAACTTCGTCCTCCTTGCCCGAAAGCAGGCTCTTGTTGTCAGGCGTGACGCCGAGCGAGCGCATCGAGGCACATTTGTGCTGCATGCCCAATTCGCCGAGCGTCTTGGTGTAGAGCATCTTCCAGCGATCCCACATCATGAGGATCGAAAACTTCTCGCCGAGCATCTGCGCGACGAGCATGGAGTGCCGACCCGGCGCGATGACCGGGATCTTCAGCATGGAGCGCAGCATCGACATGCCGCTATCCGACATCGTGTCGATGCAGATCGCGTCAAAGCCTTGCGCCTCCGCGTCGAGGCCTGCATCGAGGACGGAGAAATCCGCCAGCGCCATGTCGTGCTGGCTGGAATAGTTCTTCGGCCCGACCCGCACCGGGCGGTATTCGAACGCAATCCCCGGACCGAGCCTGACGGCCTTCATCTGGGCTTCGCGACGCGCGAGATCCTCCTTGCCCATCGGGAACGGGACAATGACCATGACTTTCTTCATCATTTGCTCCTGCGGATGTCCTGACGGATGAAGCTGGACTCTACTTTTCTGCGGCAATCCGGGCCGCGCTCAGACCGGCGAGTCGGCCGAATGTGGTCGCGGTCAGAAGCCCGTTGCCTGAGAGGTAGCCGTAGTTGGAGTCGCCCGAAACCCCGCGCGCCGCGCCGCCGCCGGCCAGAAGATTGGGCAGTGGCGATCCGTCCTCACGCAGGACTCTCGCCTCCGCATCGATGATCAAGCCGCCCTGCGTGTGGAAAAGCGCGCCATTGACCTTCACTGCATAGTAGGGCGGACGCAGAACGTCCTCAAACCCGAAGCGCCGCCCGAAACGGTCGGTAGCGCGGGCCTGGGTAGCTTTTTCGATCTCGGCGAATTCGGCTTGAAGACGGTGGAGCGGGAGCCCGGTCAGCAATGCCAGCTCCTCGAGGCTTCCGGCTTTCTTGACCGCGCCGAGTTTGCTGATCTCGCGGAAATCGTGAAAGCCCATGGCTTCGGCATGACCGGCCTCGCCGAAGATGTCCCAGGCCACATGGCCGGGCTGCGCCGCGACCTCCGCACCGTGTTCGGAATAGCCGCGCATCTCGTTGGAAAAGCGTTGGCCCTCGCTGTTGATCAGAATGCCACCCTTGGTAATGACGGCCCAGGTCAGGGGAAGCGAATGCGGGTGCGCCACCGAGCCGTGGCCCTGATAGGCGCCCATGTCGGCGACGCCTGCCCCAAGTTCGAGACCCCATTTGACCGCATCGCCCGTGTTTGAAAGATGCCCGCAGCATTCCGCGTCGGCGATCTCGGGAATGTAACGCCGCACCATGTCGGGGTCGCCGGCAAAGCCGCAGCATGCAAGCACCAGCGCCCGGCATCCCAACACCTCGGCTGCTCCGTCCGGCCGCCTGAAACGGACACCCCGGATACGTCCGGTTTCGTCGGCAAACAGGTCTTCAACCGATGCGCCCGTCACAAGATCGATGCCGGCATTGGAAACGGCCGCGAGCAGCGACTGCGCGAGATCGGCCCCGGTCCGGCTTTTCGGCCCATGCATGCGCAGGCGCGAATGGCCGGGATAGAGAAAGCCGGTCACCAGTTCCAGTTCGACGCCGTGCCGGTCCATCAGCCAGTCGATCATCGGCCCCGCGGCGCGGGCGACGGCGAGCGCCTGATCGTAAGGTGTGTGATCATGTGTCTTGGCGACAAGATCGGCTGCGAACAGGTCTGGACTGTCCTCGATCCCCGCCTCCTTCTGCAGGCGGGTCCCGGGTGCGGGAATGAGACCGGCAGATAGCGAGGTCGAGCCTTGCGGATTTTCATCCCGCTCCAGCACGATGACCTCCTGCCCCTCGTCGTGGGCGGCCAGCGCCGCCACCAGACCGCAGGCTCCTGCGCCGACAATGACGACCGGGATTTCATATTCGAATTCGATGCCTTCAGCGCTCAAGACGGGCATGATCGCAGCCTCCCCTAATGGTGTTCAATAATCCGTGCGGCTTGTTTCCGGGGTCCCGTAACGGGCTTCCAGTTCCTGAATTTCGCTCATGCGGGCGGTGTCGAAGAACTGCTTGAAGGTCATGACCTTCGGTGCAATGGAGGCGATCGATTCCTCTTTTTTCATGACCTCCAGCGTCTGCCTCGCCGCCTCGCAGGCTGAAAGAAGCAGCCAGTTGGGGTAGATGATCAGCTTGAAGCCGAGCTGCTCGATCTCTGTGCGCGAGAGGAAAGGTGTCTTGCCCGAGGTGGCCATGTTGTAGAGCAACGGAATGCCGGGGAAACGGGGCGCGATATGCGGCAGATCGTCCGGACCCGGGCTTTCGATGAAGATGACGTCGGCGCCGGCCTCGCGATACGTTTCGGCACGGTCGAAGGCCGCGTTCCGCCCCTGCAGCGCCAGGCAATCGGTGCGCGCGATCACGACGAAATCCTGATCGACCCGGGCATCAACGGCGGCCTTGACCTTCGCCACCATGTCTTCGGCTGAAATCACCTGCTTGCCGGCGAGATGGCCGCAGCGCTTGGGCAGGACCTGATCCTCCAGATGGATCGCCGCAACACCGCCCCGCTCGTAAAGCTGGATCGCGCGGCGCACGTTGAGAGGCCCGCCAAAGCCGTTATCCGCATCCGCAATCAGCGGGACATCCGAGGCATCGGCGATCCGGGTTGCGTTGTCGACCATCTCCGTCATGGTCAAAAGCCCGACATCCGGATAGCCGAGACGCGTGACGGACGTACCCGCTCCGGTCATGTACATGGCTTCGAAACCGGCCTCCGCGACGAGGCGCGCATACATGGCATCAACCACCCCCGGGGCCATGACTGCCCGTTCCCCGGCGAGAGCTCGCCGGAGGCGCTGTGTACGTGTAAGGGACATGAGTGTCTTCTCCTGTTGTATCCGAATGCGCCGGCGGGCTCCTCACATGCCGAGATAGGCCTGGCGCAACTGCTTATCCGAGATGAGATCGGCGGCAGCACCTTCCATGACGAAGCGGCCCTGTTCGATGACATAGGCGCGACCCGCAACGGCAAGCGATTGCATGACGTTCTGCTCGACAAGCAGAATGGCCACGCCCTCCGCATTGATCTTCGTGATCAGGTTGAACATCTCCTCGACCATGATCGGCGACAGGCCGAGCGACGGTTCATCAAGGATCAGAAGCTCCGGTTCCGACATAAGCCCGCGCCCGATGGCGAGCATCTGCTGCTCGCCGCCTGACAGGGTACCGGCCGACTGGTTCAACCGCTGGCGAAGTTTCGGGAAGATCGCGCAGATCCGTTCGAAATTGTGCTTGCGGTTTGCGCCGGCGCGGCGGAACGCCCCGAGCGACAGATTTTCCGCAACACTGAGATTGGGAAAAATCTTGCGCCCTTCCGGCACATGGGCGATGCCCAATGCGACAATGTCGGCGGGCCTCTTGCCAGTCAGCGGCACACCCTTGAAGGTCAGCGTTCCGGCATTCGGCCGTATGAAGCCGGAGATGACATTGTTGAGCGTGGTTTTTCCCACACCGTTGGATCCGAGCAGGGCGACGATCTCGCCCGCCTTGATCGACATGTCGACGCCCTGCAGCACCGTCATGGAACCATATCCGGCGCGGACACCTGAAATCTCAAGCATGATCGTCCTCCTGCAGGCGCTGGGCCGCTCCATGGCCGAGATAGGCCTCCACGACAGCCGGGTCGCGCACCAGATCCCGTGGCGTGCCATGGGCGATCATGACCCCCTGATTGAGAACGTACGCAGTTTCAGCAAGGCTCATGACAGCCTGCATCACATGCTCGATCATCAGGAAGGTGTGGCCCTCGTCGCGGATCTGCCGGATAATGCCGACGATCTCGTTGATTTCGGTAGGAATGAGCCCGGCCATGACTTCATCGAGCAACAGGAGCTTTGCGCCGGTTGCCAGCGCGCGCGCCAGTTCAAGCCGCTTGCGCCCCGCAATGGTCAGCGCCGAGGCCGGCCGGTCGAGAAGTGTACCCATGCCGAGCCGCTTGCCGACATCGCGGGCGACGGCCATGGCTTCCTTGCGTTCGTGATGGTGGAGATAGGCTCCCACCGCAATGTTTTCCTCGACCGTCAGGCCGGCAAACGGTTGCACGATCTGGAATGTCCGGATCATGCCGAGAGTGCAGATTCGGTGGGGCGCCAGACCGGTAATGTCCTTGCCCCTCAGCCGCACGGAGCCACTGTCGGGCTTGGTGAAACCGGCAATCATGGTGAAGCAGGTTGTCTTGCCGGCCCCGTTCGGTCCAAGCAGCCCGACAATCGAGCCTTCCGGAACTTGAAGCGTTGCGTTGGACACCGCCTTCAATCCGCCGAAGCTTTTCGACAGGTTTTCGACCTCAAGCATCCTTGCTCTCCTTCTTGGCAAAGGGCCCGATCCGGCCGGCCAGACCCACCAGACCGTTGGGCATGAAGCGCAGGGCGCAGATGAGGACGACCGCATAGAGGACGAAGTTGAGGCCCGGCGCGTTTGAGAGCAGGGTTTTCGCGCCTTCGCCGATCAGATGCAGGCCGAGCGTCCCGAGAACCGGCCCCCAGACCGTGCCGGCCCCGCCGATGATCGGGCCGATCAGGGCCTCGATCGATACAGAGGACCCGTAAGCGATGGAGCTATCGATGAAGAGCCAGAGTTGCAGGTAGAGCACGCCGGCGAGCCCCCCGAATGCGCCCGACACGGCCATCGCGAGAACCTTGATCCTGTAGGTGTCGATGCCGAGTGCGCGCGCCGCATCCTCGTTTTCGCGCACCGCGACCAGATAAGCCCCGAACCGGGAATATTTAATCCATGCCGTCAACAGCATCACGAGAGCAACGATAGCCAGAAGGAAGGTATAAAGGACAGTGCGATCGGCGAACTGGATATTGCTGATGCCGGTGGCAAGTTTCAGCTGAAGACCACTGCCCCCGCCCGTGAAGTCGAACGAGGCGGCGCAGATGCGGAAAACCTCGGCGAAGGCAAGGGTGACGAGGGCAAAGTAAGATCCCTTGACGCCATAGCGGAAGGCAAGCGCGCCGATGAACCCGCCGACCGCAGCGGCCATTGCGATGCCTGCAAGCAGCGCCACCCAGGCGTTCACGCCATAGGTGACCTGCAGGATCGCCGATGTATAGGCACCAGTGCCGTAGAGCACGGCATGGCCGAAAGACGAAAGGCCGCCAAAACCGCCCGTCACGTTCCAGGACAGCGCCAGAACCGCGACAATCAGCGCGTTGATGGTGAAGCCCATCCAGACAGGCGAGGATACGAAATAGACACCCAGGAGATAGGCGACGGCGACCAGGATGAGGACCACCTGACCGGTTGAATTCAGTTTCATCATGGCGCCTTCCCCATAATGCCGGAAGGCTTGAGCAGAAGGATCAGAATGAAGGCGATGAAAATGCCGATCTGTCCGAGACTGTCGCCAAGAAAAAGTCCGCAGAGCGACTCGATGACGCCCAACAGCAGGCCGGCGACCAGGGCGCCGACAAGGCTGCCCATGCCGCCGAGAACGACCGTGGTGAAGGCGACGAGCACGAATGTGTAGCCCACCTGCGGCGTGACGTAGAAGGTCGGCAGCAGCAGGCAGGCGGCAAGCGCCACGCAGGCCGTGCCGATGCCGAAACAGATCGCGTAAGTGTGGTTCACGTCTATCCCCACCAGTTCAGCCCCGCGCTTCTCGATAGCGACCGCACGGATGGCCGATCCGGTGCGCGTCTTGGCCATGAACAGCCATAGTAGCGGCACCACGGCCAGCGCTCCAAAGAAGGCGATCACACGGCCAAAGGGGATGAAGGCGCCGAATAGCTCCACCGTGTCGTAAACATAGGGGATATCGATATTGCGCGTGTTCGACGTCCAGAAATACAGAGCCAGGTTTTCGATGATGATCGACACCGCCAGCGTGATGAGAAGGACATTCTGCTCCGAACCGCTGCTCATCGGCCCGATGAGGCCGCGCTGAAGTGCATAGCCCAGCGCAAAGAAGACCGGCAGGACGATCGGTATGGCGAGATACGGATCGATACCCAGATAGGTATTCAGGAAATACACGGCATAGAGCGCCAGCATGAGCAGGCTGCCATGGGCGAAATTGATGATGTGCAGAACGCCGTAAATCAGAGTGAGGCCAAGCGCGACCAGCGCGTAAACCGCTCCCATCATCAGGCCGCTCATCACGGCCGGCAGGATCAGTGTCGACATCCGGGATGCCTTTTCTCGTCGCTCGGACGTTCCCGCCGACAGCGGCGGGAACGTCCGATCCGGGTTTCACTTCGAGGCGGGGATCGGGAACACGGCTTCAGCCGTCGCATATTCCTTCGGGAAGACGAGCTCGATGTTTTCGCCGCGAACCTGCGTGTTCACGGGCTGAGAGCCCGTATTGTCCCCGTTGACAAATTTCGTCGGACCGTAAGGCATGATCGACTTGTCGAAGGTGGACGCCGCCAGCGCCTCGATCATCTTTTGGCGATCCGTCGAGGCGGCCCGCTCAAGCGCGTCGGCAATGAGCTGAATGCTGGCATAGGACACCATGATGTCGTAGGTGAGGTCGAGCTTGGCGTCTGCGACCGACTTCGCCAGGGCCTTGGATTCGTCCTTGGTCGGATCGTACCAATGGTTGCAGTCCATCACATACTGAGCGATCGCATTGTTTTCGCGCACGAACTTGATGTTGGATGCCGCGCCGCCCAGGATCGAATAGATCGCTTTCAATGCGACCCGCTGCTGCTGAATGGCCTTGGCCATCAGGGTATATTCGTTGAGGTAGTTCGACGGGATCAGAATGTCGGCCTTGGAAGCCTTGATGCGAAGCGCAATGTTGGAGAAGTCGCGCTGCGGCGTCGGGTGTGAAATCGTCTCCACGATCTCGATACCCTGTTTGGGCAGTTCGGTCGCAAGGATCTTGGCCATGCCAGAGCCGAATGGACCATCCTCATGGACGATCGCCGCAGTCTTGACGGCGTGACCTGCAGCCTCGTTCAGCTTCTGCAGGTTGCCCAGCGCAACGCTCGTGCATTTGTTGATCCCGGGCGTGAAGCGGAATACGTTGGCGAGACCACGCGACACGATGGTTTCCGCGGTCCCGATCGAGACAACCTGAGCCAGATTGTATTTTGCAGCAGCCTGCGTGGATGCCAGACCCAGGGCAGAAGACGAGGAACCGGTGAATGCGCAAACGTCCTGCTGCGCCAGTGTATCGACGCCCGCTGCGGCGATTTCCGGCTTGCTCTGGGCATCGACGACGACGAGTTCGATCTTTGCGCCGCCCAGGCTCTTTATGCCACCCATGGCGTTGATCTTCTCGACCGCAAACTTGGCGCCTGCAGCACTCTGCGTGCCATTATAGGCGAGTGCGCCAGTCAAGGGCTCGAGAACGCCGACCTTCACGGTCGGCGTGGCGGCCCTGAGAATGCCGGGCATGGCCAGAGTGACGGCAGCGGCCCCGGATGCTTTCAGAAGCGTTCTGCGCTTGATTTCAAAATCCATTTTTCATTCTCCCAGTTACAAGACGGTCCAAAAGTGGTGGCCGGTTCGCCCGTCATCGATCCAGCCAGGCATGCGAGCCGATCCGTGCCTTTTCAAATGCTTCGATCTGCTCCAGATAGGTGAATGTCATCTCGATCTCATCGAGCCCGCGTAAGATGCAGTCGCGCGCAAAATCGTTCATGACGATGGGGTGCCGTCCGAGATCAGCCGGCAGGATGAGTTCGCTGGTCGCCAGATCGACCGTGACTTCCGCATCGGGAAACGCCGCCAGATACTGCGCCAGACGCTGACAATCGGCTTCCGGCAGACGCACCGGGACAAGACCGTTCTTCAGCGCATTGTTGTAGAAGATGTCGCCGAAGCTGGGACCGATCAAAGCGCGGATCCCGTAATCGACAAGCGCATAGACCGCGCCCTCACGCGACGAACCGCAGCCGAAATTTTCCTCGACCAGAACAATCGTTGCCTTTTCCATCCCGGGCCGGTTCAACGGAAACGCGGGGTCAAGTTCGCCGGTCTCCAACCTGCGGATGTCGTGGAAAAGAAACTGGCCGTAACCCTGCGCGCGGTCTGCCTTGATGAAGCGCCCCGGGATGATCTGGTCGGTGTCGCAATTCACGCCTGGAATGCTGACGACTCTGGAGGTTTCACATGTAAAAGCTTTCATCACAGCGCCTCCCTCATATCCGCCTGACATCGGTCAGACGGCCGGTAATGGCTGCGGCCGCGGCCATGGCTGGACTGACCAGATGGGTGCGCGCGCCCGGACCCTGACGCCCGACGAAGTTACGATTGGAGGTGGAGGCGCAGCGTTCGCCGGGATTGACGAAATCGCCATTGAGCGCGGCGCACATCGAGCAGCCGGAATCGCGCCATTCAAACCCGGCCTCCTGAAAGGTGCGGGCAAGCCCTTCCGCCTCGGCCTGCGCCTTAACCTCGGTCGAACCTGGAACGATGATTGCCGGAACGACCGACTTGCGGCCCTTCAGGATCGCGGCGGCGCTGCGCAGGTCCTCGATGCGGCTGTTGGTGCAGGAGCCGATGAAGACGCGGTCGATCTTCAGCCCGTCGAGCGGTGTTCCGGGCGCGAGATCCATATATTCCAGCGAGCGCGCCGCCGCCTTGCGCTTCTCCTGGCCTTCAAAGGAGGCCGGCTCCGGAACCCGGCCATCGATGGCCACCGCATCTTCCGGGCTGGTCCCCCATGTCACCATCGGCGCGATTTTGCTGCCGTCAATATGAACTTCGCGGTCGAATTCGGCGTCCGGATCGCTCGGGAGCTCTCGCCATTGGCTAAGCGCCACATCCCATTCCTGTTCCGAGGGCGCGAAGGTTCTGCCGCGTACATAGTCAAAGGTGATCTCGTCGGGCGCGACCATGCCGAGCCGCGCCGCGGCCTCGATGGACATGTTGCAAAGCGTCAGGCGCGCCTCGATGGACATGTTGCGCACGGCCTGCCCTGCGAATTCGATCGCATGACCGCCGGCTCCCGCTGCACCGATCCTGCCGATCAGAAAGAGCATGACGTCCTTGGCGGTAATGCCTTGAGAGAGGGCGCCATCGATTGTCACCCGCATGGTTTTTGGCCTGACCTGCCAGAGCGTCTGGGTTGCCAGAACATGCGCATTTTCGGATTGCCCGATTCCAAACGCGATGGCGCCGAGCGCGCCTTGCGTGGAGGTGTGGCTGTCGGAACAGACGATGGTGAGACCAGGCAGGGTGATACCCTGTTCGGGCGCCACGACATGGACGATACCCTGTTCGCGCGACTTGAGCCCGAAATGGCGAACGCCACCCCATTTCATATTGGAATCAAAAGTTTCAATCATCGTGGCAATCGCCGGGCTCGCCGCATCGGCAAGCGCGCGTCCGCGCGTCGGGACGTAATGATCCGCGACGCCAAAAATCTGCTTCGGCCGGCGCGGCATCAGCCCACGGCGATTCAGGTCGGCGAAGGCATGAAAGCTCCCTTCGTGAATCATGTCACGATCGATATAGAGCAGTGACGGACCCGAAGGATGCCGAAGGATCTCGTGCGCATCCCAGATCTTGCCCAACATGGTGCGCGGTGCTGACGCTTGCGCCATTTCCCAACCTCGAAAAATCGAACTGCTGTAAGAAGAGCCAGGGCATGCCTGCTGCCGTGGCTGCTTTCTGTTTCACACCGGCTGCGCGGCGCTCGAGTCTTGCCCAACAAAGGCAGCGGCAATCTCACCGACGGGAGCGGCCCAGACGCCGTCATGCGAGAGCATGTAATCCAGTGCTTCCCGGAGATACTCGACGCGATATGGCATGCCGGAGACCCAGCTATGCAGCGGCAGGCTCATCACCCGGCCGCCATAATCCGCGGTTTCCCGATAAAGGACATCAAAGCGGTCCCTCACCTGCTGCACCCAGTCAGCTTCAGACTGGAAATATTCATCCGCGACGACCCGGTCATCGGTCTCATAGGCCATCGGCATGGCAAGCAATTCGCCGTTTTCCGTGCTCATCCGATAGGGAAGATCGTCATTCGCCCAGTCGAGGCAGAAGCGCACGCCGTTCTGCGCCAGAATATCCAGCGTGTTGAACCCCTGCGCCCGGCCGGGGGAAAGCCAGCCTTCAACGCTCTGGCCACTTTCCTGCCGCAGGAGCGCCAGCGCCTCCGAGACAATCTGGTCCTCCGCCTCCGGCTCCAGCCCGGAGTGATGGACCTTGCCCATGTCGAGCCCATGGGCGATCACTTCGTGCCCGCCGGCCACGACCGCCTTCAGCACGGCGGGATAACGCTGCGCGATGATGCCGTTGATGGCGAAACTCGTTCGGAGGCCCTTCTCGCCGAGCAGGCGCAGAACGCGAAAGACGCCGATCCGATTGCCATAGTCCCGATTGGTGTAATATCGGAAATCGGGGTAAGGCATGGACAACGCGCCGGGGGCCTTGAACGGCTTGGACGGCATATCCAGCGGGAAGTGCTGGACATGGATGACGATAGACAGGGCGATTTTCGCGCCATTCGGCCAGACAATCGGCTTGCGCTTGAACAGATCCGACCATTCGTAACGATCATGGTCCATGCCGTAATGGCGGGCGGGATACTTCAGGTAATCGTCAGGCATCGGCATCAGATCTGCCCTCCGTTCGCCTTGTGAGACTCCATCGCTGCGGTCATGGCGTCATAGGCGCCGGACGCGTGATACGCGGCCGCGATCTCTCGCCCCGTCGTCTGCCAGACGCCCTCATGGCCTGCGATATAGTCTATGGCTTCGGCAAAGGCGTCGATGCGATGCGGCTGGCCGACGAGATAGGGATGAAGCGGAATGCACATGACCGTCCCGCTTTCGCTGCCTTCCTTGTAAAGCTGATCGAACTGCCGCTTGATGATTTCGCCATAATGGCGCGGCGTGACTTTCTGCGTGTTGTAAACAATCACATCGTTCATCTCGAGCGAATAGGGCATCGAAATGAGCCGGCCGGACTTGACCTTGACCGGCATCGGCTGGTCGTCGTGAAACATGTCGCAGGTGTACTGGATGCCCGCTTCGGCGAGCAGATCCATGGTCCAGAAATTGTTGGAAAGCGCCGGCGAGAGCCACCCGGCCAGCGTCTGCCCCGTATGCTTGCGAACCGTATCGAAGGCGTCGCGAATGATCTCGCGTTCCTGCTCCATGGTCATGTTGTAGACATAGCGGGTATTGTAGATTCCGTGCGAGAAGAATTCCCAGTCACGGTCGGCACATGCCCTGATGATTTCGGGATGATGCTCGCACAGCGCCACATTGAGCGAGACCGAACCGCGAAACCCGGCACGGTCCATGGCCGCCATCATGCGCTGCCAGCCGGCACGATTGCCATAGTCGCGATGCGAATATTGCAGCACATCGGGATTCGGGCGTGCCCAAGGGGTGCGGGTCGGGTTGTTCGGTGGATTGTATTCGTAGAATTCGATATTCGGCGCGATCCAGACCGCGATCCGATTGTCGCCGGGCCAGGTGATCTTCGGTCTGCCAGGCCAGGGAAGATAATCATACAGGCCGAGATCGGATTTCATATGCGTCGGGCTGTCAGCCATCTCAGCGCACCTCCGGAGCATAGGCTTCATACCAGGCAATCGCATCGGCAACCGGAATCACATCGCCGTATTTGACCGAGATGTCATAAAGATTGGCGAAATGCGGGCTTTCATGCTTGTCCGCCACGCATTCCTCCGGAACGATCACCCGGTATCCGCGCGATATGGCATCGACAACGCAGGCGCGCACGCAACCCGATGTCGACCCCCCCGTGATGACAACCGTGTCGCATTGGTGCCAGACCATCAGCGATTGAAGATTGGTCTCGTGAAAGGGAGAAGCCATCCGCTTGTTGATGATGATGTCCCTCACCCGGTCGATCTTCAGCCGCGGATCGAATTCCGCGCGGCGCGAGCCGACCTTGATATTTTGCAGCGAGTCCGGCGTGTTCGTCCGCGTGCCCCAGACGCCACAATCTTCGCCGGATTCCATATAGGCGACATAGGTCCAGGTAATCGGCAGGCTCTTCGCGCGTGCCAGTTCCGAGAGCGTGTTCACATATTCGAGCTGGTGCGGATCTGTCTCATAGGCGGTGGCGAATTCGCCGACCGCGGTGTAGGCGCATTGCAAGTCGATATTGACGAGCATTGGCTTACGGCCGAACCCGAATTTACGCCGTGTTGGATTGGCCTTGGCATTTTCAAAAAGCTGCCGCGCGGTGAGAGACGACGTTTCCATGACAATGCCCCTGTTTATTGTTTCAAGCAGTGCAGAGAAGCTGCGCAAAGCCCTTAAAAACAGGCTTTCGCAGCGAGAACGATTATCCATAATGTTATTACTTTATATCTTTTGTAAAGGGGAAAATTGCAAGCGGCAAAACGCTGTTTGGAGCCTCCCGCCGTGTAGAGCGTTTGACCTTTTGACGGAAACATGTCCCTGCGTTGGCGGCGTCGCCTCAAGCGTTGGTGAGATCCGCGCAATAGTCTATCGGGAGGCGTCGCCTTAACCGGCTGGTGCGGATCGAGGGAAAAGGCCATCTGCATGACTGAAGACGCGTCCGCCCGATACAAACGCCGCCGCTTTCCAGCGGAGATCATCGCGCATGCGTGTGTTGATGCCCCCCGGTTTGGCAATATCTGCTATTCCCAATTATCCTTCGTGCCTCCAGCGCCTCCATTTCGCCCTCCAGATTTTATTCGGACTTTGGGACCTTGCGGAACACAAATGGAACATATAGTGTCCGTTCTGGATTTGTTTCATTTGATTCTCCGGGGTTACCCATGCTGACGCGCAAACAACAGGAACTGCTTCTCTTCATTCACGAACGGATGAAAGAGTCCGGTATTCCCCCATCCTTCGACGAGATGAAGGATGCGCTTGACCTCGCTTCGAAGTCGGGCATCCACCGGCTGATCACGGCGCTCGAGGAACGCGGCTTCATTCGGCGGCTTCCCAACCGAGCGCGCGCGCTTGAAGTCATCAAGCTGCCGGAGGCCTATACCCCGAGTCTGCAGCCTCGGCGCGGCTTCTCACCCAGCGTGATCGAAGGAAGCCTCGGCAAGGCGCCAGAGCCGCCGAAGCCACAGGCGCCGGCTAATGACGATGCCAGTGTCAGCGTCCCGGTCATGGGACGTATCGCAGCGGGCGTGCCGATATCGGCCATTCAGAACAATACGCACGAAATCGCCGTGCCATCGCAGATGCTCGGGAACGGCGAGCATTATGCGCTCGAGGTCAAGGGCGATTCGATGATCGATGCGGGGATTCTGGATGGCGACACCGTCATCATTCGCAATACCTCGAATGCCAGCCCGGGCGAAATCGTTGTCGCGCTGATCGATGACGAGGAGGCCACACTCAAGCGGTTCCGTCGCAAGGGCGCCTCTATCGCTCTGGAAGCGGCCAACCCCGCTTACGAGACCCGGATCTTCGGTCCCGATCGGGTCAAGATCCAGGGCAAGCTCGTTGGGCTGATCCGTCGCTATCATTGATCAGGCAGGTAGGCCTGGGTGAAGGAATTGCTTCGCCAGTTGTAGTAGCGGTGGCGGAGCCATGGGCGGTCATGTCCGTCCAACGCGCCGACGATCCGGAATGGCGGTGGGCCAGTGGCCTCTGACCGGGCAAAAGACGTAGCCGGTTTATCTGGTTCGAGATAAAGAGCGATGGCACCGCGTCGGCGCAGCGTATTTCTGTCGAAGAGTATGCCTTCCCCCTGCCCGCATTGTGGCTCACGCAAGAATGCCGCGGCAATGATGATCTGGGCCTGACGGCAGGCGGCCCCCTGAAAGGCGAAATCGCTGAAGGTGGCAATCAAAATGCCGTCCGTTAGCTTGCCCAAGCACCAGTCACGTCCGGAGCAGACGAAACGACCGAGGGGCACCGCCTTCCCGACCGTTTCCATGGCGTCTTCGACCTTCCACTCGTCTGCTTCCGTCAGCGGCTTTCGCACACCTTCGCGCTCCAATTCGAGTTTCGGGACCGGATCGGGTTTAGCCAGATCGTTTACGACGAGTGCTCGCGTCCACTGATCCAGGATGAAGGTGGCGGGACGTGTCGCGTTCGTGGCCAATTGGTGCCCTGAGAGCAGCCCTACCAGATCGGCAGTTTCGGCAACCACCATGTCAGGCCGAGTGGCCGTTCCGAAGGTCACCGTCAGAACAAGGCTTCCGGCGAAGATGCTGGCGCCAAAAAGCCGGAACAACCTGGCGCGCGGCAGGATTGCGAAAACGAAAGCCAGGCTTGTCGCCGGCAGAACCCAGGGCGCCATCTGTCCTGTGACAATGTCTCCGCCCAGCGAAGACACCAGCCGCGCAACGGCCATGGTACCGTCCAGCCCCAGACCCATGATCCGCAACGGATAATAGTCGAGCCCGAACGGCATCAGCAGAACGGCCAGGAACCCTGCCGGCATGACGATGAAGGAAATGAACGGCATGGCAGCGACGTTGCCGAGCGTGCCCAACAATGTCAGGCGATGGAAATGCGTGACGGAAAAGATCGCGGTCGCGACGCCGGCGATTTGCGAAGTCAGCATCACACCGCCCACCGCCCGAATGGCCGGAAGAACCGTCGCATACAGAGGAAAGCCGCTGAAACGGTGAAACTCGGCAGGCCGAAAGCGCCAGAGCGAATAGCCCGAGATGAGCGCTGCGGCCGCAGCAAATGACATCTGGAAACTTGGTCCAAGCGCACTGGATGGCGAAACGATGAGAATCGCGAAAACTGCCAAAGCCACGCTTCTCAACGTGAAAACCGTTCGCGCTGCAATCACTCCGCCCATGCCGACGGCCAACATGATGAACGAGCGGACGGCTGGTACCGGCATACCGGAGATCAAGAGATAGACTCCGCTGGCAGTAATCGCGCCGAGCGCCGCGTAGATCTTTGCCGGTCGGGACTGGATGAAGCCCGGGAACAGGCTGAATATCATGCGCAACCCGACGAAGGAAATGCCGGCCGCGAGCACCATGTGGAGGCCGGAGATCGAAATGACGTGGGCAAGCCCCGAGATGCGCAGCGCCTCCAATCCCTCTTTCGAAAAGGCGGCCGTGTCATTGGTGACGAGTGCGCTGGCGAAGGCGCCCGCATCACCGGGCAGGACCGAGAGAATTCGCTGATTGATGACGCTTCGGACCGATGACAGCCATTCCTGAAAGCCTCTCACCAGCGAAGATTGGTCCGTTACCTCAACATCCACCGCGCGCGGCGAGCCCATGAACCCGCCGATCGCTCCGATCCCGCCGAAGTAGCTGCTGAAGGCGAAGTCGTTGAGCCCGGGAAGCGCCGGACCTGCAGGCGGCTGCAAGCGCGCCAATCCCTTGATCACTGTACCCGGGGGAAAGGATATGTTCTGTCCGCGGACCCCCAGCAAAGCTGCCGTCGGCGGTCGCTTCAGTCTGGGCTTTTCCGTTTTGAGGATTTCGACCGTGTAGCGCCAGCGACCCGCCTCCCGCATTTCGACATCGAGAACGCGCGCCGTGACCGTTGTCGAAATCGGGCTGTCGATAACGACGGTTTCGTTGCGCGCCGTCTGGAACCAGGCTGCCATGGCACCGGCAAGAACAAAGGCGGCCAAACGCACGGGCAAATGCACCTGCGGAGCCGTGTGCCGCGTGAAAAACACAAGCGGAACCAAAACCATCGACCATGCAACCAACCGAGTCACAGGAGGATCCGCGGGCGCCAGGAACCACCAGACCGCTCCCATGATCATGAAAACGGGATAGAGGAGGAATAGATGACCATACGCCGCCTCTTCCTCAAATGCTTCACCTATGGCAAGGCGCAGGCGGGCGACAATCCGGCGAATATCCGGCCACTGAAGGCGGGGCTTTCGAGCAACCCCGACAGGCCGTAACTGCGCAGGAAGCAGCGCGCGCGCCCGCACTCGCTGCGGCGCGTCATCCACCTCCAGAACGTCGTCATCTGTCCCCACGCCGCCGCCCCCGGCTTCGCAACCAGAAGAGATTGCAACCTAAAATGGCCAGAGGCAAGTGTCGCATTCCAGATACAAAAAAGCGACGAGTTTTCAGCAGGTTGTTTTCAATCGATTGAATGAAAACAGTGTTTTCACAAAATGCGACAGGACGGCGAAAACTTCCCGAAGTTGATTTCGCGCATGCACAATTCGCTGCAAGGAGTGCTTGGCATGGGCTCATAAATCGGATAGCAAATTCGCCATAGTCTCATTCAGTGCCCACGGCGTGGCCGTGGCAATCATCGAACTCCCGGAGGCAAAACATGGCCGATAATGCGGTTTTCTCACTCGACGACAAGAAGGCGGAAATGACGGTCCGAAAGGGCACGATCGGCCCGGACGTCGTCGACATCGGCGCACTCTACAAGAACACCGGCATGTTCACCTACGACCCAGGTTTTACCTCGACGGCGTCGTGCGAATCCAAGATTACCTATATCGAGGGTGACGAAGGCGTTCTGCTGCACCGCGGTTATCCGATCGAGCAGCTGGCCGAACAGGGCGACTTCCTGGAAACCTGCTATCTTCTCCTCTACGGCGAACTGCCGACGGCTGCACAGAAGAAGGACTTCGACACGCGCGTCACGCGCCACACGATGGTTCACGAGCAGATGAGCCGCTTCTTCACCGGCTATCGCCGCGACGCCCACCCCATGGCCGTCATGGTCGGCACGGTCGGCGCTCTGTCCGCCTTCTACCACGACTCGACCGACATCACCGATCCGCACCAGCGCATGGTCGCGTCGCTGCGCATGATCGCCAAGATGCCGACGATCGCTGCGATGGCCTACAAGTACCATATCGGCCAGCCCTTCGTTTATCCGAAGAACGATCTCGATTACGCTGCCAACTTCCTGCACATGTGCTTCGCCGTTCCCTGCGAAGAGTACAAGGTGAACCCGGTTCTGGCCCGCGCCATGGACCGCATCTTCATCCTCCATGCCGACCATGAGCAGAACGCATCGACCTCGACCGTTCGTCTCGCCGGCTCGTCGGGCGCGAACCCGTTCGCCTGCATCGCGGCCGGCATCGCCTGCCTCTGGGGTCCGGCACATGGCGGCGCCAACGAAGCGGCTCTCAACATGCTGATGGAGATCGGCACGGTTGACCGCATTCCGGAATATATCGCCAAGGCCAAGGACAAGAATGATCCGTTCCGCCTGATGGGCTTCGGTCACCGCGTCTACAAGAACTATGACCCCCGCGCCCGCATCATGCAGAAGACGATGTATGAAGTGCTGGAAGCTACCGGTCATGGCGATGATCCGCTGATGAAGGTCGCGCTCGAGCTCGAGAAGATCGCGCTCAACGATCCTTACTTCGTCGAGAAGAAGCTCTACCCGAACGTGGACTTCTATTCGGGCATCACGCTGCGTGCGCTCGGCTTCCCCACGACCATGTTCACGGTTCTCTTCGCACTCGCCCGCACCGTCGGCTGGGTCGCTCAGTGGAACGAAATGATCGAAGACCCGCAGCAGCGCATCGGCCGTCCGCGGCAGCTCTATACGGGCGCGCCGAAGCGTGACTATGTGAAGGTCGAAAAGCGCTAAGCGCTGATCCACAAGAACTCTGAAAAGCCGGCCTTTGTGCCGGCTTTTTTGTGGCTATAATATTTCGCCATCATCGACATGTGACGGTTGCGAGGAACATTGAGAACAGCGATCATTGTTCTGGTATCAGTCAAGCCCGACGATCTCCACGAGGTGGACTCCGTCTTCAACGACTTGCAGACCTTTTCCAAGCGCGTCGACGGCGTGCCGAAGCGGTCGGATGCGGCAAAGGACTTTATGTCTTCGTTGCCGCCGGGCCACGATCCTCGAAAGAAGCATGTTTTTCTGGCGAAGATCGGAGAAAAGGCCATTGGTCTGCTCGACATGGTTGCCGATTATCCCGCGCCCGGAACGGCATTCATAGGTCTACTGGCGATTCGAGAGAGCATGCACGGAACGGGCCTTGGCCGTGCGTTATGTCATACCGCGGAAGATTTCGCGCAAGAACACCTCAAGGCCAAGGTAATTCAGCTGGCGGTCGTCGAGAGCAACCCGGCTCTGGAATTCTGGACAAAAATGGGATTTCGCCCGACTGGCGAGGAGAGACTCTATCAGGGCGAGCGTCAACGCTCTCGCGCCATCCTCATGCAGAAATTGCTCATCCCTCAAGTAGATTGAGAACGGCTTCCGCAGCCAGTTGGCCGGATGGCTTTTCCACATTTATCCGTGACCAGACATCGGCATAGCCCGCCAACATGGCCGCACGTTGCGGCGTGTCGGAAATCAGACGGTCAGCCCAGCGCGCTGGCGCACCCGGGCGCAGCAGCTCGTTGATATATTCAGGGATGACGGGATAATCGGCGATCAGATTCGGGAGAGCTGCGGTCCAGACCTTGATCCGGCTTGCGAGAAACCGGATGACTGGGTCTGTCCGGTAGATAGAGACCACTGGTACGCCAGCCATCGCGAGCTCCAGAATGACGGTGCCAGACGCAGCGATGGCCGCATCGGCATTGGCAAAGCCGGTCCACTTGAAGTCATCACCCGTCTCGCATTCGGGCGTAACGCTCCAGGACGAAATCATTTGCCGGATAAGTTTCTCCTGCCGAGCCACGGCCGGCAGCAGGAATCTCGCATCAGGGTGGCGCGTCTTGATCTCTGCCGCAGCCTGTCCCATGACATCGGCGAGACGCTTGATTTCTGAACTTCTTGAACCGGGCAGAAGAAGAACGGTCGGTGGCGCATCGAAGCCCCGGGTTTGCCGCGCGGCGCGCACCCTCAGAATGTTCGGATCAGCCGCGAGCCTGTGGCCGACATAAACGGTTTTCGGACCACCGAGCCGTTGCATGACGGCGGGTTCGAACGGAAGTACTGCCAGAACCAGATCGACATATTCCAGCATCGCCTGAGCGCGATATTCCTTCCAGGCCCAAACGCTTGGACAGACATATTGAATGACTGGAAGGTTAGGCAATGCCTTGCGTACACGCTTTGCTACCCGATGGGTAAAGTCCGGGCTGTCTATGATGATCAGGGCGTCAGGCCGTTCCGCGATGATCGCCGCCGCCGTCTGGCGGATGCGACGGAAAAGCGACGGCAGATTCGAAAGGACGTCGGCGATGCCCATGACGGAGAGCTCGGAGAAATCGAAGAGTGAGTTAAGTCCCTCGCTCTGGAGCCGATCACCGCCGACACCCACGAGATCGAGCTCCCGTCCAGTTCGGCGCAGCGACGCCACAAGATCACCGCCGAGGATGTCGCCGGAGACTTCACCTGCTATCACCGCCAGTTTCAAATGCCTTGTCATTTCGCCTCCACCTGGGCGGGGCGGTCAAGCTCGACACCATAGACGAAAAGGCCCGCTGCATCAGCTGCAAATGCCAATTCCGATCGGTCGAGAATCAGCGATCGACCTGCCTCTCCCACAATGCCTGCCAATCCGGCACGCGCTGCGTTCTTCACTGTGTCGAGACCGATTGCCGGCAAATCGGCACGCTCATCCTGCTGAGGCTTGGCAAGCTTGACCAAGACTCCCTTGCGCCGGCTTGAAATTCTGCCGCTCTCTCGCATCTCTGCGACGCGCGCCAGCATGGCATCGGTCCCTTCCGGGCCTTCAAGGGCAACAATCCGGCCACCAACAGCCACCGCCCCCTGCCCGATATCGAGCCGGCCGAGCTGCAGAGCGGCATCAATGGCAACACGCATGTCTTCCCGAGCCTCGGCATCAGGCTTGCAACTCCCGACAGGACCCGGCGTGGCAAGGAGGTCGGGAGCGATTTCATGCGCTCCGATGACCTTGCAACCGAGCGCCTCCAGTAGCCTGATGACCATTTCGAGGACGGCATTGTCACCGCCACGCCGGAGCGTCTTCAAGACAAAGGGAACCTGCGCGAGAAATCCGAAGGTGGGGCGGATCTGACGCCATTCGGGACGACGACGCACCGAGCCGGACAGGACCACGCGCGAGATTCCATAGGCTGAAAAAAGTCGGCGAATGCTGGAGAAGTCGCCTACAGAGGCATGTCCGATATCGAAGCCGCTCCATTCCGGTGCAGGTTCGTCAGCCAGCTGGATGATCAGCGGATTTTCTCCATGGCGACGCGCCGCGTCCGCCAGATAATGCGGAAGGAGCCCCCCGCCGGCGATGATCGCCAACCTGCCGGACGTTGCAGAATCGCCGGCGCGCATGGCGCATCAGCCCTTGCGACGACGGGCGGGCGTGGACAGCGCGCGGTCGGCCTCGGCGGCTATGAAATCGAGTATATCGATCACCTGCGGACAATCCTCGTAGTCGCCGCGAATCGCGGCGGCCTTGTCGCGCACCGACCCTTCGCCCTCGAAAATTGCCTTGTAAGCATGGCGCACACGATGGATGACGGCGCGGTCGATACCGGCCCGGGTCATGCCGACGACATTCAAGCCTTCGAGAAGGCCGGGGTTACCGTTCAGAATGCCGTAGGGAATGACATCATAGGAAACTGCAGAGAGGCCGCCGATAAAGGCGTTTCGTCCAATGCGCGTGAACTGGTGCACTGCTGCTCCGCCACCGATGATGGCGTGGTCGCCGACGGTAACATGGCCCGCCAGAAGAACATTGTTCGACATGATGACGTGACTGCCGACCCGGCAATCATGCGCCACGTGCGAATAGGCAAGAAAGAGGCACCCGTCTCCAACCACGGTTCGCCCACCATGTTCTACCGTTCCGGTGTTCATGGTGACGCCTTCGCGGATGATACAGTTGCGTCCGACTTCCAAAGTCGTGTCCACCGCACTGTGCTTGGCGCTTTGCGAGTCGCCACCAATCACGGCCGATTGGAAAATCTTCGTGCCCTCGCCGATTGTCGTTCGCCCCGTGACGACGGCATGGCTGTAAAGCTCGACATTCGCAGCAAGCACGACCTTGGGCCCGACATGACAAAACGGACCGATGACAACGCCTTCACCAATCTCGGCGCCGGGCTCGACAACCGACATGGAGTGAATTTTGGCGCTGTCTGCAATCTTGCTCATCGTCATTCCTTGTTATGCAGCATCGCGCCGACATCAGCTTCAGCCACGAGCTGGCCGTCGACCTTTGCGTCGCAATGGAACTTCCAGATGTTGCCCCGCTGCTTCTGCTTGGTCACATGGTATTCCACGCGATCGCCTGGACGCACCGGCTTGCGGAAACGGGCGTTGTCGATGGTCATGAAGTAAACGAGCTTCGGGCCGGCACCCTGCATGCGCGCGCAAATGGCGCCCGCCGTTTGGGCCATGCCTTCGATGAGCAGGACACCCGGCATGATAGGCTCACCGGGGAAGTGCCCCATGAATTGCGGCTCGTTAGCCGTGACGTTCTTGATGCCAATTGCGGAATTGTCGCCGTCGATCTCGATGATCTTATCCACGAGAAGAAATGGATAGCGGTGCGGCAACAGGGCCATCAGTTCCTGAATTTCCGCCGTTGCCAGCTGCGACTTCACATCTTCGCTCATGCGCCCTCTCCGCCTTTTGCTTTTCGCATCCCCGATCTCGCCGCGCGCTCGGCGATTTCGCGGAAGAACTCCTTGATGGGACGAGCTGGCTGACCGGCGACTTTCTCTCCTGGAGGAACATCGCCCATGACGCCGCTCAACGCAGCGATCTGCGCTCCATCGCCGATGGTGATGTGACCATTGATGCCTGCCGCGCCGCCAATCTGCACCCCATTGCCGATCTTGGCGCTTCCGGCAATTCCGACTTTGCTCACCAAGGCACAATGGCGGCCGATCTGCACGTTATGGCCAATCTGGACCTGATTATCGATCTTTGTCCCCTCGCCGATCACCGTGTCGTCCATGGTCCCGCGGTCGATGGTGGTTTCGGCACCGATCTCGACGTGATCCTGGATGATAACCCGCCCGATCTGGACAATCTTGATCATGCCGGTCGGACCCGGCGCGTAGCCGAAACCGTCTTGCCCGATGCGCGCGCCATTGTGGATGATCACATTATTCCCAACCAGCGCGCATAGGACACTGGCCCCGCCGGCGATCGTGCATTCGCGGCCAATCCGGACACCGTTGCCAATGATCGCGGATGGACCAATGCGCGTTCCTGAGCCGATCGCGGCGTTTGCGCCAATCACGGCATAGGCCTCCACGGCCACACCCGTCTCCAGCACAGCTGTCGGATGGATAACGGCGAGCGGAGATATGCCGTCAGCCTGGGAAACGGCTTCGGGGCGCACCGCAGAAGGATGCAGGATCTGGCCGGCAAGGGCAAAGGCCGCGTGCGCATTCTTCGACACCAGAACCGGGATGTGATCCGGAACCAGCGACGAAAGCGCCTCATCACAGATGATCGCGGAGGCCTTGCTGGTCTCCAACTCACCCCTGTTCTTGCGCGACAGCATGTAACAGACATCACCTTCGACCGCGCGGTAAACGGGCGCGACCGAGCGGATCAGGATATCGGCATACTCAGACTTGTTGAGCGAAGCGCCCAGGCGCTCCGCGAGCTTTCCCAGCGCCACACCTTCGTGACGCGGGAAAAACATATCTCTTTCCATAGGCCAAGCCCCAGAACGGATAAACGTGTTTCGTGTTCCGGACAGGCTTTATCAGAAATTCGTCTGGATGCCGAACTTGATTCTTTCGACCTGGTCGAAAGACTGCTTCTTGACCGGGATTGCATAGTCCACACGCAACGGACCAAAGGGCGATGCCCAGATCACGCTGGCGCCGACCGAAGCACGCCACGACTGGCTGACGCCGACAGCGGTCTGCCCCAGCAGGTCGACCGAGTTGCCGAACAGCGTCGCCGCATCCGCAAACACGGCACCGCGAAGACCGTAATCCTCCGGAATGCCAGGCATCGGGAACGTGGCTTCAGCAGACGCGGTGAAGTAATTCAGACCACCCAGAACGTCTCCGTTCGACATGCGCGGACCGATACCGGTCGAAGAGAAGCCACGGATTTCGTTCGAGCCGATCTTGAACTGGTCAAACACCAGCGCGCCGCCCTTGAGCGAACGCATGACGCCGCCACCCACGCTCAACGAACCGATGATGTCGGCTTCGTCGGAAAGCGTATGGTAATAACGAACCTTGCCGCTCAGCTTGTAGTAGCGGGAATCGCCGCCAAGACCGGCAATTTCCTGCGTGATATTGCCGATGAAGCCATCGTGCGGAAGCTTCTGATCGTCCAGCGAATTGTAGGACAGCGTCGTGGCGATCGAGGAACGATACCACGGGCTGTTCGCCACAACGTTCTGGTACGGCGCAGAAAGCGCAGCTGTGTTGCTGCTGTTGTATTTAATCTTTGCGAAGGCGTAGGTCGCAGACGCAGTCAGCTCATCCGTAATCGGGGCAGACATGCGAAGGTTGAAGCCCTCGGTATCGAATGTGTAGTTGGACTGGCTCGAGTCGGTCGTCTTGTAGATATCGAAGCCCGCAGCAAGACGGTAGCCAAGGAAGTAAGGCTCCGTGAAGGACAGCGAATAGTTGCGCGTCTTCAAGCCGCCGCTGGCCGCAACACGGATGTACTGGCCACGACCGAGGAAGTTCTTGTCTTCAATGGAAGCCTCGAGAACGAAGCCCTCGCCACCCGTCACATAACCGGCGCCGATACCAAAGGATGCGGACGGCTGGTCCTGCACGTCAACGATGATGACGACACGGTCCGGCGAGCTACCCGGTGCCGTCGAGATGTTGACCGACGAGAAGTAACCGAGCTTTTCGAGACGACGCTTCGCCTCCAGGATGGCCTCCTGGTTGAAGGCATCGCCTTCCGCGATATCGAATTCGCGGCGAATGACGTAGTCGCGCGTAATCGTGTTGCCGCGGATTTCGATACGCTCGACATAGGCGCGTTCGCCCTGGTCAACCAGGTAGTCCACAGAAATGGTGTTGCCGCCAACTTCGCGGTTACCACGCGGCGTCACACGCGCAAACGGATAGCCTGCCGAGGAAACGCGTCGAGAGATCGCCGAAACCGACTTCTCGATGTCGCGAGCCTTGTAGATATCGCCAGGCCGGCTGACGATCAAAGACTTCAGGTCATCGCCGTTGATGCCCGGAACCGTGGACTGAACGTTCACGTTGCCGATCTTGTACTGCTCGCCTTCGTCAACAGTGATGGTGATCGTGTACTCGTTCGTCTGCTCGTTCAGCTGGACGTCGTCGGACACGATGCGGAAGTCAGCATAGCCGTGGTTATAATAAAACTGACGAAGAGCGTCTTCGTCGGCCTTCATCTTCTGCGGATCATAGATGTCCTGACGGGTAATGAAGGACAGAATGCCCGATTCCTTCGTCGCAAGAACACTGTGGAGACGCGTGTCACCAAAAGCGTGATTACCGACGAAATTGATATGGGCAATTTTCGTGCGCTCGCCTTCGTTGATATCGAAGGCAAGGTTCACGCGGCCATTGCCGACATTGTATGTCTGCGTCGTGACAGTCACATCAGAGCGACCGATTGCGGCATAGGCCTTCTTGATTGCCTGGATGTCGGAGTCGATCATCGCCTGGCTGTAAGGACCGAGCGGGCGAGACTGGACGACGCCAGCAAGCTTCTCATCCTTGATCTTCTTGTTGCCGTTGAACACGACAGCGTTGAGGAGCTGGTTTTCGTTGACATTCACAACAAGCGTCCCACCGGACACATTGATGCGAACATCCGAGAAGAAGCCGGTCGAATAAAGACGCTTTACCGAAGCGTCGATATCGGACGGGCTGAAATCCTTGCCAGGCTGGATCGTCAAATTATCTTTGACTGTATCAGCACCGACGCGGTTTGCCCCACGAACCTCGATACGGCGGATGACCGCTGCTGCTGCTTCATCAGGCAGCGATACGACGACGCCTGCACTCGCAACGCCGGCAGACAACGCAACTGCCGATACAGCGTTCAAAAATCTTGAACCAGCCTTCATTTCAAACTTTACCTTTTTACCTTGGCCGTAGACAGCCCAAAGAACGACTCCGGTCATGCTTGCCGTTTTAACGGCTTTTCCCATACAAGCAAGGCCGGAGGTTAAATTCTGTTTACTTCAATTCAAAGCGTGGCTCAATCGACACGCCTCGCTTCAAACAGGGTAAACAAACCATTTCCAAAACAAAATCAGCTTATAAGCCGGGCGATGTCATTCCAGGTTGCGAACACCATCAGGGAAAGGACCATGGCGAGCCCTATGCGGAACGCGATCTCCTGCGCTGCTGGTCCCACTGGCCGTCCCCTTACGGCCTCGATTGCATAGAACAGAAGATGACCACCATCAAGTACGGGAACCGGCATCAGGTTCAGAAGTCCGATGGAAACGGAGAGAACCGCTGCAAGCTGTAGAAGAGCCGCAATTCCGAGCGACGCCATCTCGCCGGAGGCCTGGGCGATGCGGATCGGACCGCCCAGCTGATCCGCCTTCATCCGGCCGGCAATCATGTTGACGATATAGTCATAGGTGCCCGTGACGACATGCCAGCTCTGCAAGGCGCCCTCACCCACGGCCTGGATCGGGTTCAGGCGCTCGACCCGGAAATTTCCCGACTGCGCATTGCTCATGACGCCGATGATGCCGACTTCGATCTTGTTTCCGAAATTGTCCGGAATTTCCGTCGCGACAGGCGTTACGAAAAGATCGACCGTCTGGCCCGCGCGCTCGACCTTTGCGTCGATCCGCATCCCCGGGCGCATGCTGACATAGCGTTGCAGGTCGCTAAAGGTTGCAACGGAATTGCCGTCCACCGAGACGATGCGGTCACCCGGTTTGAACCCGGCCTGCTCGGCAGCACTTCCAGGCTTGACTTCCGATACGATCGGATCGCTCACCGGCTTCCCGTAGATCGAGAAAATCACGGCAAAAATCGCAATCGCGAGGATGAAATTGGCAATGGGGCCGGCAGCGACCGTCACGGCCCGCTTCCACAGCTTGGCGCCCGTAAAGGTCTTGGCGCGCTCAAGGTCGCTCAGCTTTTCGAGCGCTTGAAAGTCAGGCCAGCTGGAGGCGTCATCGTCGCCATAGAAGCGGACATAGCCCCCCAGGGGGATGATGGAGAGCTTCCAGCGCGTGCCGTGACGGTCGGTCCAACCAACCAGTTCGGGCCCAAAGCCGATGGAGAAGGCCAGAATTCGGATTCCCGACCAGCGGCCCGCCAGATAATGGCCCATTTCATGCACGAACACGAGCAGTGAAAGAACGAGGATGAAGGGGACAATGTAGCCGCCCATAAATCCGGCCACCGTTTCAACCGCGTTCATCGGTATTCCTCCAGATCGAAAGGGTCGCCCCGTGGCGTCCTTCGTGCATCATTGCGAGATCGCGCCCAATATAAAGGCTCCGACCCCGTGATTCCAAGATGAAAGCAGCATTTTCAGGATGAAGGCGCCGGAACAGGCGAAGACGAGCCCGTCGATCCGGTCCATCACGCCCCCATGGCCAGGAATGAGATGACTCGAGTCCTTGACCTTGTAGCGGCGCTTCATGAAGGATTCGAACAGATCACCGATCTGGCTGAAGACTGAAAGAACGAGTGCAAGGCCGACAATCCAGGCCGATACGCTCTTCATATAGCACAGCACGACCAGCGAACCGAAAACGACAGCCGCGACCGCACCACCAATAGCACCGGACCAGGTCTTCCCGGGCGATATCGAAGGAGCCAACTTCTTCCCGCCTATGGCTCGGCCGGTGAAATAGGCCGCGATGTCAGTGCCCCAGACGACGGCGAAGATGAAAATCATGGCGATGAAGCCCATGAAGTCATCGCCACGGATTTCCGCAAGCGAGATCCCCGTGAGCCCCGCATAGACAATTCCTGCCGGATTCCAGCGGTTTTTCGCGCGGAATAATGCATAGACGAAAACAAGCGCCACCGCGGACCAGAGATATTCGTTCCATCCGTCCATGCCCTGCTCGGCAAGGATGTCAGCGCCGATGAGCGCCATGGCCACCCAGCCAACCCAGTAGGCCTCCGGGTCCTTGGCGGGAGCATCCGTAATCCGCGTCCATTCGTAATAGACGAGCGCCGCGATGATCACGGCCAGAACGGCAAAGTAGACACCACCTATCCAGGTGGCGCCGAGAACAATGATGGCGAGAACAATGGCGGAAAGAATTCGAAGCCTCAACTCCTCGCTCATGGAACGCCGACGGCTTTCTCCGCGCTTTCGACCCCGCCAAATCGGCGATTGCGAGCGGCAAACGTGTCGAGTGCCTTGCGGAAGACGTTTCTGTCGAAGTCGGGCCATAACTCGGGGACGAAGACGAGTTCGCTATAGGCAGCCTGCCAGAGAAGAAAATTGGACAGCCGCTCTTCCCCGCTCGTTCGTATGATGAGGTCGGGATCGGGAATACCGGCCGTATCCAGCCGATCATTGACCATCTCGGCGCAAATATCTTCCGGATCGATCTTCCCGGCCGCAACATCCTGCGCGATCCGTCGGCAGGCCCGGGCGATCTCGTCGCGTGCACCGTAATTGAAGGCGATGATCAGGACGAGACCCGTGTTCGCCTTGGTCGTCTCCTCGGCCTCGAGGAGCAATTGCAAAATATCTCCAGAAAGCCGCTCGCGTTCGCCGATGACACGGATGCGGACGTCGGCGGAATGGAGTTCGGCGAGGTCGCGCTTGATGAAAAGCTTCAACAGGCCCATCAGGTCGCTGACCTCATCGGCAGGCCGGCGCCAGTTCTCCGACGAGAAGGCGTAAAGGGTCAGGTAGGATATGCCGAAATGGCGAGCGGATTTTACCGCTTCACGCACGGCTTCCACCCCCTTGCGGTGACCGAAACCGCGAGGCATGCCTCTCGACTTGGCCCAACGGCCGTTGCCATCCATGATGATGGCGACATGCCTGGGAACCCCTGCCTGCCCCGCGTTTTCCATCGCCCCGTCCAAATTCGAGCGCCCCCAAAGATCCAAGGAACCCTTAGACCTGCATGATTTCCTTTTCCTTCTCGGCCAATGCCTTGTCGATCTCGACGATCGTCTCGTCGGTCATCTTCTGGATCTTGTCGGAAAGAACGCGGCTTTCGTCCTGGCCGATATCGCCATCCTTCTCAGCCTTCTTCACTGCTTCCATGCCATCGCGGCGTACATGACGTGCGGCGACCTTGCCCTTTTCGGCATATTCATGCGCGAGCTTGACGAGCGACTTGCGGCGCTCCTCGTTCAGCTCGGGAAGCGGAATGCGCAGGTTCTGGCCATCGACGATCGGGTTGAGGCCGAGGTTGGATTCGCGAATGCCGCGGTCGACAGCGCCGACCATCTGCTTGTCCCAGATCGAAACACCGAGCATGCGCGGTTCGGGCACGGTGATATTGGCAACCTGGTTCAGCGGCACGCGCGAGCCGTAGGCTTCCACCATCACCGTGTCGAGAAGGTTTGCGGATGCGCGGCCGGTCCGAAGCGACGCAATATCGCTCTTGAACGCCGTTACCGCGCCATCCATCCTGCGCTTGATATCGTTGAGATCGGCACCGCCTGCCATGGTCTTCACTCCATATTCTATCTGCACGGTGTCTCGATAGGAATCGAGCCCGCGTCTGTCAATTGTCCGTTACGATGGTCCCGCGACCGCCGCCGGTCAAGATTGCCGGGAAGCCGCCACGCTCGTGGATCGAGAAAACGACGATCGGAATCGAGTTTTCCCGCGCCAATGCAACTGCCGCGACGTCCATGACTGCCAGTCCCCTATCGAGGACTTCCTTATGCGTCAACCGGTCGAAGCGGGTCGCATCGGGAACCTTTTTGGGATCGGCGGAATAGATTCCGTCGACCTGGGTTCCCTTGAAAAGCGCCTGCGCGCCGATCTCGGCCGCGCGAAGCGCCGCCGCGGAATCGGTGGTGAAATAGGGATTGCCCGTACCGCCGGCGAAGATCACCACGCGGCCGAGCGACAGATGGTAGACCGCTGCGCGCTGCGAAAAGCTTTCGCAGATTTCCGGCATGGCAATAGCCGAAAGAACCACCGTGTCGATGTCCAGCTTACGCAGCGACGTTGCGAGCGCCAGCGCGTTGATCACCGTGCCGAGCATGCCCATGTGGTCACCCGTCACCCGGTCGCCGCCCTTGGAGGCTACGGCGACGCCGCGGAAGATGTTCCCACCGCCGACCACGACACCAACCTCCACGCCCATCTTGCGGGCATCTGCGATGTCGGCGGCGATCCGGTCAGCGACATTCACATCGATCCCGAAACCCTGTTCGCCCATCAGGGCTTCACCGGAGGCTTTGAGAAGTACGCGCTTGTAGAGGGGTGAGGACGACATGAACGCTCCGGGAGGTCTGTTGGGCGGGCGGCCAGCCAGCGCGGCGATAGCCACAGCCTGCAGATGACCTATCGCCGCATACACGAAGGGCACCGCGTTGTCACGCGATGCCCTTCAGTTTTCCCTAACGGACTTGGATCAGCCCTTGGCGACGGCGGCCACTTCGGCAGCGAAGTCGGAGGCTTCCTTTTCGATGCCTTCGCCGAGCAGCAGGCGAGCCATGCCGACAACTTCGATGGCGGCGCCGGCTTCCTTTTCAGCTTCCTTGACGGCAGCACCGACAGTCAGGTCGGGGTTGACGACGAAGGCCTGCGAAAGAAGGGCAACTTCTTCGAAGAACTTGCGCATGCGGCCGTCAACCATCTTTTCGATGATCGAGTCCGGCTTGCCCGACGCGCGGGCCTGCTCGATGAAGATCGCGCGTTCGCGGTCGGCAGCAGCCTGGTCGACTTCTTCGGCGCGGATGGCGAGCGGGTTCGTTGCAGCAATGTGCATGGCAACCTGACGGCCGATCGAGGTCAGGACGGCCTTGTCGCCGACCGACTTCAGGGCGACGAGAACGCCGAGCTTGCCAATGCCGTCGCCGGCAGCGTTGTGAATGTAGGTGGCGACAACGCCGTGCTCAACTTCGAGCGCCGCAGAGCGACGAAGCGCCATGTTTTCGCCGATCGTGGCGATGGCGTCCTTGATCGAGTCGGTGACGGACTTGCCGGTCGCCGGATAGGTGGCAGCGCCAACGGCTTCAACGGTACCGTCGGTGGACAGAGCAACCTGAGCAATGCCGCGGACGAGGTCCTGGAATGCGTCGTTGCGGGCAACGAAGTCGGTTTCGGAGTTGACTTCAACGACGACAGCCTTGTGGCCGGCGGAAGCGATGCCGATGAGGCCTTCAGCAGCCGTGCGGCCCGACTTCTTGTCGGCCTTGGCGATACCCTTGGCGCGCAGCCAGTCGATCGCTGCTTCCATGTCGCCATTGGTTTCGGCAAGCGCCTTCTTGCAGTCCATCATGCCTGCGCCGCTCTTTTCGCGCAGTTCCTTGACCATTGCAGCGGTAATTTCCATGTCTCGCCTCTTTTATTTCCAGCGGTGCGGTTATGCGCACCATTTCATTTTGGGCCTAACTCGCCCGCGAATTGTTACAGGGTGATGAAGAATCGCATCGCGATAAAACGAAAGCCGCCAGACATGTTCTGCTGGCGGCCCCGGACTTCAAAAGCCCTGTCGGGCGCGGAAAGCTCCGCGCCGTCAATATAGGCCTATCAGGCTTCGCCTTCTGCCTCTGCAAGCGCCGGCTCGATCGGAGCTTCAGCCGAAGCGCCGAGGTCGCGGCCCGAAGCGCCCTGCTGGCGAGCGATGCCATCGATGGCAGCGCGTGCGATCAGGTCGCAGTAAAGAGCGATGGCGCGCGAAGCGTCGTCGTTGCCCGGGATCGGGTAGTCGATCTGGTCCGGATCGCAGTTCGAGTCAATGATCGCAACAACCGGGATGCCGAGACGCTTTGCTTCGTCGATGGCGATCTTTTCCTTGTTGGTGTCGATGATGAACATCAGGTCCGGGGTGCCGCCCATGTCGCGGATGCCGCCGAGAGCCTTTTCAAGCTTCTCGCGTTCGCGCTCGAGGTTCAGGCGCTCCTTCTTCGAATAACCCTGGGCTTCGCCGTTCAGGATCTCGTCGAGCTTGCGCAGGCGCTGGATCGAGTTGGAGATTGTCTTCCAGTTCGTCATCATGCCGCCGAGCCAGCGCGAGTTGACGTAGTACTGGGCCGAACGCTTGGCAGCGTCAGCGATGATTTCAGAGGCCTGGCGCTTCGTACCAACGAAGAGAACGCGGCCGCCGCCGGCAACCGTGTCGCTGACAGCCTTGAGGGCGGTGTGCAGCATCGGAACGGTCTGGCCGAGGTCGATGATGTGAACGTTGTTGCGGTCGCCGAAGATATACGGCTTCATCTTCGGGTTCCAGCGGTGGGTCTGGTGGCCGAAGTGTACGCCAGCTTCAAGCAGCTGACGCATGGAAAAATCAGGCAATGCCATGCTTATCGTGTCCTTTTCCGGTTGAACCTCCGTGGGACAACGACGCTCTCGCGCCACCGGCGGAACATCCGGATTTCTCCCGGAAAGTCCCTAGCCCCACGTGTGGAATGGGCGGCCTTTATAACGGGTATGGAAAAAACACAAGCCCCGGGCCGGCCGAAAGGCAATTTTTCAGCAAGGCAGGATCACTTGCAGCTGGAATCGCTCTTCAAGAGGTCGAGTTCTGCAAGTTTGCCGGACAAGACGAAGTCGCCATAATCCATCACGAGATCGCGCGTGATTCCGTTTTCGTAGAGCTTGAACGAGACGCGATAGGTCGGAAGCTGGTCCTTTCCCGTCTTGTCGTCGAAATAGGCAACGGTGACCGGCCAATAGGCTTCCTTGGCGAGCACACCGGGATTCTCACCATCAGAATCAGGCTTGGCGGCGTCCGGCTTGACCAGATCGCCAACCACCGTCGTCGTGTAGAGCGACTTGTCGCCCGTATCCGATCCATCGAAGACACGTGTTTCGAAGAAGTGAATGCCAGCGCGCGCCTTGTCGATCACCTCGATCATCTGTTCCGTGGGGAAACTGCTCTTGGCAAGCTCCAGCTTGCGCCGATCGGGCTGATTTAGGCTGACCTCAAGTCCCGACTTGCCCATCTGCGCCTCGCCACGAACATTCTGGCTGAGCTTATCGTCGGAATAGGACCTTGTTTCGAACTGGAACTGGCCTTTCGGCAGATCCTCGAAGGTCGTGGTCTGCTGATCGGTCAGGCGCTTTTCGCCCCCCATGTCGACCGCTGTGACAAACCGGAACTTGACGTTGAATCCCTTGCAGGCCGAGCCCGTGAATTCATAGACCATGCGGCCATACATGTCGTCGATGCCGGAATTTTCCGACGAATGCTTCAACACGAGATCATAGATGGCGCGGTGCGCGGCGAGGCCTTCGGCGGCTCCGGCAGCGGCTGGTAGCGGCCCCAGGACCGCGATCGCCGCACTCGCGCAAAAAGCCTTTGCCCAAAAAGCCTTTGCAAGGTGTCGCCGAAACATTCTATTCCTCCGGACCAGAGCCGCATGATTTTCTGGATGCTATAAAGATTGGTCTCAAAAAAGGCGAGCGTCAAATTACCTTCATGGTGAAGACGGAGCGTCGGAATTAGGCCATGGTGCTTGCCGGAACACAGGATAGACGGATTGCCGGCGCAGAGACGATCGGCAAAATTTGGAGTGAGCAATGACTGACGAAATTTCCAAGCGCCTCGAAACCTTGGGGATTACCCTCCCCGTTGCGGCAGCACCCGCCGCGAATTATGTGCCCTACGTGATTTCCGGCAACACACTCTATCTTTCGGGCCAGTTACCCGTGGAGGGCGGCAAGGTCGCCGTCACCGGGATTGTCGGCAAGGACGTGACGTTGGATGAGGCCAAGCGCGCGGCGGAACTCTGCGCCATCAACATTCTTGCCCAGGCGTCAGCAGCGCTTGGCGGCGACCTGACGCGGGTCAAGCGTCTGATCAAGATCAATGGCTTCGTCGCGTCGGCACCAGACTTCACCAGCCAGCATCTCGTCATCAACGGCGCATCCGACCTGCTGGTCAACGTGCTCGGCGAAGCCGGCAAGCATGCGCGCGCCGCTGTCGGCATGGCCTGCCTGCCCCTCAACGCCTCCGTCGAAATCGACGCCATTCTGGAAATCGCGTGATGTCGGACTTTGCCTGGCTGACCGAACGCCCGATCGCCCATCGCGGCTATCACGACATGAACAAGACGGTGTGGGAAAACACGCTTTCTGCGTTCCAGCGCGCCATTGACGCGGGCTTCGCCATCGAATGCGACCTTCAATATGCGGCTGACGGCGTGCCTGTCGTCTTTCACGACGACGACCTGCAGCGGCTGTGCAACATGCCGGGCGACGTGAGGGCGAAAACGTCCGCAGAACTCTCGCTGATGACCATCGGCGGAACCAAGGACCGCGTACCGAAGTTGAGGGACATGCTCAACCTGGTGAAGGGCAAGGTTCCACTCGTCATAGAACTCAAAGGCCGCGCCGGGGACGACGATGGCTTTGTCGAATCCGTTCTCGACACGCTTGAAGGCTATCGCGGGCCGGTTGCGCTGATGAGCTTCGACCATTGGCTGTTGAGGGAACTGAAGGAGATCGGCGTGCCCTACCCCGTTGGCCTGACTGCCCATGGCGACAAGCCGGAGATCTGGGAGCAGCAGAAAGAGGAGATGGCAATCGGTCTCGACTTCACCTCCTACCACTATGCCCATCTGCCCAATCCGTTTACAGACGGGCTTCGTAGCAAGGGCATCCCGGTCATTACCTGGACGGTGCGCGACGCGGCTGCCATCAAGCAGACCTTCGAAAACGCAGACCAGATGACCTTCGAAGGCTTTGATCCCCGCGAGACTCACGCCGCCTGATGACAGACCTAAAGCGCCGCATCATCGAGACCATTTCCTCCGTTCCCAAAGCGGATTGGGATCGGCTCGACGGTGCGGCCCGCGGCGGACGAATTCCGTACAATCCTTTCGTGTCGCATGCCTATCTGTCAGCGCTGGAGGATTCGGGCTCCGCCGTGTCCCGCGCCGGCTGGCAGCCGCGCCATATGGCCCTTGAGGGAGATGACGGGCGGATTGCTGCAGTGATTCCCTGTTATGGCAAGTCGCACAGCCAGGGCGAATATGTTTTTGACCATGCCTGGGCGGATGCCTATGAGCGGGCCGGCGGGCGCTATTATCCGAAGTTTCAGTGCACGGTTCCCTTCACCCCGGCGAGCGGCCCTCGCCTACTGGTGACAGATGGGCGTACGGACCTGAAGAAGCAGCTTTCAAAGGCGCTGCGCGAGGAGACAGACCGGTTGGGTTTGTCTTCGGCGCATGTCACCTTCCTGCAAGAGGACGATCTGTCGGTTCTCGAGAGCGACGGCTATCTGCATCGCACCGATCAGCAATTCCATTTCCTCAACAAGGGCTATTCGAGCCACAAGGATTTCTTGAATGAACTCTCCTCCTCCAAGCGCAAGAACCTGCGCAAGGAGCGGCGCTCGGCGCTTGAAAACGGGATCAGCATCGACTGGCTGGCCGGGGGCGACCTGACCGAAGATATCTGGGACCAGTTCTTCGCCTTCTACATGGATACCGGCAGCCGCAAATGGGGGCGCCCCTATCTCACCCGCGAATTCTATTCACTGATCGGCGAGCGGATGGCGGACGATATTTTGCTCGTGATGGCGAAGCGCGAGGGACGCTATGTCGCCGGCGCGATCAATTTCATTGGCGAGGATGCGCTTTATGGGCGGCATTGGGGCTGCATCGAGGATCACCCCTTCCTGCATTTCGAGGTCTGCTATCATCAGGCCATCGATTTTGCGATTGCGCGGAAGCTCGACCGCGTCGAGGCCGGGGCGCAAGGCGAGCACAAGTTGGCGCGCGGCTATCTGCCGGTGACGACGCATTCGGCGCATTACATCGCCCATCCCGGTTTACGCAACGCCGTCGCCGACTATCTGGAGCGCGAGCGCGAGGCGATTGCCGAGACAGGCGAATATCTTTCCGAACATAGCCCTTTCCGGAAGGGCGAAGAGCAGCCGTGACGGCTATACAAGACAGGGAGACACAACATGTCCGCGACCTATGACGATAACAACATCTTCGCCAAGATCCTGCGCGGCGAAATTCCGGCCTTCAAGGTCTATGAGGATGACGATACGCTTGCCTTCATGGACGTGATGCCGCAATCGACGGGTCACACGCTGGTCATTCCGAAGGCGCCTTCGCGCAATCTCCTCGATGCTGATCCGGCTGTACTTTCGAAGACGATCCCGGTGGTGCAGAAAATCGCCGTTGCCGCCAAGAAGGCTTTTGCCGCCGATGGCATCCAGATCGTTCAGTTCAACGAACCGGCCTCGGGCCAGACCGTCTACCACCTGCATTTCCACATCATCCCGCGCTTCGAAGGTGTGGCGCTCAAGCCGCATAGCGGAAAGATGGAGGACATGGAGGTTCTGAAGGCCAATGCCGAAAAGCTGAAGGCGGCGCTCTGATTTCTGCTTTCGGGCTGTCGAAAAGGGAGACGGGCTTGCCCGTCTTGCCTCACGGATCTGACCTTTTCAGATGCCGAGAAAGTGCAGCCCCACGGCAAGAACTGCCAGCGCCACGGCAATGCCTGCGACCATGTTCTTCTTCAGGAGCAGGAACACGGCAAAGCCAGCGACAGCCGCGCCGATCCGCAGGGTGATCGGCGTTCCGGCGAGCACGCCGCCGGGATAGAGAACCTGGCTGGCGATAACGCCCGCAACCAGGGCAGTTGCGACCGCGCGCACCCAGACCAGGGCCTCGCTCTCTTCCGAAAGCTGCTTGCCGCCGAAAACGCCGAGCCAGCGCCAGATGTCGGTACCGAGCGTGCCGGCAATCAGGATGAAGGAGAAGACGCCGATCTCTTGTGCAGTCATGGTGCGCGCCTCCGCCTCGACCTGTCGATGGCATAGGCGAAGGTGCCCGCGACCAAACCGGTCAGCAACATGTCGATCTGCGGCGCGAGATAATGCGAGGCAGGCGCCACGATGACGCCGAGACCCAGCGCCCAGTACACCACCGGCTGGCGCGCCGATTCCCAGATCGACATGACAAAATACATCGGCGTCAGGAAATAGAGAGTGCCCGCCGCAATCGGCGGCAGTTCGGAGACGACCCCGTAGAGGCTGAAGACGATGCCGGTGTTGACCAGCGTCAGCGTCATGCCGAGCCCGGCAAAGAACGCGATCCGGCCTTCGCGCGGAATGTCCTGTATCTTCTTGAGCGTATACACCCAGGCGGTGATCGCCACGAAATGCGACAGGAAGATCAGGAGGGCGGAGGGCGTCTTCTTCTCGCGGATTTCGGGCACGAGCGCGGCGACCATCGGCGTCATGCGGATTGAGGCGAGGCTGACGGCAAGAAAGGCGGCGACCACGCCCATACCGGACGAGATGGCCCCCACAACGATCATCTGCGAGGGCAGCGCCCAGACGAAGAAAGTGAGGAATGTCGCCTCTGTTCGCGTCAGCCCTGATTGAAAGGCCAGTGCGGTGAAGCCGACAAAGGCCGACATCAGGATGAAGCCGGGAAGCGAAAAGAGCCCCTTCATACCCTGGACAAACCAGTAGCGGCGGGACCGCTCGACGAGCATGTCCGTCATCGTGCACTCATGTCAGGAAATCCGAGGATGAAAAGGCGGGAAGGACGCGACCCTTGCGAGCCGCGTCCGGTATCGAATCAGACGCCCAGGTCAGACGGTGATTTTTTCTTGGGGCGTGAGGCCTTTGGCTTGGCCGGGCGCTTTGCCGCAGCCTTGGCGGCTGCCTCTTCCTCGGCTTCCGGCTTCGGTTCGATCTTGGCGCCTTCCGGGATGAAGTCGAGCTTCAGCTCGGCGCCATCGACGGAGACGCGGACCACGCCGCCCTTCTTGAGCCGGCCGAAGAGGATTTCGTCGGCGAGCTTCTTCTTGATGTTTTCCTGGATGACGCGCGACAGCGGACGGGCGCCCATCTTGTCGTCGTACCCCTTCTTGGCCAGCCAGTCGGTCGCCTCGTCTGTCAGTTCGAATGTCACGTTGCGTTCCGAGAGCTGGGCCTCGAGCTGCATCACGAACTTCTGCACCACCTGGTGGATGACCTGCGGCGGCAGCGGCGCGAACTGGATCGTCGCATCGAGACGGTTGCGGAATTCCGGCGTGAACAGGCGGTTCATCGCCTCAACATCCTCATCCGTCCGCTTCGACGAGCCAAAGCCGATGGCCGACTTCGCCATTTCGGCAGCACCCGCATTGGTCGTCATGATCAGGATGACGTTGCGGAAGTCGATCTTCTTGCCGTTGTGGTCGGTCAGCGAGCCATGGTCCATGACCTGCAGAAGGATATTGAAGATGTCCGGATGCGCCTTCTCGATTTCGTCGAGCAGCAGCACGCAATGCGGATGCTGGTCGACGCCATCGGTCAGGAGACCGCCCTGGTCGAAGCCGACATAGCCGGGAGGTGCGCCAAGCAGGCGCGACACGGTATGCCGTTCCATATATTCCGACATGTCGAAGCGCAGCAGTTCAACGCCGAGCGAGGACGCCAGCTGCTTGGCGACTTCGGTCTTGCCGACGCCGGTGGGACCCGCAAAGACATAGCAGCCGATCGGTTTGTTGGGTTCGCGCAGGCCGGCACGCGCCAGCTTGATCGCGGACGACAGCGCATCGATCGCATTGTCCTGGCCGTAGACAACCGAGCGCAGTTCCTTGTCGAGATTGGCGAGAACCACCTCGTCGTCCTTCGAGACCGTCTTCGGCGGAATGCGGGCCATGGTCGCGATCGTTGCCTCGATCTCCTTGTCGGTGATCGTCTTGCGACGGCGCGAGACCGGCAGCAGCATCTGTGCGGCACCGGCCTCGTCGATCACGTCGATCGCCTTGTCGGGCAGCTTGCGGTCGGAGATATAACGCGCCGAAAGCTCGACCGCCGCCTTGATGGCGTCGTTCGTGTATTTCAGCTTGTGGTAATCTTCGAAATACGGCTTCAGGCCCTTCATGATGTCGATCGCATCATCGATAGACGGCTCGTTGACGTCGATCTTCTGGAAGCGACGCACCAGCGCGCGGTCCTTCTCGAAGAACTGGCGATATTCCTTGTAAGTCGTCGAGCCGATGCAGCGGATCGCACCGGAAGAGAGCGCAGGCTTCAGGAGGTTCGATGCATCCATCGCCCCGCCGGACGTAGCGCCAGCCCCGATCACCGTGTGGATTTCGTCGATGAAGAGGATGGCGCCGGGATAGTCTTCCAGCTCCTTGACGACCTGCTTCAGGCGCTCCTCGAAGTCGCCGCGATAGCGGGTTCCGGCAAGGAGAGTTCCCATATCGAGGGAGAAGATCGTCGCGTTTTCAAGCGCTTCCGGCACCTTCTTCTCGACGATACGCTTGGCGAGACCTTCGGCAATCGCGGTCTTGCCTACGCCGGGATCGCCCACGTAGAGCGGGTTGTTCTTGGAGCGTCGGCACAGGATCTGGATCGTGCGGTTGACTTCGTCGTGACGGCCGATCAGCGGGTCGATCTTGCCGACCTTGGCCTTCTCGTTGAGGTTGACGCAATAGGCCTTGAGCGCATCCTGCTTCTTCTTGCCCTCGCCTTCCTCATGCTCGTTGCCGCCGCGCTGGGCGGTCGGACCGTTCTCGGTTTCCTCGGTGACGCCGCGCGGCGCGCGGACTTCGCTGGAACCGGGACGCTTCCCGATGCCATGCGAGATATAGTTGACCGCATCATAGCGGGTCATTTCCTGCTCCTGCAGGAAGAATGCGGCGTGACTTTCGCGCTCGGCGAAAATGGCCACAAGCACGTTTGCCCCCGTCACTTCCTCGCGGCCGGAGGACTGGACGTGGATGACGGCGCGCTGAATGACGCGCTGGAAACCCGAGGTCGGCTTGGAATCCTCCTCGTAGCCCGTGACCAGGCTGCCGAGTTCGGTATCGATATAGTCGATGACGGTCTTGCGCAGCGCGTCGAGATCGACATTGCAGGCACCCATGACGGCGGCGGCATCGGTATCCTCGATCAGCGCGAGAAGCAGATGCTCCAGCGTGGCATATTCATGATGGCGCTCGTTGGCAAACGTGAGGGCCTGATGGAGCGCTTTTTCCAGACTTGGCGAAAATGTCGGCACGATTTTCCCTCACTTCTTTTCCATGACACATTGCAGCGGATGCTGGTGTTGCCGGGCGAAATCCATCACCTGCGTCACCTTTGTCTCCGCCACCTCGTAGGTGAAAATTCCGCATTCGCCGACGCCGTGGTTGTGGACATGCAGCATGATGCGGGTCGCGGCCTCCCGATCCTTCTGGAAGAAACGCTCCAGAATGTGGATCACAAATTCCATCGGGGTATAATCGTCGTTGAGAAGCAGGACGCGGTAGAGACTGGGACGTTTTGTCTTGGGCTTGGTTCGCGTGATCACGGCGGTGCCGCGATTGCCGCCCGTCCTGTTGTCATCATCATTTTCAGCCTGCATATGGACCGGCATGACGATCATTTCCAGATAAACTCCATTGGCATTTCCATTCTTGCGGTCTGGAAAACACAGACCCGGACCGCGGAGGCGAAGCTCCTATCTAAGTGCGCCGATCTGCTATTTTAAGGCCTTCCGTCCGGTCCGCAACGGGAAATGATGGCTAAGGCCGGCAAGCCCCTACATTTCTTCGTGAGCGATCCTGATCGGATACGGGGGCATCATGCCGGCCCCGTTGCACGCAAAAATAAAACCGGCCCGCAATGGAGCCGGTTCCAAGGATTCTACGTTAAAGTCTCAGAGACTGGGACTGTCAGGCGGCTTCGTTGAACTGCGGCGCCGGAACGTTCGTCTTGTTCATGGCCGTCTGGAACGGCGCATAGGCGGTCTTGGCGACATCGGCGTACATTTCGCCCATCTTCGTGGCTTCAGCGACCATCTTGTCGAAGGAAGCCTTCACGAAGGCCGTCTGCAACTCGACAGCAGCTTCGATGCTCTTGACGCCTGCAAGCTTTTCGACGTGAGCCACGCTGTCTTCGAAGGACTTCTTGGAGAAATCCGCCGCTTCAGTCGCAATCGCCTGAAAACCCTGGGTCACGGCCGAATAGTTCTTCAGCATCGTTTCCATGGCTTCCTTGCTCTTGTGGCTGGCTTCATCAAAATTGAACATTGCTTCACCCTTGAGTTCGAGAAGAGGCCGCATCATTATATGCAGCGCACAAAAAGTCAACCCAAGAGAGCGCAAGGCACAACAGAGCCTCAACCAATAAATATATCAAATTTATGAATTTATTTGGTTTTGCTAATTGCTGCAGCGCGAATGCACATTCACGCCGCGGCACGGGCGCGGAAGAGCATCACAGATCGATGTCGAGGATCGCCATGGAGAAGTTATAGGACAGTTCGCCTTCTTCTTCATCCTTGTAGATGACTCCGAGAAACTCGTCCTCAAGGTAGACCTCGGCGGAGTCGTCCTTGCGCGGTCGCGCCTTCACGACGAGGGCCGGATTGAGATTGCGCTTCAGATAGGCCTCGAGCTTGCGGATTTCTTCCGGTTTCACGACTTCATCCTTGTTCTATTGCTGGGAGTATGGCTCGCCGGCTTTTGGCATACCGGACGTGACGCTGTAAACCCCGCGCGGCAATGCATCATTCGCATAGACGCGAACAATGATCCTTTGCACAATCTATGCGGAGGTTCTATTAATCCAATTTTATCGATGACTCACTATGTTTCAAAACCATTAGAAGTGGCAGGTGAATATTTGTCGGACGCAAGCAGATTTGAAAAAGCGATGAAGGTCGCGCAAGCGAAGTCGGCGCTGTCCGGCTTGTTGCTTTCGCTCGCCATGAACAGCTTTATTGCCATTTCCCTGGCCGCACTTCTGGTCCTCGACAGGCCCAGCAGGCCCGTTCTTTACTGGTTGCTTGCCGTTTTGCTGATCAATGCCGTCCGCTTCGCCTACGTGATCGGCATACGTCGGCGCGAGACGCTGAAGCGCAATCCGCAAATGGTCCTCAATTTCCTGGCCCTCGGCGCTCTGACAAGCGGTGTGTGCTGGTCGATCGTGCCGATCGCACTTTCCAACGTTGCCGATAGTCACGACAGCTATGTCATCTTCATCATCACGGGCATGACCGCAGGCACGCTGATCCAGGATGCGGCCTATGCAATCGCCGCGCTGGCGTTCCTGACGCCGCCCCTTTTCGCTCTCGACGCAATCATGCTCTTTTCGGGCACGTCCACCGGCTTTCTGATCGGCGCGAACGCCGTCGTTCTCACGGTCATCATTGTGAGAAACACGTTCGAGGCAGAGCGTCAGTTCCTGGCTCGAACCCGCAGCGCGCTCGAAGCCCGTGCATTGGCAAAGTCGCTCTACGATGCCAACGCCCATATCGTGGATTCGAACCGACAGCTTGAAGTGCTTGCCCGGCAGGACGCCCTCACGGGGCTTTCCAACCGTGCCTCCTTCAACGAAGCGCTGAACGCCCGTCTTTCGGCCCTGAGCGGCGACATGGAGCTTGCACTGGTCCTGTTCGACCTCGATCGTTTCAAGGCGGTCAACGATACCTATGGCCATCGCGCCGGCGACAAGCTTCTTCTGGCATTCACCCGCAAGCTGAGGACCCTTTCAGAGCCGGACGACTTGCTGGCGCGCCTCGGCGGCGATGAATTCGCTGCAATCGTGTGCGGAAAGGGTGCCGCGGAGCGCTCCCGCATCTTCGCGACCAAAGTCGTCGACGGCTTTCGCGACCCCATCATCGACGGAGGATTGCAGACGCGCAGCGGCGCCAGCGCTGGCATTGCCTTTGCCCCCGAGCACGGACGCGAGCCCGATGGGCTTTTCGCCGCGGCTGACATGGCGCTTTATGACGCCAAGGAGCGGGGACGCCGCCTGGTCTCGGTTTTCAACAGCACGCTTCGCGAGCGCCTCAACCGGCAGCGCCTGATCGAGGCGACGCTGCCGGCGGCCATCGCCAACGGCGACGTGAGGGCGGTTTTCCAGCCGCAAGTGTCACTCATCAATGGCGACGTGATTGGCTTCGAGACGCTGATGCGCTGGTACGACCCGGTCCTGGGCCACGTGAATCCCCAGGAGATCGGCGAGGTCGCCGCCAATGCCCATATGGGCCATCACGTCACACGGTTTATGCTGATCAAGGCCTGCGAGTTCCTCAAGGCCATTGGTGACGCCGGACGTCTCGACGTTCCGGTCGCAGTCAACATCTCGCCGCGTGAGTTCGCCAACGTTTCTCCGGCAGACATGTTCATCGAGGTGGCGGCCGACTACAATATCGATCCGGACCGGATCGAAATCGAGATTACCGAAGAGACGCTGTTCGACACCAAGAGCTCGAACCATCAGCTGGTGAGGCTGAAAAAGGCTGGCTTCAAGATCGCCGTCGACGATTTCGGCATGGGGCATTCATCCCTCTCCTACCTGATCGACATGCGCATCGACCGGCTCAAGATCGATCGCAACTTCATCACCGGAATTGCGCACAACCCGCATAACCAGGCGCTGGTGACGGCTTTGCTGACGCTCGGCAAGGCGCTTGATCTGGCGATTCTCGTGGAAGGGGTGGAGACGCGCGAAGAGGCAGAGAAGCTGATCGAGCTTGGCTGCGATCAGGCACAGGGCTTCCTTTTCTCCAAGGCCCTGACACCCGCAGACGCCGCGCTCTGGCTCGCCCAGCGCGAGCTTCTGGGCAAGGACATCATCAAGCTCGCCAATACCAAGCGCATTGCCTGAATTTGCCACCTTCACCCAAATTCGACGTCGCGCGGTAAGTTTGCCGCGTAAAGGCTTCCCGTTGCCTTGCTTTTCTTTTATGGAACACGCAAAAAACGGTTCATCTCGGGCTGGCATGCCCGGATCAATGCGAGGACACCTCCGTCAATGCTCGATCTTCTAAGGCGCGGCGCGCAAACCTGGGTCGCCAAAATCTTCTTCGTGCTGCTGGTCGGCTCCTTCGGGGTATGGGGCGTTTCCCGTTCGCTGGTGGCCAGCACGCCGGACGCTGTGATCACGGTGGGCGACCAGAAGGTCGGAACCCACGAGTTCCGCCTTGCCTACGAACGCCAGATCTCGGGTATCTCTCGCCAGATCGGGCAGCGTATCACGCCCGAGCAGGCTCGTGCCTTCGGTATCGAGCAGCAGGTTTTCGGCCAGCTTGCCGCAGGCGCGGCGCTCGATGAGCTTTCGATCAAGATGAAGCTCGGACTTTCGGAGGCTCGCCTGGCCGAGGAAATTGCCAAGGAACCGGCATTCCGCGGGCCAAGCGGACAGTTTGACCGCAATGTCTTCGCCGCCACGCTGCGCAATGCGGGTTTTACTGAAGCCGATTATATCCAGAGCCAGACGAAGGTCGCGATCCGCAGCCAGCTGGTCGACGCGATTGCAGACGGCTTCAAGGCACCGAAGACGCTGACAGACGCGATGGCGCAGTTCCGCTCGCAAACGCGCGACATTCGCTACATTCTCCTGTCGTCTTCGAATGTCGAAGCGGTGAAGCCGCCGGCCGAAGATGTGCTTTCCAAGTGGTATGAAGAGCATAAGGCGGCTTATCGTGCGCCGGAATATCGCAAGTTCACCTACATGAAGCTCGAACCTGCCGACATCATGGACCCGACCGCGATCTCGGACGCGGACCTGAAGGCCGACTACGAAAAGAACAAGAACCGCTACCTGACGCCGGGAACGCGTTCGATCGAGCTCTTGCCCTTCCCTGACAAGGCCGCGGCAGAGAAGGCCGACCAGCGCCTGAAATCCGGCGAGGTGACGTTCGACAAACTGATCGAGGAGGCCGGTCGAAAGCCCGCCGACGTCATGCTTGGCAATTTCGACAAGGCGAAGGTTCCCGATCCGAAGATCGCCGAGGCAGCATTTGCGATACCCACCGATGGCGGCGTGAGCGGCGTTGTTGAAGGTGCGTTCGGGCCTGTCATCGTCAGGGTCACCAACATCAAGCCGGACAGCCAGAGCACGTTCGAGCAGGTGAAGGACAAGATCCGCCGAGACATGGCGCTGTCCCGTGCCGCACAGGATATCCTGAACGTCCGCGACCGCTATGAAGACTTACGGGCCTCCGGCGCATCGCTGGAAGAAGCCGCCAAGCAGCTGAAGCTGAGCGCAATCACCGTTGAGGCGGTGGATGCCAACGGCAAGGACATGAAGGGCGACGTCGTCAAGGACCTCCCGGCGCAGCAGAAGCTTCTGGGCGAAGTCTTCAAGACCGAAACCGGCGTGGATGCGCTGCCGATCAGCATCGGCCAGGATGGCTATGTCTGGTTCGACGTGAAAGACGTGACGCCGCAACGCGACCGCAAGCTGGACGAGGTTCGAGACCGTGTCGTCGCCGACTGGACGACCGAAGAGACCCAGAAGGAAATCGATGCCAAGGCGGATGCAATCCTGAAGGAACTGAAGGACGGCAAGGCACTCAACGACATCGCTGCCGGTCTCGGCGTCACCGTCGAGGAGAAGACGGGCATCAAGCGCAATGCAGAGGACGCGGTTCTGAGCCCGCAGGCCATCGCCTCAGCATTCGGCGGTGCAGTCGGCCACGTCGCAGCCGCCTGGACCGCCGACAAGAGCGAGAAGATCGTTCTGCAGGTCACCGCCGCCGGCACCGACACGAATGCCGATCCGCTGGCCGATGACGGTCGACAGATCGAGCAGCTCGCCAATGCCGCCGGCGACGACATGCTGGACGAAATGGTGACCAAGCTGCAAAGCCAATACGGCGTTTCGATCAATCAGCAGCTCGCGCAGCAGGCCATGGCGCGCTGAGCGGGCTTGCGGGCCGGGAGAGTTTTCATGCCTGACTTGAAGCAACACATCGCGAAGGTCGCGGCCGGCGAAAGCCTCAATGTCGATGAGGCGCGCGACGCCTTCTCGATCATCATGAGCGGCGAGGCCACGCTGGCGCAGATCGGCGGTTTCCTCATGGCTCTGCGAGTCCGGGGCGAAACGGTTCCGGAAATTGCCGGCGCCGTTGACGTGATGCGCGAGAAGATGCTGAGGGTTGAAGCCCCCGCGCATGCGGTCGATATCGTGGGCACCGGTGGCGACGGCATGAAGACATACAACATCTCCACACTTGCGTCGCTGATCGTGGCAGGCGCAGGCGTTCCGGTCGCCAAGCATGGGAACCGCGCGCTCTCGTCGAAATCCGGCGCTGCCGACGCATTGACCGCGTTGGGCGTCAAGCTCGACATCGGCCCGCAGACGATTTCGGCCTGTATCCGGGAGGCCGGGATCGGCTTCATGTTTGCCCAGCTTCATCATTCGGCCATGCGCCATGTCGGCCCGGCACGCGCCGAACTGGGGACGCGCACCATCTTCAATATTCTCGGACCTCTTGCCAATCCGGCGGGCGTCAAACGGCAACTGGTCGGCGTCTTCTCGCCCCAATGGCTGCATCCTGTTGCCGAGACACTGCGGGAACTCGGTTCCGAAAGCGTCTGGGTCGTCCATGGCAGCGGGCTCGATGAAGTGACCACCACGGGCGCCACGGACGTCGTGGCGCTGGAGGACGGCAAAATTCGCTCCTTCAAGCTGACGCCGGCGGACTTTGGCGTATCGACGGCGAGCCTCGATGATCTTCGCGGCGGAGACGGCGAGGAAAACGCTCGTGCCCTTCGGGCCGTTCTTGATGGACAGAAGAACGCCTATCGCGATATCGCGCTGGCCAATGCCGCTGCATCGCTGGTCGTGGCCGGCGTTGCGGGCGACATCAAGACGGGGATGACGCGTGCCATCGAATCGCTCGAAAGCGGCGCTACCGCTGGCGCGCTGGAAACGCTGATTGCCGTATCGAACTCCGCAGATTGAGCGGACGTGACAGGAATTGCGAATGACTGACATCCTGAAAAAGATCGAAGCCTACAAGCGCGACGAAATCGCTGCTGCGAAGGCCAGTGTGTCCCTTGCCGACCTGAAGGCCATGGCGGCCGATCAGACGGCCCCGCGCGGTTTCGGCAAGGCTCTGAAGGCAAAGCAGGTAGCAGGCAAATTCGGCCTGATCGCGGAGATCAAGAAGGCCAGTCCCTCCAAGGGGCTCATCCGTCCCGACTTTGATCCGCCGTCGCTCGCCGCCGCCTACGAGGCAGGCGGGGCTGCATGCCTGTCAGTATTGACCGACAAGCCGAGCTTTCAGGGCGCACCTGAGTTCCTGACCTCTGCGCGCAGTGCCTGCTCGCTGCCGGCGTTGCGCAAGGATTTCATGTTCGAGACCTATCAGGTTCATGAAGCACGCGCCTGGGGCGCCGACGCCATATTGCTGATCATGGCAAGCCTTTCGGATGGCGAGGCGCGCAGGCTCGAGGAAGAAGCCGTTTCTCTGGGCATGGACGTTCTCGTCGAGGTGCATGACGAAGAAGAGACAGAGCGGGCGCTGAAGCTCGCCTCTCCGCTCCTCGGGATCAACAATCGCAACCTGAGGACTTTCGAAGTCAGCCTGTCCGTCAGCGAGCGGCTTGCGAAAATGGTTCCTGACGACAAACTTCTGGTGGGCGAAAGCGGTATCTTCACCCACGAAGACTGCCGGCGCCTGAAGGCAAGCGGCATTTCCACCTTCCTCGTCGGAGAAAGCCTGATGCGGCAGACGGACGTGACAGCAGCAACGCAGGTGCTGCTGAACGGCCAAGCCAAAAGTGTTGCTGCCGAATGACGGGGAGCCTGACCCATATCAACGAAAAGGGCGACGCCCACATGGTCGATGTGGGCGCAAAGGATGATACGGAACGGACGGCAAGCGCGGAAGGTTTCGTTCGCATGAAGCCGGAAACCCTGGCGCTGATCCGTACCGGCTCGGCCAAGAAGGGCGACGTGCTGGCGACCGCGCGGATCGCTGGCATCATGGCCGCGAAGCAGACATCGAACCTCATTCCGCTCTGCCATCCGCTGATGCTGACAAAGGTGACGGTCGAGATCGAGGAAGCGCCCGCCCTGCCCGGCTATCGCGTCGTGACGACTGCAAAGCTCACCGGCAAGACGGGCGTCGAGATGGAGGCATTGACTGCCTGCTCGGTCGCCTGCCTGACGATCTACGACATGGCAAAGGCCGCCGACAAGGGAATGGAAATCGGCCCGATCCGCCTTCTCGCGAAGTCGGGCGGCAAGTCGGGCGACTACAGGTATGATGGCGGAGCGGGCGATGACATTGTTGCCGGTTGAGAGCGCGCTGTCGCGACTGCTGGCGCTGGCCCAGCCGATCGAGGATATTGAAACGCTTCCCCTCGATGCCTGTTCCGGTCGCGTTCTCGCGTTCGATCTGGCGGCGAGGTTGACACAACCTCCCTTCGATTCTTCCGCCATGGACGGTTATGCCATTCGCGCTGCGGACGCGCATGCCCGGGCGCGGTTAACGCTGATTGGCGAATCTGCCGCTGGCCACGCGTTCAAAGGCTCGGTCGGTCCCGGGCAGACAGTGCGCATCTTTACCGGAGCGCCGGTGCCGGATGGTGCGGATACGGTGCTTCTGCAGGAAGATGCCGTTCGTCATGACGACGGCACGATCGGAATGAGCTTTTTCCCGGAGGTCCGTCGTCATATCCGTCCCAAGGGACAGGATTTCCGCGAGGGGGAAACCATCCTGGGGGCCGGTGCAATCATGACGCCTTCCCGGCTGATGGTCGCGGCCGCGATGGACCACCCCACGCTGCCTGTTCGGCGGCGGGCGCGTGTCGGCCTTCTCGCCACCGGCGACGAGTTGGTGCGCCCGGGCGAGCCGCGAGGCGAAAGCCAGATTATCGCCTCCAACACCTTTGCCATTACGGCGATGGCGCGCGACTGCGGCGCGGATGTCATCGATCTCGGTATCGCGCGCGATACGATGGCGGATCTTGGGGAACGCATCGCGACGGCCCGCGCGGCGCGGCTCGATGTTCTGGTGACCCTCGGCGGTGCTTCGGTCGGCGATCATGATCTGGTGCAGACGGCATTGAAAGATGCGGGCATGCAACTGGATTTCTGGCAAATCGCGATGCGACCGGGCAAGCCGCTCATGGTCGGATCGCTGGGCGACCTGATCGTCATCGGCCTGCCGGGCAATCCCGTTTCTAGCCTTGTCTGCAGCCTTCTCTTTCTTGAGCCACTGCTTGCGAAGCTGACCGGCCAGCCCGCACCGAGGCGGGAGGCGGATGTGATCGTCACTCGCTCGCTCGGGCAAAACGACAAGCGACGGGACCATTTGCGCGCGCGCCTGTCTCGCGACGCGGAGGGACGGCTGGTCGCCGACCCCTTCGAAAAGCAGGATTCGTCGATGATGAACGTGCTGGCCCAGGCCGGTTGTCTTGTCATCCGCGAGCCCTTTGCACCGCCGCTGACGGCAGGCGACACCGCCCGCGCGATCGTCATGCGGGACCCGGAAACGCCTTAACTATCGGCGCCGGTCAAGTTACCGGAATGGCTTCGGGGATGACATCGACCAGCGTCTCTGCGGTCAGCCCCCTGCCCGCAATCTGCCCGGCGCGACCGTGGATCCAGACCGCCGCGCAGGCAGCCTCGAATGCTGGCGCGGCATGCGCGAGCATGGCCGCCGTGACACCGGAGAGAACGTCACCTGAACCGGCGGTTGCAAGATCAGGCGGCCCATTGGTGTTGATGGCGGCGCGACCGTCCGGCGCTGCAATCACTGTGTCAGCCCCCTTGTAAACAATGACGGCGCCCGAGCGGGCAGCGGCCTTTCGTGCCCGTTCGACCTTGGAACCGCTGGCCGATGCCAGATCGGGAAAGAGCCGACCGAATTCGCCCTCGTGCGGGGTCATGACCACCGTTGCCCCCCCGGCATGAATGGCCTCGAAGAGAGCATTCGGTTCAGCTGCAAACGCCGTCAACGCGTCAGCATCAAGTACGGTCGGCTTGATCAGGAGCGATAGCGCCAGTTCGCATAACGCGGCACTCACTCCATAACCCGGCCCAATCACGAAGGCGCTGACGCGATGGTCGCTCAGCATGCTGCGAATCGTCCTGTTGTCGGCCTCCCGCAACATAACTGCATCGAGATGTGCGGCATTGACCAATAGCGCTTCCGGTGGCGACACGAGTGTCACGGCGCCCGCGCCAGACTTCAGCGCAGCGCTCGCGGAGAGCCGGGCGGCACCGGAACTTGTCGGTCCTCCCGAGAAAACGGCAACGTGGCCGCGGGCATATTTGTGGCTTTCGGCGGTGGGTCCGGCAAGCGCCGCTGCGAAGAGGCCTGGATCATTTTCCCAAAGCCTGCCGGCATGCGCGGCAACGAACCGTTTCGGAATTCCGATATCGACGACATGAAGGGTCCCGCAGAGTTCGCGGCCGGGAAGCAGCAGGTGCCCCGGCTTTCTCGCCATGAACGTGACGGTATGGCGGGCCGCAAAGGCACCACCACGAACCTCGCCGGTTTCGCCGTCGAGACCTGAGGGAATATCGGCAGCAATCACCGGAAGACCTTGAGCCCTTACAGTCGCAATGATCGCTGCGATCTCCGGCGAAACGTCGCGAGACAGGCCGCCCCCGAAGATCGCGTCAATGATGACATCGCCGGGTGTGGCGACATAGTCGCCGAGCGGCGCTGCCTCCCCGGCAAATCGGGCCCGTGCCTTGGCCGCATCTCCTGCAAGAACTCCTGCCGTCACCGCGAAAACGACCACGTTTGCGCCGGAGCGGGCAAGCGCCGCCGCCGCGACGTAGCCGTCGCCGCCGTTGTTTCCGGGGCCACACAGGACTGCAAAGCGCTGCGCATCGGGATATTGAGCAAGCGCCAGCGCGGCCAGCGCCTCTCCCGCATTCGTCATAAGCTGGAACGAATCTATTCCCGACGCGGCTGCATCCGCATCAACACGGCTCATGTCATGCGGACCGATGAGAATTCGTTCAAAGTCGTGCTTCATCTCTGTCCTCAACGTCCGTCTGGGCTTTTCTCGTGACGCAAAAAGTCCAATATTTGTGCATTTGATGAATACATGGGCACATTTGTATTGCCCTTGAGCGGTGCCTGCGATCCCTGCCCTGCTGCATTGCACAGTCCAATCATGTTTTCGCAGAGAATTCACCGAATGCCACTGGCCTTTTACGCCGATTTGGGTGAAAACTCTTTGGGAACGAGGCGATATCAACCGAATTTTGCCGCAACTTCAGGCAATTGGCATGATATCTGCATTGAGTTGGGCGCGGGGACAATATTGGCCCCACGTCAACGGGAGAAGCGGAGAAGTATTTTCTCATGAAAAAGATCGAAGCGATCATCAAGCCCTTCAAGCTCGACGAAGTGAAGGAAGCACTGCAGGAAGTCGGCCTGCAGGGTATCACTGTGACCGAAGCCAAGGGCTTTGGCCGTCAGAAGGGCCATACTGAACTCTATCGCGGCGCCGAATATGTCGTCGACTTCCTCCCCAAGGTGAAGGTCGAGGTGGTGCTTGCGGACGAGAATGCGGAAACCGTCATCGAGACGATCCGCAAGGCGGCGCAGACCGGCCGTATCGGCGACGGAAAGATCTTCGTATCCAATATCGAGGAAGTCATCCGTATCCGCACCGGCGAGACGGGCATCGACGCCATCTGACCTTGATCCGGAAACGGGTCGAGATTTAGGGACTGGAAACACCTGTCGTCATCAAAAAGGGATAAACTCAAATGGCGAAATCGAACGATATTCTGAAGCAGATCAAGGACAACGACGTCAAGTTCGTTGACCTGCGCTTCACGGATCCCAAGGGCAAGCTGCAGCATGTGACCATGGACGTATCCTGCGTCGATGAAGACATGTTTGCCGACGGCGTCATGTTTGACGGTTCCTCGATCGGCGGCTGGAAGGCCATCAACGAGTCCGACATGGTGCTGATGCCCGACGCGGAAACGGCCCATATGGACCCGTTCTTCGCGCAGTCGACGATGGCTATCGTCTGCGACATTCTCGACCCGGTCTCCGGCGAACCCTATAACCGCGACCCGCGCGGCACGGCCAAGAAGGCGGAAGCCTATCTCAAGGCATCGGGCATCGGCGACACGATCTTCGTTGGCCCCGAGCCTGAATTCTTCGTCTTCGACGACGTCAAGTACAAGGCGGACCCGTACAACACGGGATTCAAGCTGGACTCCTCGGAACTGCCGTCCAACGACGATACCGATTACGAGACCGGCAACCTCGGTCACCGTCCGCGCGTCAAGGGCGGCTATTTCCCGGTTCCCCCGGTCGACAGCCTGCAGGACATGCGCTCCGAAATGCTGACCATCCTCGCCGAAATGGGCGTCGTCGTCGAAAAGCACCACCACGAAGTCGCTGCTGCCCAGCACGAGCTTGGCGTTAAGTTCGACACGCTGGTTCGTAACGCTGACAAGATGCAGATCTACAAGTATGTCGTGCATCAGGTCGCAAACGCCTACGGCAAGACAGCCACGTTCATGCCGAAGCCGATCTTCGGCGACAACGGCTCGGGCATGCACGTGCACCAGTCGATCTGGAAGGACGGCAAGCCGACGTTTGCGGGCGACGAATATGCCGGCCTGTCGGAATCCTGCCTCTATTACATCGGCGGCATCATCAAGCACGCCAAGGCGATCAACGCCTTCACCAACCCGACGACGAACTCCTACAAGCGCCTCGTCCCGGGCTATGAAGCGCCGGTTCTGCTTGCCTATTCGGCCCGCAACCGCTCGGCCTCGTGCCGCATTCCGTTCGGCTCCTCGCCGAAGGCCAAGCGTGTGGAAGTCCGCTTCCCCGATCCGGCACAGAACCCCTATCTCGGCTTCGCTGCCATGCTGATGGCCGGCCTCGACGGCATCAAGAACAAGATCCATCCCGGCAAGGCCATGGACAAGGATCTCTACGACCTGCCGCCGAAGGAACTGAAGAAGATTCCGACGGTTTGCGGTTCGCTTCGTGAAGCGCTGGACAGCCTCGACAAGGATCGCAAGTTCCTGACCGCCGGCGGCGTCTTCGACGACGACCAGATCGACGCCTTCATCGAACTGAAGATGGTCGAAGTGATGCGCTTCGAAATGACGCCGCATCCGGTCGAGTTTGACATGTACTATTCGATCTGATCGTTCGATCGGCGAAAACCAAAAGAAGCGGGGGAGCAATCCTCCGCTTTTTTGTTCTTGTTGCCTCACGCGACTTTAAGTCAGCGCGCGATAGCGCTATGACCTCACGATATCCTTCAATTTTCTGGTGTCGACCCGTGTATATGCTCACTCCTCTGATCCTGCTCTCCGTGGTTTTCGGCTATCTGCTCGGGTCGATCCCGTTCGGACTGATCCTGACCCGCATGGCCGGACTGGGCGACGTGCGCAACATCGGCTCCGGCAATATCGGCGCCACGAATGTCCTTCGCACCGGCAACAAGAAGCTCGCCGCCGCAACGCTTTTGCTTGACGCTCTCAAGGCCACGGTTGCCGCCGTCGTGGCGGCGCATCTCTTTTCACTGGAGGCCGGAATTGCGGCGGGTTTTGCAGCCTTTATCGGGCACCTCTTCCCGGTCTGGCTGAGATTCAAGGGCGGCAAGGGTGTTGCGACCTATATTGGTGTGCTTCTGGGCCTTGCGCCGCTCATGGTCCTGGTCTTTGCCGTGATCTGGCTTGGCTGCGCGAAGATCACGCGCTACTCGTCGCTTTCCGCCCTGGTTGCAACTCTCATCGTTCCGGTTGTAGAGTGGTTTGCGGGGGATCAGAGGATTGCTGTCGCGCTTGCCGTGATGACGGTCATCACCTGGATCAAGCATAAGCAGAACATAGAACGACTTCTGGCCGGCACCGAAAGCAGGATCGGTCAGAAAGGGTAAGGACACGGGGACACTCCATGGCGGAACGCGCTGCGAAGGGCATCAGACTGACCGACAAGCAGCGCATCGCCTGGCTTCGCCTCATTCGCTCCGACAATGTCGGCCCCGTCACCTTTCGCGATCTGATCAATCATTTCGGCACGGCTGAGACCGCACTCGCCATGCTGCCGGAACTGTCCGCGCGTGGCGGTTCTTCACGCGCCATCCGCGTCGCCAGCGAGCAGGAGGCATTGGCCGAGCTTGAGGTAGCGCGACGTTACGGCGCGCAATTCATCGGCATCGGCGAGCCGGATTACCCATCCGCATTGCGCCAGATCGACGGTGCGCCGCCACTGCTCGCGATCAAGGGTGACCTTTCAACGTTCCACGCACCAGCCCTCGGCATTGTCGGCTCGCGCAACGCCTCGGTCGCGGGCGCGAAGTTTGCTGCAATGATCGCGTCAGAGGCGGGCCGCGTCGGGTTAACTGTCGTGTCCGGTCTGGCGCGCGGCATCGACACGGCCGCGCACAAGGCAAGCCTTTCCACCGGAACCATCGCAGCACTCGCAGGCGGATTGGATAAGCCCTATCCGCCGGAAAACCAGGCGCTTTACAATTCCATCTGTGACGGAGGCGGCCTGGTTGTCAGCGAAATGCCCTTCGGATGGGAGGCGCGGGCACGCGACTTCCCGCGCCGCAACCGGCTGATCGCGGGCATTTCCCTTGGAACAGTCGTCATCGAAGCGGCATCCCGGTCCGGGTCGCTGATCACCGCCTCGCGTGCCGCCGATTTCGGGCGGCTTGTCTTCGCCGTCCCCGGCTCGCCACTCGACCCGCGCTGCCATGGAACCAACCAGCTGCTGAAGGACGGTGCAACCATCGTCACGGCTCCGGAGGATGTGATCGAGGCGCTGCGGCCATTGATCGAAACCGATCTCTTTTCCGCAGCAGACGCCCGCGAACCGGATGCAGAGCTTCCGGCGGACCGTTACGAGCCCCCGGACGACGACGATCGCTTTCGTATTATCAGCGCTCTAGGGCCGACGCCGGCGGAAATCGACGACATCATCCGTCATACGGGGCTCTCGCCGCAGGCGGTCTATCTTGTCTTGCTGGAACTTGATCTGGCCGGGCGCCTCGTGCGCCACAAGGGTGGGCTTGTCAGCCTCGACTATTGAGCGCCCGCTCCTGCGGGCGCGGCGTGAGTCGGCTGCGACCGGATTGAATGTCTCCGGCTTCGACATAGGCCATCTCGATCAGGTAGCAGAGAAGATCAGCGCCCTCGCCCTTGGCGACAAGCCGTAACTCGCCGAGCATCTGCCGCAGATAGGCAATGTTTTCCCTGGTTTTCTCGGCGTCGGCTCCACTGTTTCGATGGATCGAATTCATGTCCCACGCTCTCTTTTCCCATAGAAATGCATTGTCATTAACGTGATTGCTAACTGACCCTGAGCATAATGAATTTATCTATAATTGCAACAACCGATAAAACTATTTAAGGTTGTATGCGGTTTAGATGGATCGAAAATTGGCCCCGCCCCCTTGACCGCAGCGATTTCCCTGTCCATGTCGGGGAGGAAAATTACGACCTCAAGTGCGTCCGCCCCCTTGCTGCGTTTTGCAGCGGTCAAGGTGCGAAGCGGATCTGGATAGTATGATGAACGTAGTCGTGGTGGAATCGCCTGCGAAGGCCAAGACGATCAATAAATATCTCGGCTCAGGTTACAAGGTCCTCGCCTCGTTTGGCCATGTGCGCGATCTGCCCGCGAAGGACGGCTCGGTTCTGCCCGATCAGGATTTTGAAATGTCCTGGGAGGTCGATGCCGCGTCCGCCAAGCGCGTGAAGGATATTGCAGACGCCCTCAAGGATGCCGACGGCCTCATTCTCGCGACCGACCCGGATCGCGAAGGTGAAGCCATTTCCTGGCACGTGCTCGATCTCCTGAAAAAGAAGAAAGTGCTGGGTTCGAAGCCGGTCAAACGCGTCGTCTTCAACGCCATCACCAAGAAGGCCGTGCTCGACGCGATGGCGCAGCCGCGGGACATCGATATTCCGCTGGTGGACGCCTATCTCGCCCGCCGCGCCCTCGACTATCTCGTCGGATTCAACCTGTCGCCGGTTCTGTGGCGCAAGCTGCCGGGCGCACGCTCGGCCGGCCGCGTACAGTCGGTGGCGCTGCGTCTGGTCTGCGACCGCGAATCCGAAATTGAGCGTTTCGTTTCGGAGGAATACTGGAACCTGTCGGCGCTCCTGAAGACACCGCGCGGTGACGAGTTCGAGGCGCGTCTGGTGTCGGCCGAGGGCAAGCGGCTGCAGAGCAAGTCGATTGCCAATGGCGAACAGGCCAACAACCTGAAGGCACTGCTCGAAGGTGCCGCCTATGCCGTCGAGTCGGTCGAGGCGAAGCCCGTCAAGCGCAATCCCGGCCCGCCTTTCACGACCTCCACGCTGCAGCAGGCCGCCTCCTCGCGCCTCGGCTTCTCCGCTTCGCGCACGATGCAGATCGCGCAGAAGCTTTATGAAGGCATAGACCTCGGTGGCGAGACGGTCGGTCTCATCACCTATATGCGTACCGACGGCGTGCAGATGGCCCCGGAAGCCATCGATGCGGCACGCGCAGCCATCGTCGATCAGTTCGGCGCGCGCTACTGCCCGGAAAAACCGCGCTTCTATTCCACCAAGGCAAAGAACGCGCAGGAAGCGCACGAAGCGATCCGTCCGACGGATTTCTCGCGCTCGCCCGACAAGGTGCGCCGCTTCCTCGACAGCGACCAGATGCGCCTCTATGACCTGATCTGGAAGCGCGGCATTGCGAGCCAGATGGCGGGTGCGGAGATCGAGCGCACCACGGTTGAAATTATTGCCGACAATGCCGGCCGCAAGGCGGGCTTGCGTGCAGTTGGCTCAGTGATCCGCTTTGACGGTTTTATCGCCGCCTATACCGACCAGCGCGAAGAAAACGAGCCTTCTGAAGATGGCGAGGACGATGGCCGCCTGCCGGAGATCAATGCGCGCGAAAAGCTCGACAAGCAGAAGGTGAACGCCTCGCAGCACTTCACCGAACCGCCGCCGCGCTATTCGGAAGCCTCGCTCATCAAGAAGATGGAAGAGCTCGGAATCGGCCGGCCGTCTACCTATGCCGCGACGATCGCGACGCTGCGTGACCGCGAATATGTCACCATCGACAAGCGCAAGCTGATCCCGGACGCCAAGGGCCGTCTCGTCACGGCCTTCCTCGAGAACTTCTTCGCCAAGTATGTCGAATACGATTTCACGGCGGATCTCGAAGAAAAGCTCGACAAGATCTCCGCCGGCGAGCTCGACTGGAAGAAGGTTCTCCGCGAATTCTGGAACGACTTCTTCGCCCAGATCGAGGACACGAAGGAGTTGCGTGTTACCAACGTGCTCGATGCGCTCAACGAGGCGCTTGCTCCCCTCGTCTTCCCGAAGCGCGAGGACGGGTCCGATCCGCGCATCTGCCAGGTCTGCGGCACGGGTAACCTGTCCCTGAAGCTCGGCAAGTATGGCGCCTTTGTTGGATGCTCGAACTATCCGGAATGCAATTATACGCGTCAGCTCTCCGCCGACCCGAATGCTGAAGATGGCGCGGCGGCAGACGGACCGACCGTGCTCGGCACCGACCCGGAGACGGGAGAGGAAATCTCCCTTCGCTCCGGCCGCTTCGGGCCTTATGTCCAGCGTGGCGACGGCAAGGATGCCAAGCGTGCAAGTCTGCCGAAGGGTTGGAAGCCCGATACAACGTCGCTGGAGCGGGCAATTTCCCTGCTCTCCCTGCCGCGCGAAGTGGGTCTCCACCCGGAGACAGGCAAGCCTATTTCGGCCAGTATCGGCCGTTATGGTCCTTTCCTTCTGCATGATGGCGCCTATGCCAATCTCGAGTCGGTGGAAGATGTCTTCACGGTCGGCCTCAACCGCGCCGTCGCACTGATCGCCGAGAAGCAGGCGCGTGGCGGCAAGCCAGGCCGCGCCGGAGCCACGGCGCTGAAGGAACTGGGCGATCATCCGAGCGGCGGTCCGATCACCGTGCGCGAAGGCCGCTACGGGCCTTACGTCAACTGGGGCAAGGTCAATGCGACCCTGCCGCGCGGCAAGGACCCGCAATCGGTGACGGTCGAGGAGGCTTTGGCACTGATTACGGAAAAGGCCGGTAAGGCCCCCGCGCCCAAGGCGAAGGGTTCGAAGGCAAAGGCTGCGAAGACGACCAAGGCTGCTGCAGCCGACAAGCCGGCAGCGGCGAAGACTGCGAAGGCCAAGGCACCGGCCAAGACTGCAGCAAAGGCAAAAGCGGCCCCCAAGGCCAAGAAGGGCTGAACGTGACACGCAAGCGGCACGATGACATCGATGGTGCCGAAATGCACGGCGCATCACGCGGCGGAAATGCAGGCCGGACCGGCAAGCGTGGCGGCAAGTCTGCCGCGCCGGCCCCGGATTTCGTCTATGGGGAGCTGCCCTCCCGCGAGGTCGTGCTTCGTTTCATCGCCGATCATCCGCAGAAGGCCTCCAAGCGCGAGCTCTACAAGGCCTTCGGCATCAAGGGTGACGACCGGATCGCGCTGAAGGACATGCTGCGCGATCTCGAAGACGAAGGCATGGTCGAGAAGAACCGCAAGTCGCTGGTGCGCCCCGGCGCGCTGCCGCCTGTGACGGTTCTCGACATCACCGTGCGCGGCAAGGATGGCGAACTGATCGCACGTCCTGCCGAATGGCTTGACGAGATGGGCGTCGCGCCCGCCGTGGCGATCCGCCAGTCATCGAATGCCGGACGGTCCGGGCGTGACAAGGCGCCCGTCGCCGGTCTTGGCGATCGGGTGCTGGCCAAGATTTTCCCTGCGAGCGATCGCGGCGGTCCGGCCTATACGGCGCGAGTCATCAAGGTTCTCGACAAGCGCAAGAACGCAGGCATGGGCGTCTTCAAGACGACTCCTGGCGGCGGTGGCCGCGTGCTGCCCATCGACCGGCGCGGCGAGGAGCTGGTCGTCGATCCGGATTATACGGGCGACGCGCAAGACGGCGATCTGGTCGAGATCGAAACGCTGCGCATTGGGCGTTACGGGCTGGCGCGGGCCAAGGTTCTTTCCGTCATCGGCTCGGTGGCGTCGGAAAAGGCGATATCGATGATCGCCATCCATGCCCATGGCATTCCCTATATCTTCCCGGACAAGGTCATGGCCGAGGCGGAGGCTGCCAAGCCTGCCTCCATGTCGAAGCGCGAGGATTGGCGGAAGCTTCCGCTCATCACCATCGATCCGGCAGACGCCAAGGACCATGACGATGCGGTCTATGCCGAAAACGATCCCTCGCCCGACAATCCGGGCGGCGTGATCGTCACGGTGGCGATTGCCGACGTCTCCTGGTATGTGCGCCCGAATTCGGCCCTCGACCGCGAGGCGCTGAAGCGCGGCAACTCGGTCTATTTCCCGGACCGCGTCGTGCCGATGCTGCCGGAGCGGATTTCCAACGATCTCTGCTCGCTCCGCGAAGGCGAGGATCGTCCGGCAATTGCCGTGCGCATGGTCTTCTCCCATCAGGGCCGCAAGGCGGGCCACACCTTCCACCGCATCATGATGAAGAGCGCTGCCAAGCTCTCCTACCAGCAGGCACAGGCCGCAATCGATGGCGCACCGGACGAGAAGACGGGACCGCTTCTGGACACGATTCTGAAGCCGCTGTGGCACGCCTATCGCATCATGACGATCGGCCGCGACCGCCGACAGCCGCTCGAACTCGATCTGCCCGAGCGCAAGATCCTGCTGAAGAGCGACGGGACGGTGGACCGCGTCTTTGTGCCGCCTCGGTTGGACGCCCACCGGCTGATCGAAGAGATGATGATCCAGGCGAACGTTGCCGCCGCCGAGACGCTGGAGAAGACGCGTCAGCCCCTGCTCTACCGCGTTCATGACACGCCGTCGCTCGCCAAGCAGGAAGTGCTCCGCGAGTTCCTCGGCACGTTGGAAATGTCGCTGGCGCGGGGCAATCTGCGTTCCAGTCATTTCAACCAGATCCTCGACAAGGCGCGCGGGACGCCGGTCGAGACCATGGTGTCGGAAATGGTGCTGCGATCGCAGAGCCAGGCGATCTACAGCCCGGAAAATCTCGGGCATTTCGGCCTGAACCTGATGAAATACGCGCATTTCACCTCGCCGATCCGCCGCTATTCGGACCTCATCGTGCATCGCGGCCTCGTCAAGGCGCTGAACCTTGGCGAAGGCGGACTCACGATGGAGGAAGAGGAAGTCCTCGATGACATAGCCGCCGAAATCTCGACCTTCGAGCGCCGCGCCATGAAGGCAGAACGCGATACGGTGGACCGGCTGATTGCCCATCATCTGGCCGGCCGCATCGGCGAGAGCTTCGACGGGCGCGTTTCGGGTGTCACCAAGTCGGGACTTTTCATCTCGCTGCCGCAGTTCGGCGCAGATGGCTTCGTGCCGGTCTCGACACTAGGCATGGACTATTTCATATATGACGAGGCCCATCAGGCACTGACGGGCGAGAAGACCGGGCTCGGCTACCGGCTTGGTGATAATGTGGAGGTGCGTCTTGCCGAGGCGATCCCGCTTGCGGGCTCGCTGCGATTTGAAATGCTCAGCGAGGGGCGGCGTATGCCGACGGGAGCTCGCTCATTCCACAAATCGGGCAGGAAGACGGGCAAGAAGCCGGGGACTCGGCCTCCGCGTGGCCGGCGCTGAGCGGACCATGCCCTGAGGGCCAAAAGGGAGGCAGCATGATGAATTCGAGCTTGGACACAATCGTGATCGATGACGAGCATCGTCCGCTTTGGCGCTCGATCCGGCGCGGCCTGCTTAACACCTGCCCTGCCTGTGGCTCCAGCCGTCTGTTCAAGTCGTTCCTGAAACCTGTGGACGCCTGCGCGGCCTGCGGAACAGATTTCACGGCGCAGCGCGCGGATGACCTACCGCCCTACATCGTGATCGTCGTGGTTGGCCATGTGTTGCTGACGGCCTATATGCTGACGGACGACCTTCTGCCGCAATCGCTCTGGGTGCAATTCCTGATCTGGGTGCCGCTCACCATCCTCTTCGCGGTTGCCATCATCCAGCCGATCAAAGGCGGCGTTATCGGCCTTCAATGGGCGCTGCGCATGCACGGCTTCGGCGGCGTCGACCCGAATGATCCGAAAGAGGAACCGGAGGACCTGCGATGACCGAGGCACCGGGACTGGTCTATCTACCGAACGCGGCGACGTTGGCTGTGCAGGGAGGCCACCCGACGTTGCGACCGCGCGACGCGGCTACGCTCCTGTTGATGCGGCGCGACGGCGGAAAGATACAGGTTCTGTCCGGTCGGCGCAGCGATCAGCACAAGTTCATGCCGGGCGTCTATGTGTTTCCCGGCGGGCGCCGCGATCCGGCCGACTCACGGGTGGTCGTCTCCGGTACGCTTGCCGAAAGCATCGCACGAAAGCTCTCCTACAAGGCCGGTGCCCGGATGACAGAGGCCCGCATGCGAGCCTTGGCTGTCGCCGCCATTCGCGAGACCTATGAGGAAGTGGGGCTGACGATCGGTGTCCCGCACGGCAAGCTCAAGGCCACACTGCCCTTCACGCCGAATATCGGCAGCCTGCGGCTTGTTGGCCGGGCCATCACACCGCCGGGGCGCGCGAGGCGGTTCGATACCCGCTTCTTTGCGCTCTTTGCAGAAGAATGCGGCCTCGACCTCAGCGTGATTCGGCCAAGCGCGGAGCTTGAGGTGCTGGAATGGGTCGATGTGGAAGCCATCGGAGATCTCAAGATGCCCGGCATCACTCTGGCCATCCTGGCCGACATCGCGGCCATGTTGAAAATTTCCCCTGATCTGGCTGTCGACCTGCCGGTTCCCTTCTATTACATGCGCAGCGGCAAGTTCATCCGCGAAGAGATTTGAGACGTTTATGGAATTGCCGGTGCAGAACAGTTCACAAGAGCACGAGAATATCCGCTGGCGTTCATTCATCGCCGCCACCGCCTCGGTAACCGCGGTCGGTGTTGCGATCGGGCTTGGCCTGCCCCTGCTCTCCATGATCCTGGAAAAGCGCGGCGTCCCTTCGACCCTGATCGGCCTGAATTCCGCCATGGCTGGCATTGCCGCCATGATGGCGGCGCCGATCACCACCAAGCTTGCGCATCGTTTCAGTGTGCCCGCCACCATGATCGCCGCGGTATTTCTGGCGGCACTGAGCGCGCCTGGCTTTTACTTCGCGACGAATTTCTGGCTGTGGTTTCCGCTGCGCATCGTCTTTCACGGCGCAACGACGACTCTCTTCATTCTCTCCGAGTTCTGGATCAACGCATCGGCGCCACCCAAGAAACGCGGCTTGGCGCTCGGCGTCTACGCCACCGTTCTCTCGGTTGGCTTTGCCATTGGGCCGCTCATTTTCGCGCGAATCGGCAGCGACGGTTTGCATCCCTTCCTGCTCGGCGCCGTCGTTCTGCTGATCGCAGCGGTCCCCGTCTTCATCGCACGACGCGAATGTCCGGTGATCGACGAGAAGCCACAATTGCATTTCATGCGCTACATCCTGCTGGTGCCAACTGCGACTGCTGCTGTTTTCGTCTTCGGCGCTGTCGAGGCTGGCGGGCTTTCGCTGTTCCCGATCTACGCCACGCGCAGCGGCTTTTCCGAGGCTCAGGCAGCGCTTCTGCTCACGCTGATGGGTATTGGAAACATGATGTTCCAGATCCCGCTGGGGCTCATCTCCGATCGACTGAAGGATCGGCGTATCCTTTTGTTCATCATGGCTTTTTGCGGACTCATCGGCGCATTCACGCTGCCGATGCTGTCCGACAGTTGGGAGCTTCTGGCGATTGTCCTGTTGTTCTGGGGCGGTTCGGTCGCGGGCCTTTACACCGTTGGCTTGAGCCATCTCGGCTCTAGATTGACCGGCGCCGACCTTGTCGCGGCCAACGCCGCCTTCATCTTCTGCTATGCCGTGGGCACAGTTGCAGGTCCCCAGGTCATCGGCGCAGCCATGGATGCCAGCGCGAAATACGGCTATGGTCAGCAAGGATTTGCGTGGGCGATCGCCTTCTTCTTCGGCCTGTATTTTGTGCTTTCAGGGCTGCGTTTGATTTTCCGGCCCAAAAAGGCTTGACTTTTCGGGTGCGATTTGTAGTTTCGCGCCAGATTTCGCCAAGCCGGATACACCGCTTCGGCGACGCTTTTTATTGAGGCACTGAAAAATGGCGAAAGCAACCACCATCAAGATCAAGCTTCTGTCGACCGCAGACACGGGCTTCTTCTACGTCACCACGAAGAACAGCCGTACCATGACGGACAAGATGACGAAGACGAAGTACGACCCGGTCGCGAAGAAGCACGTCGAGTTCAAGGAAACGAAGATCAAGTAATCTGCTTGATAAAATTCTGTTTCAGATCGGGGCCGCAAGGCCCCGTTTTCTTTTGTGCGTTCCCCTGCCCCAATGTAACAAGATTGAACACCCGCTCAGCGCAGGCGTCATTACGACACGCAACGCGGTCCCGACCAGGCAGATTTTGAGAAAACGGCGGCTGACCAGCAACACGGAGGCGGCACGAGGAAACCACTCAAACCGCGTGCTGGTCAGCCAACCCCACGACCCAGGAGATGCGGCGGACCTGACATCATGGGGTAACTGAATGTCTTGAGACATCCGTTATTGACCAAAACATCGCCCGGATTTTAAAAAAAATCAACGATTTCTTAACCACACAAAAGCTCCATCTAATTTGAAGGTTAATTTTAGATCGTTTTGACTTGGGAATTGGTCGGAAAATCTGTCTTCCTTGCGTCCATAATCGTTCAGCGACAAAATCTTTATCTTTGCTGATAATCACAAAACTGCAAGAATTCAGACTGTGTGATTCAGATTTTCCTTTTTCAAAACATGATCTTACCGGTAGCACTTTCGCGCAAGCCTGCTGGTAGCAGGCTTTTCCGGGAATACTCGCACAAAGAGGCCTCACGTTACGGAAGCTCTGCAACCCCTGGATTGAAAAGTTGTGGAAAGTCTCAGGCTGCGGCCGCGACCACACGGTTACGCCCGGCATTCTTGGCCGCATAGAGCGCCTGATCCGCGGCTTTCATCAGTTGCATCGGCCCCTGCACCGCGGGTGAAAGCGCTGCGATGCCCAGCGATGCCGTCACGGCAAGTTCGGTGCCGGTGGCTTCCAGGCGGAACGGCTTGCCCTCGATGGCTCCGCGCAGGCGCTCAGCAATCGTGGCAGCCATTTCCAGCGGTGTATCAGGCATCACGACGACAAACTCTTCTCCGCCGTATCGGCAGGCAAGGTCTGCACCACGAACAGTCGACCGGATGCGCGCCGCAAGCTCCTTCAGAACCTCATCGCCTGCGTCATGTCCGTAGGTATCGTTGATCGACTTGAACCGATCGATATCGGTCAGACAGACGGAGAGTGCCCGACCACGCGCGTTGGCGCGGTCAAAGAGCAGCTTCAGGTGATTATCAAGGTAACGTCGATTGTTGAGCCCGGTCAGCCCGTCCGTGACGGCCAGTTCAATCGTGTGTTCGACGCTCGAGCGAAGGCGATCGTTGTAGCGCTTGCGCCTGATCTGCGTAAGACAGCGTGCGACCAGCTCGTTCGGGTCGACGGGGCGCATGATGTAATCATTGACACCGAGCTCCAGCGCCCGGACAATCACATTATCTGCATCCTGGTCCGCCATCAGCAGGACCGGAATAAACCGTGTGCGCTCCAGCGAGCGTAGCTGCGAGCAAAGTCGCAATGGGTCGTAATCTTCAAGATTGGAATTCACGATGACCAGTTCGGCCGGTTTTTCGGCCGCGTGGAAAAGCGCTGCCTGCGGATCGGATATGGCAGTCACCTCGGCAATTGGGCGCAGAGCCTTGACGATGCGATCCTGCGACGAGGCGCGGGCGTCGACCAGCAGGATTTGCCCCGGCTCGCTCGCCTCATTGTCAAGGGTTACATCGTCGCTCGCCATGCCGAACTTGCGCGCGGTTTCCGCCCTCACCCGCAGCTCGTCCGAGAGCGCCTTGAGACGCAGAAGGCTCTTGACGCGGGACATGAGCTGCATGTCGTTGACCGGCTTGGTCAGGAAGTCGTCCGCACCTGCCTTCAGGCCCCGCACACGGTCCGAGTGCTGGTCGAGAGCGGTCACCATGACGACCGGGATATGCGCTGTTCGCGGACTTGCCTTGAGACGTTCGCAGACGGTGAAGCCATCGATCCCCGGCATCATGATGTCGAGCAGGATCAGGTCGACCTGGGTCTTCTCGCAAAGCTCCAGCGCTGCGAAACCATTCTCCGCCGTAATGACGTCGAAATACTCGGCAAGCAACCGTGCCTCGAGCATTTTCACATTGGCAGGAATATCGTCCACGACAAGAATGCGCGCCGTCATTGCTTGCCCCCTCAGGCGTCGCCCAGATAGGTCTTGATAGTCTCGATGAATTTCGGAACTGAGATCGGCTTGGAGACATAGGCCTCGCAACCGCCCTGCCGGATGCGCTCCTCGTCGCCCTTCATTGCGAAGGCCGTAACCGCAATGACGGGAATCGGGTGCAGTTCCGGATCCTCCTTCAGCCAACGGGTCACATCGAGCCCCGACACTTCCGGAAGCTGGATATCCATGAGAATGAGGTCAGGCTTGTGCCGGCGCGCCAGATCGAGCGCTTCCATACCATTGCGGGTCTGGATCGTCTGGTATCCCGATGCCTCGATAAGGTCTCGGAAGAGCTTCATGTTCAGCTCATTGTCCTCGACGATCATGACGCGTTTGACCATACTTCTATCCGTCGCCTTCCATTCAATCCCGAGCAGCAGGCGAATGTGGACGCCGCGCCGATCAAAGCATCACTTACCGTGCACAAGGCGACAGAATGTGTTTCCGTCGCCATCCGACTGCGATAGAATCACAGTGTGCCTCGCGAACGCCGCGATTCCCGAAGTTGTTCCAGAGAACACTAGACAGATTTGTTTGAATAATTCGTAACCCGGGGCAGGAAATGCATCTCAAGCCCGAGAAGAACGCTGGTCCGAAGCCGGAAGCGCAGGAGATCGCGGTCGCCATCCTGACATGGTTGGGCGAGGAACCGGACATGTTGACGCGGTTTCTTTCGCTGAGCGGCCTGGAGGCCTCATCGCTCAGGCAATTCTCCCGCTCTGCGGGGTTTGCGGCTGCGTTGATGGAGTTCGTGATGGCGCACGAGCCGAGCCTGATGGCCTTCAGCGCGCATTCGGGGATTGCCCCTGAGACGGTGGCCGCAGCATGGCAGAAGCTCAGCGGTCCTCACTATGGCGGCACAGGAGCCTGACGTGACGGATATCAGCCATATTCGCCTCACGGGTCGACCGCTCATCATCAGCGACGTTGATGATGTGATCCTGGAGTTTATCGAACCTTATGAGCGATTCCTGGATGCACGGGGCCTAAAGTTCCTGCCGCGCTCCTTTCGGCTGACCGGCAATGTGGTCCGACTGGATGACGAAACACCCGTCAGTGAAGCGGTGGTCAAACAATCGCTCCATGACTTCTTCGATGAACAGCAAGCGTGGCAGAAACCGTTCGCACATGCGATGACTGCCCTGCCCGCACTTGCGGAAGAGGCCGACATCGTTTTCCTCACGGCCATGCCGCCGAAGTTCACGGAAAAACGACGCCTGCATCTCGACACGCTGGGGCTGACTTTTCCCATGGTCGCCGTCGAGACGGCGAAGGGGCCGATCGCTGCGATGATCCGCGACAGGCACGTCGCACCGGTAGTTTTCGTCGATGACATGGCGCACAACCTCGCCTCCGTCTCCGAACACCTGCCCGACTGCCTGCTCCTGAGCCTCGCCCCTCCATCCGCCGTTCATGCCATCGCGCCGAAGCCGCCGGAGGCGGCACGGGTTGTTCGCGACTGGACGGAAGCGTCTCCCATTATCAGAACGCATTTTTCAAATGCTTTTGGTGCTTGAGACTGCGATGAATTTCGAATAGTTTCGCGACGTTCAACATTTGTTCCAGAGAGTCATGACGGTCGACGACACCTTGCCGGGCTTTTGCCGCGACTGTTTTCAATCGGTCGTGCGCCGGGCGGAGCGTTGCAAGGCCTGCGGCAGCCCGCGCCTGGTGCGGCATCGCGAACTGGATGCTCTTCACCTCGCCCATATCGATTGCGACGCGTTCTATGCCTCCGTCGAGAAGCGCGACAATCCGGAGCTGGCGGACAAGCCGGTCATTGTCGGCGGGGGAAAGCGCGGTGTCGTCTCCACCTGCTGCTATATCGCCCGTATTCGCGGCGTGCGCTCGGCCATGCCGATGTTCAAGGCGCTGGAGGCCTGCCCGGATGCGGTGGTGATCAAGCCCGATATGGAAAAATATGGCCGGGTTGGACGTCAGATCAGACAGATGATGCAGGAGCTGACGCCGTTGGTCGAACCTCTTTCGATCGACGAGGCATTCCTGGACCTGAAGGGGACGGAACTGATCCACCATCATGAGCCTCCAGCCCGGCTGCTGGCGCGCTTTGCGCAGCGCGTGGAAGACGAGGTCGGTGTTACGGCATCGGTCGGTCTTTCCTACTGCAAGTTCCTCGCAAAGGTCGCTTCCGACATGCGCAAGCCCAGAGGCTTCAGCGTGATCGGGCGCGAGGAAGCCCCTTCCTTCCTCGCCTCAAAGCCCGTTACGCTGATCTGGGGCGTTGGCCGCGCCTTTGCCGAGAAGCTCGCGCAGGACGGCATCCGGCAGATCGGACAGCTTCAGCAGATGGATGAGGCCACCCTGATGAAGCGCTACGGCACCATGGGGCAGCGGCTTTACAGCCTTTCGCGCGGTCAGGACGAGCGCCAGGTTCACAGCGAGGGCGAGGCCAAGAGCGTTTCGGCAGAGACGACATTCTTCGACGACATTTCCGACTTCGATGCGCTGGCGGCTCACCTGCGTGCGCTTTCGGAAAAGGTATCCCGTCGGCTCAAGCGCAGCAACATTGCAGGCCAGACGGTCGTCCTGAAACTGAAGACGCATGACTTCAAGACGAGGACGCGCAGTCTCAGCCTCGACAACCCTACGCAACTGGCGGACCGTATATTCCGCACCGGAATTTCGATGCTCGAAAAGGAGACGGGAAGCGCCAGATTCCGGCTCATCGGAATTGGCGTCAGTGCACTGGCAGGAACGACACTCGCAGACCCGCAGGATCTGGTCGACCAGCAGGCAACGCGCCGCGCCAAGGCGGAGGCGGCTATCGACAAGTTGCGTGACAAGTTCGGCAACCGCAGCGTCGAGACGGGATATACGTTCCGACCGCCTGACGGTCGCTCGCGCTGACAAGGCCTGTGCAAAGAGAGCATTCATTAAGGAGTGTTGGTTAGCATTTGGCGATCACTCAAAGCTTCGGACGATCTGCCATGCTCAAAGGGCGCATTCTCTCCATCGGTATTTTCATCGCTGCTTTCGGCGCCGGCCAAGCGCTGGCAGGCGAAGGACAGGTGCTGCAGATTCTCGTTTCGCGCGACCTCCAGTCTCTGAACGTCTATGATGGCGACAAGGTCGTCGCGACATCGAGAGTATCCACCGGCAAGCCGGGCCACGAAACGCCGACAGGCATCTTCTCCATCCTGGAAAAACAAAAATACCATCGCTCCAACATATATTCCGACGCCCCCATGCCGTGGATGCAGCGCATTACCTGGTCGGGCGTTGCGCTCCATGAATCCAACAGCGTGCCGAATTACCCTGCCTCCCATGGCTGCGTCAGGATGCCCGCTGCCTTCGCGCGGGAGCTCTACAAGATGACAGGGCGCGGGGCGCATGTGATCATCACAGACGCGCCGGTCGTGCCGGAACGCATCCGCAGCGCAACCTTGCCGCGTCCCAGCTCATCACCCATCGGGCCGGCCTTCATGAGCGACGTCGCCATGGCGCAGCCGGCACTGCAAAGCGTGCCGACCGGCACGGAACTGGCCATGAACGATGCAGCCTCTCAATCCAGGATGAGCGTTCGTCCGGAGAAGCCTCGCGACCCGATCTATGTGCTGATCACCCGTGCCGACCACCGCAGCTACATGCCGGAGGTGCAAGCCCTGCTCAACCAGTTCGGCTATGACGCGGGTGCGGTCGACGGTGTTGCCGGCACGCAAACCAATGCGGCGATCGCAAAATTCCGCAAGGACGCTGGTCTACCGGACGGCGTGATGGCAGACGACGCCCTGATTGCCGCGCTTTTCAACAAAGCCGGAAGGCCACTGCCGCAGAACGGGGTTCTTGTTATCCGCCGCGACTTTGCCGAAATCTATCGAGCGCCGGTGACCATTGATGACGAGCCGAAAGCGCTTGGCACGCATTTTGTCGAGGCCCGCAACGTCGATCCACGGACGGGTGTCGCCGAGTGGTATGGCTTCAGCCTCACCAATCGAATTCCGCAGGCGGCCAAAATGCGGCTCGGCATCGCGGAAGACGCCGACCCGGCAACAACGGATAGTGTGGCGAGCGCACTCGACCGCATTCACATGAGCGAGGAGACAAAGCTCAGGCTTGGAGAACTCCTCGGTGAAGGATCGTCCATCACCCTGACCGACGTCGAGAGCTTGAGCGAAACCGGTCTCGGCACCAACTTCATCACCCTGACCGACCCCATCGACAAGCCGATGAACAAGACCGCTGACAGAGAGCAGCAGAAAAGCTGAGCCGCGTCGGCGGTACGTTCAGCTCAGACAAGCTCCACATCCAGAATGCCTGGCGCCGCCCGGAGCGCTGCGGCAATCTCCGGCGAGATGCGGTACCGTCCGGGAAGCTCGACCTCTATCTCGCGCCGGCCAGCATCCTTGATCACGATGAAGGAGACGAGACCGTCGCCCTTTGCGTTGAGATGCGGCGCAACGGCCTTCAGCGGACCGCTGTCGCGCACATACACACGCAAAGCCTTCTGCATCTGGACAGACTTCTCTTCCAGCGAATTCAGCGTCTGAATGCGCAGCCCGATGCCCTCGGGACGTTCGTCTGCGGCAACCGTCATCACGAAGGATTTGCCGGCCTCCAGCACGTCGCGGTACTGGTTCAAGGTTTCGGAAAACAGAACCGCCTCGAACTGGCCGGAAGCGTCAGAGAAATTCACGATACCCATCTTGTTGCCGGTCCGCGTCTTGCGCTCCTGCTTCGATGTCACCGTTCCAGCGAGCCGTCCGGCGCTCGCGCCCTGCTTCACCGCCGCCGCGAAATCGGCAAAGTTCTGCACGCGCATCCTGGCCAGGACCTCGCTGTAGGAATCGAGCGGGTGCGCGGACAGGTAGAATCCGAGCACTTGGAACTCGCGGAGCAACCTTTCGGAGGGTAGCCAGGGTGTCACGGTCGGGAAGGTCAGCTTCTCCTCGCCCGCTGCCCCGCCGCCAAACATGTCACTCTGGCCGCTCGCGCGGTTTTCACTCTCGCGCTGGGCATAACCGATGATGCGGTCGATCCCGGCGGACAGAACCGCTCGGTCATGGCCGAAGCAGTCGAAGGCACCGCCATGGATCAAACTTTCCAGCACCCGCCGGTTGACGAGCTTTGCGTCGATGCGCAGGCAGAAATCCTCAAGCGAGGCGAAAGGCTTATCGCCGCGGACGGCGACGATGTGGTCAACCACCGCCTCACCCACGCCCTTGAGTGCGGCCAGCGAATAATAGATGCGGTTCTCACCCGTCTCGAAATGGCGGAACGAACTCTGCACCGACGGCGGCACAACCTCGATGCCGAGACGGCGTGCATCCTGGCGGAAGTCGTTGACCTTGTCGGTATTCTGCATGTCGAGCGTCATGGACGCGGCCAGGAACTCGACGGGGTAATGCGCCTTCATGTAGGCGGTCTGGTAGGAAACGATCGCATAAGCGGCGGCGTGGGATTTGTTGAAGCCATAGTTCGCGAACTTCGCCAGAAGGTCGAAGATGATGTCGGCCTGAGCCTTGGACACGCCATTCTTCACCGCGCCATCAACGAAGCGGGCGCGCTGCTTGTCCATCTCCTCCTTGATCTTCTTGCCCATGGCGCGGCGCAGAAGATCGGCTTCGCCGAGCGAGTAGCCGGACAGAACCTGGGCGATCTGCATCACCTGTTCCTGGTAGACAATAACGCCCTGCGTTTCCTTCAGGAGATGGTCGATCTTGGGGTGGATCGACTCGATCTCCTCCTCGCCATGCTTGCGCGCGTTATAGACCGGGATGTTTTCCATAGGACCCGGACGGTAAAGCGCCACGAGCGCAATGATGTCTTCGATGCAGTCGGGGCGCATGCCGATCAGCGCCTTGCGCATGCCGGCACTTTCAACCTGGAACACGCCGACCGTCTCGCCGCGCGAGAGCATGTCATAGGTCGGCTTGTCATCCAGCGGCAGAGCCGCGAGATCGACCGAAATGCCGCGTTTGGCCACGAAATCGACTGCCGTCTTCAGCACCGTCAAGGTCTTCAGGCCGAGGAAGTCGAACTTGACGAGGCCCGCCTGCTCAACCCATTTCATGTTGAACTGCGTGACCGGCATGTCGGACCGCGGATCGCGATACATGGGCACGAGACGCGACAGCGGCCGATCGCCGATCACAATGCCGGCTGCGTGGGTCGAGGCATGACGGTAAAGGCCCTCGATCTTCTGCGCAATATCGAGAAGGCGCGCGACAACAGGTTCGCGCTCGGCCTCTTCCTGAAACTTGGGCTCCTCCTCGATCGCCTTGGAGAGCGGTGTCGGATTGGCCGGATTGTTCGGCACGAGCTTGCAGATCCGGTCGACCTGACCGTAGGACATTTCGAGGACACGACCGACGTCACGAAGGGCGGCGCGCGCCTGTAGCGAACCGAAGGTGATGATCTGCGCCACCTGCTCGCGGCCGTATTTCTGCTGGACGTAGCGGATGACCTCTTCGCGCCGGTCCTGGCAGAAGTCGATATCGAAGTCGGGCATCGAGACGCGTTCCGGATTGAGAAAGCGTTCGAAGAGAAGCGAGAAGCGCAACGGATCCACGTCGGTGATCGTCAGCGCGTAGGCCACAAGCGAACCGGCACCCGAACCGCGGCCTGGACCGACCGGAATATCCTGCTGCTTGGCCCATTTGATGAAGTCGGCAACGATCAGGAAGTAACCCGGGAACTTCATCCGTTCGATGATGCTGAGTTCGAAGGCGAGCCGCTCCTCATATTCCTCGCGCGTATAGCCCGGCGCGGTGCCGAGCGTTTCGAGACGCATCGCAAGGCCCTCGATCGCCTGTCGCTTCAACTCTTCCGACTCGGCCCGCTCGGCCTCCTCGGCATCGTCCGTAGCGCCCGTGAAACGGGGCAGAATGGGTTTGCGGGTCTGGAGGATGAAGGAACAGCGTTTCGCGATCTCCACCGAGTTCTCCAAGGCCTCGGGAAGATCGGCAAACAGCGCGCACATTTCAGCACGGCTCTTCAGATAATGATCCTGCGTCAGGCGGAAGCGATTGTCGTCGGAGACCATGGCATTATGCGCCACGGCCATCAATGCGTCATGCGCATCGAAATCCTTGCGCGCCGGGAAGAAGGCTTCGTTGGTGGCAACCAGCGGCAGATCGTGCCGATAGGCAAGGTCAATGATCTTCTGCTCGTGCCGACGGCTGTACCCCTCCTGCCTTTGCAGTTCGACATAGAGACGATCGGGGAAAAGTCGCGCGAGGGTTATCAAGCGCTGCTCTGCCAGCGGCGCATGGCCCTCCTTTATGGCCATGTCGACAGGCCCGGACAAAGCCCCGCTCAGCGCGATCAGCCCGTCTGTCCCCTCCTCCAGCCAGGATAACTGTATGCGAGCGGCCTGATTGCCTTCGCCATCCAGATAGGCGCGGCTGACGAGTTCCATCAGCCTGTCGTAGCCGGTATCGGTCGAGGCAAGCAGGATCAGCGACGGCAGCTTCGCGAGCGACGCCTGCACGCCCCCGCGACGCTCATTCTCGGTCGCGTCCTGCATGTCAATCGACATCTGGCAGCCGATAATCGGCTGAATGCCTTCGGAGATCGCCTTCTGGGCAAACTCAAGCGCCACAAAAAGGTTATTGGTGTCGGTGATGGCGATCGCCGGCTGCTGGTCTGCGACGGCGATCGACAGGATTTTCTTGAGCGGCAACGCGCCTTCGAGAAGCGAATAAGCGGAATGCACGCGCAGATGCACGAAACCCGGCCCGGCCTGCGGCACCGTTGTATCAGTCGCTGCCGGCTTACCCGTTGCGAGATCGCCCATCGCCCATTCTCCAATCACTGAATCAAGGTCGCATTGTGGGAAATCAGAGGGTGCCCTGTCCAGCCGTAATGCCGGACGGGACGGCAGCGTCCCCGAAAATCACATCGCCATGAGAATGAGAGACATGGTGGCGACGAACATGGTCATGGATGCGAATGCAGCAATATCACGAAGGATGTCAGTCATAGCGGGCTCCTTTCCACTTATGTTCATCATATGTTCTTATTATGTTCAAAGAGTCAAGCGCCTCTTTGCAAGTTTCTTCCAAGTGTCTGAAATGTCGGAAAGACTCCGCCTATCCGCCCGGCGAATTCGTCGGACGGCATAAGCAGGTGGAATGAAATCTGGAAATAGTCCGCGCCGCTCAGGTTCTCAGAATTCGAGAATCCTGCCCTCATCCAAGGTAATCCGACGATCCATTCGCGACGCGAGTTCGTGGTTGTGCGTCGCGATCATCGCAGCAAGACCTGATTGACGAACAAGCGCCGTCAGCGCGTCGAAGACATAGCCTGCCGTTTCGGGGTCAAGATTGCCGGTCGGCTCATCCGCCAGCAGGATCTGGGGTGCGTTGGCCACGGCACGCGCGATCGCCACGCGCTGCTGCTCGCCGCCAGACAGTTCCGCCGGACGATGTGTACCGCGGTGGCCGATCCGCATATAGGCCAGCAACTGCTCGGCACGCTCGGACGCATCCTTGCGCGACAGGCCGGCAATGAGTTGCGGCATCATGATATTCTCCAGCGCGCTGAATTCGGGCAGGAGGTGATGGAACTGGTAGACGAATCCGATTTCCGCGCGCCGGACGGCGGTCCGCTCATCATCGGCCATGTCTGCACAGGAATGACCGCTGACAATGACGTCGCCTTCGCTCGGACGCTCGAGCAGACCGGCAATGTGCAGAAGCGTCGACTTGCCCGTGCCGGACGGCGCGACGAGCGCGACCGTTTCTCCACTCCTGAGCGTGAAATTGGCGCCCCTGAGGATCGAAAGCTCCTGGTCGCCCTGCCCGTAGCTGCGTCGGATATTCTTCAGTTCCAGGACTGCTTGCTGCTTCATCGGGTTTGGAGCCTTCTTATTCGTATCTCAGCGCCTGGACAGGATCCAGCTTGGCGGCGCGCCAGGCCGGGAAAATGGTGGCGAGGAAAGACAGCGCCAGCGCCATGGCAATGACGGACACAGTCTCCCCGAGGTTCATTTCGGCCGGCAGCTGACTGAGGAAATAGAGTTCCGGATTGAACAGGGTTGTCCCGGATAGCCACGAGAAGAACTCCCGAATGCGCTCGACGTTCAGGCAGACGATGACCCCGAGGATCAGGCCCGCAAAGGTTCCGGCCGTCCCGATTGCGGCGCCGGTCATGAAGAATATGCGCATGACGGCGCCTGATGTCGCGCCCATCGTCCGCAGGATCGCGATATCATGGCCCTTGTCCTTCACCAGCATGATCAGGCCGGAGATGATGTTGAGCGCGGCGACGAGAACAATCAGCGTCAGGATCATGAACATGACATTTCGTTCGACCTGAAGGGCCGAGAAGAAGGTCGAATTGCGCTGTCTCCAGTCGGTGATAAATATCTGCCGGCCCGCCGCCTTTTCGACTGGTTCGCGCAATTCGTCGATATTGTCGGGATTGTTGACGAAGAGCTCGATCGACTGAACGATGCCCTCCGCGTTGAAATAAAGCTGCGCCTGTTCCAGCGGCATGAAGATGATGCTGGAGTCGTATTCGGACATGCCGATCTCGAATACGGCCGACACCTTGTAGGATTTGACGCGTGGATTGACGCCCATGGGCGTCACATCACCATCCGGTGATATCAGCGTCACCGTGTCTCCCGCCGTCACACCCAGCGTTGCGGCAAGCCTTGAGCCGATCGCGATTCCATCGCCGGATGCAAAGCCGACGAGATCACCGGCCTTGATGTTATCGGCCACATATTTCAACTTGGTGAGATCTTCAGCGCGAATGCCGCGCACGAGCGCACCCGACCCGGCACCGTTCTTGCCGGAAGCCAGCGTCTCGCCCTCCACCAGCGGGATCGCCATCTTGACGCCCGGCACCGCAGCAAATTTCTGAGCCAGTTCGTTATAATTGCTCAGCGGCGTATCAACCGGCTGGATGATCATGTGCCCGTTGATGCCCAGGATGCGAGAAATCAATTCGGTCCGGAAGCCGTTCATCACCGCCATCACGATGATGAGTGTCGCCACGCCGAGCATGATGCCGACGAAGGAAAACCCGGCGATCACCGAGATGAACGCCTCCTTGCGCCGGGCGCGGAGATAGCGCCAGGCCACCATGCGTTCAAAGGCGGAAAACGGCCCCGTTTTCGTGATCCGGTTTGCCGTTGCGCTTGCGCCGCTATCGCCTTTCGCCATGTCTTCTCCGTATCGGCAGTCAGCCGATGAGTTTGTTGATCGCAGCCTCGATTGTCAGGGTCTGACGCTCGCCGGTCTTGCGGTCCTTCAATTCCACTTCGCCACTGGCGACCGAGCGAGGGCCGACAATGACCTGATCCGGAACGCCGATGAGGTCCGCAGTTGCAAACTTCGATCCCGCCCGTTCGTCGGTGTCATCCAGCAATATGTCCTTCCCGGCATTCGCGAGGCTTTCGTAAATGCGTGAAGAGGCCTCGTCGCATGCGGCATCACCATTTTTCATGTTGATGATCATCGCGTCGAAGGGTGCCACGGAGCGCGGCCAGATGATTCCGTTGTCGTCATGGGATGCTTCGATGATGGCGGGAACGAGGCGCGTCGGGCCAATGCCATACGAACCCATGTGGACGGCGTGTTCCTTGCCATCCGGGCCCAGAACCCTGGCACCCATCGGCTCGGAATACTTAGTTCCGAAATAGAAGATGTGGCCGACTTCAATGCCGCGTGCCGAGAGGCGATCGCCTTCGGGAATCGCTTCGAATTCTGCCGAATCGTGCATCTCCGACGTCGCCGCATAGGCGGAGGTCCACTGGTCGAAAATGCCCTGCAATGCGGCTACATCATCGAAGTCGGTGTTTTCGGCGGGGATGTCGAAATTGACGAAGTCCTTGTGGCAGAAAACCTCGGACTCACCAGTTTCAGCCAGGATGATGAATTCGTGGCTGTGATTGCCGCCGATGGGGCCTGTATCGGCGCGCATGGGGATGGCGCGCAAGCCAAGCCGCGAGAACGTGCGCAGATAGGCCGCGAACATCTTGTTGTAGGAATGGATCGCACCTTCCTTCGTCAGGTCGAAGGAATAGGCATCCTTCATAAGGAACTCGCGCGAACGCATCGTGCCGAAGCGCGGACGGATCTCGTCACGGAACTTCAGCTGGATATGATAGAGGTTCAGCGGCAGGTGCTTGTAGGACTTGATATAGGACCTGAAGATGTCGGTGATCATTTCCTCGTTGGTGGGCCCATAGAGCATGGCCCGGTCCTGGCGGTCCTTGATGCGCAGCATCTCCTTGCCGTAATCGTCATAGCGACCGCTCTCCTGCCACAGTTCCGCAGACTGCAGCGTCGGCATCAGAAGTTCGATGGCGCCTGCACGATTCTGCTCCTCGCGAACGATCTTGCAGACCTTGTCGAGCACACGCTTGCCGAGCGGCAACCAGGAATAGATGCCGGCCGATTGCTGGCGGATCATGGACGAGCGCAGCATCAGGCGGTGGGAGACGATTTCTGCCTCCTTGGGGTTTTCCTTGAGGATAGGCAGAAAGAAGCGGGAGAGACGCATGACGGTTTCCAGACGAAAAGCCATCTCCAGAGGCTGGAGAATCGGGCTTGCGGTTGTCGAATTGGAAGCGTTCTTAAACGCTTCCTTGCCGGATGAAAACCCGCCAGCAGTTGCCCTTTCCGTTCCTATGCACAGGGGAGCCGCTTGCGGCATCTTACGTAACGGCATGACCCGCATGACGCGAATGTGAAATTTCTTTGTCAATAGGAAAAATCCTGACAACTGTGTCAAAAATGCAAAAAAACCAGATGACAAGACCGCATCTATTCGCTAGGTTCAGCCTACAAAACAGGCAGAGAGATAGAAACTCTGCTAATTTCGCGGTCAAGTCTTGGGAGGATCAGATCGTAGGCGCGCTTCGTCGCTGCCGCCGGAAACGGCTAAGGGTCACGCGAAGAATTTGGAAACAAGGCTCAAAAAGCCTTGTTTTTTTTTGCTTTCATCTTCGATAGTGCGAGAATGAATCATTCTAATTGGCGCGCGCTCATACTTTCCTGTCATTGTCCAGATATCGGAAGTTACGCGAATGCCGCGCCTTCGTACCATCGGGCATATTTCGGGCTGAAGCACAAAGCACGGGGTCTCCTTCCAACGCCATTTGGATGCGTCGGAAGCCTTTCCGCTGTTTGTAGACCTGCGCGGCGCAAAACCGGCCGGCTCCGTCCTGGGACTTGGGCTAGATCGTTTCAATGTTTCTTTGAAACGCTGAAACGATCCATCTCTTTGCTTTTACGCAATTCCGGACGCGGAACCGGTTTCCACTTTCGCTGGAACTGTTTTAGAGCGATCGGTAATCCGGATAAAATTGCGGGATCGAATCGAAGGTGAAGCCGAAATACATGGATACAAGGAACCAAGCGCCAAAGATCGCTGCCGCGACGATCGTCGTCAGCAGGAATGTTCGCCACGCGCGATGATGCGCGGGCGCACTGGCCACCGTTCCCAGCACACGCTCTCCCTCATCCTGCTGGCTGCGGAAGCCGAACGGCAGGATGAGAAACAGTGTTAGCCACCAGATTATGAAATAGACGGCAAAACCGAAGAACCAGTTCACGCTTTATCCTCCCAGGAGCCCCAATATCGGGCAGGCCTGAACTTGGTTTACTCCCAACCCACGAAACTGGAAAGCGCGTTCGGATACACTTGCTTCTCAAGCCTTCAGCAAGATCATATAGTTAGCTCGACGAGGTTCTCGAGGCGACATGCGCCATAGCGTCACACCTGTTCCAGTTCGACCAGCGTGCCCTGAAAATCCTTGGGATGCAGGAAGAGAACAGGCTTTCCATGCGCACCGATCTTCGGCGTTCCATCGCCAAGCACACGTGCACCACCGGCCAGGAGTTGATCACGCGCGGCAATGATATCAGAGACTTCATAGCAAATGTGGTGCATGCCGCCGGTAGAATTCTTCGAGAGAAAAGCCGCGATCGGAGAGGCTTCACCCAGCGGCTCCAGCAGCTCTACCTTGGTGTTGGGCAGTTCAACAAAAACGACAGTCACGCCATGTTCGGGGAGCGCCTGTGCTTGGGAGACCTTTGCGCCCAGCGTATCGCGATAGACTGTTGTTGCAGCCGCCAGATCGGGAACGGCGATTGCGATATGATTGACCCTGCCCAGCATGACTTCCTCCTCGTTTCCGCTTCCATCTCTTTGCTTTGAGCGATTCCGGACGCGGAACCGGTGTCCACTTTCGCTGGAATAGCTCCTGTGGCCGGTTCAGGTGACCCGGTTGAGAAACACGGTGACGACCGGCTTCTTGCCCCAGCTCTGGTTGACTGTCGCCCTGACCGCACGGCGCACGGACTCCTTGACAGCCTCGAGATCCTTCCGGCGCGCACGCGGAATGCTCTCGACCGCTCCGAGCACCGCGTCATAGATGGCATCATCCATGGCGTCGCCTTCATCGTCGAAGGCGGGCAGGCCAAAGCTGACGACATCGGGATCGTCCACGAAATCATAGCGCGCGTCGAGAAGAACATTCACGGCGACGTGACCGACATAGGCGAGTTTGCGGCGTTCGCCAATTCCCACTTCGTCGAAGTCGCCGATCAGGTTGCCGTCCTTGTAGATGCGACCGTGATGGACCTGCTCCAGGATAACCGCCGGCCCCGGTGCAAGGCGCAGCATGTCGCCGTTGCGGACCTGCTGGACCGTCTCGATGCCGGCGCTGCTGCCCAGCTCGGCCTGCGCGTTCAGATGCGCGGCCTCGCCATGAACGGGGACGAGGATCTTCGGGCGGATCCATTCATACATCTGGCGCAGTTCAGCCCGGCGGGGATGACCTGAAACATGCACGAGAGCATCGCCGTCGCTGATGATCTTGATGCCCTGGTCGATGAGACCGTTGTAAATATCGAGGATCGGCTTCTCGTTGCCGGGAATGGTGCGAGAAGAGAAGACAACGAGGTCGCCGGGGGCGAGCGCGACATTGCGCATCTCATCGCGGGAGAGTTTGGCCAGAGCCGCCCTCGCCTCGCCCTGACTGCCGGTCAGGATGACCACGACCTTGTCGCGCGGAATATAGCCATACTGGTCCTCGCCGATAAAGGGCTTCACGCCTTCCATGAGACCGCAGTCGCGGGCCACGTCGGTGACGCGCTTCATGGAGCTGCCAAGAAGCAGGACGTCGCGGCCGGCGCGCTCGGCGGCTTCCGCGATGGAACGGATGCGCCCGACATTGGAGGAAAAGGTGGTGATCGCGACGCGACCTTCCGCTTCCTCGATGATCTTCGTCAGGCTTTCGGACACGTCCTTCTCGGACGGCGAGATGCCTTCCCGCATGGCGTTGGTGCTGTCGCACATCAGCGCCAGCACGCCCTCGTCGCCGACGGCGCGGAAGCGGTTCTCGTCGGTCAGCGGGCCAACGGACGGATGAAGATCGATCTTCCAGTCGCCCGTGTGAACGACATTGCCCAGCGGCGTTCGGATGAAAAGCGACATCGGCTCCGGGATGGAGTGGGTCACCGCCACCGCCTCGATCTCGAAGGGGCCGACATTGATCCGGTCGCCGGCCTTGAAGATTGTCACCGGGACTTCGCCGCGGCTTGCCTCATATTCGCGCTTCGCCTCCAGCATCCCGGCCGTAAATGGCGAGGCATAGACGGGAACGTTCAGTTCACGCCAAAGGTCGGACAGCGCGCCGTAATGGTCTTCATGAGCATGCGTGATGATGATGCCCTTGAGGTCCGTGCGCCGCTCCTTGATGAAGGCAATGTCGGGCAGAACGAGGTCGGCGCCTGGCAGATCGGGACCGGCAAAGGTCACGCCGCAATCGACCATGATCCATTGCCGCTTGGTCGCCGGACCAAAGCCGTAGAGCGCGAGATTCATGCCGATTTCACCGACACCACCGAGCGGCAGGAATACCAGTTCGTCAGACTTGCTCATTCTCAACTTCTTTCTTGGCCTTCCTGGCCCAGGAAAAATACATCGCCGGCTGCAATTGCCTGCCGCGTTCCGTCTGGCAGATCGAGCAATAGCATGCCATGTGCATCAATCCCGGAAAAAACGCCTTGCAGCGATCGGTCGGGAAGATTGACCGTGACCGGCTGACCGATCCCTCTGGCGACCTGTCGCCATTGATCGACAAGGGCAGCTGTTCCCTCGCCTCGATTCCAGACGTTCAGCAGCCGCTCCATCGCCTCATAAAGGCGCGCGAAAAGAATTTCTGGACTGCAGGTCGCGCCCCTTTCGGCGAGACAGGTCACCGGATAAAGCGCCTCAACCGGCTTGTGGGCGATATTGATTCCACATCCGATGACGAGCGCGTGGTGTCCGTTCCTCAGGGACTCTCCTTCGAGCAGGATACCACTGACCTTGCAGCCCTCGACGAGAACGTCGTTTGGCCATTTGATGCGAACATCGACATCCGCAGGCAATTCACGACGAATAGCGTCGTAGACGGCGAGAGAAACCGCAAGCGGCAGGCTCGCCAGCCGGTCTAGCGGCGCAGGGTCAATGAGAAGCAGGGATGCGTAGAGATTGCCGGGTTCCGAGACCCATGACCGACCGCGCCGCGCCCGACCGCCGGTCTGTTTGCGGGCGGTAATCCAGAGATGGCCAGGATCGCCGGCGCGGGCACGCTCGAGACATTCGAGATTGGTCGATTGCGTCTCGTTCAACTCAATGTGCCGGAAGCCGCTAACCGGCTTCCGGCTGATTTCAATCCCGTCCATCAGTAGAAGGAACGGGCAGCAGCTTCAGCCGCAGCACCCAGCGGGCCACCGATCAGCAGATAGCCGATCACGAAGAGGCCTGAGAGACCATAGATCAGCTTCAGTTCGCCTGCGGGGCGGGCAAATTCCTGCTTGGGATCATCGAACCACATGACCTTGACGATGCGAAGGTAGTAGTAGCAACCGACGACCGAGGACAGAACACCAAGGATCGCGAGCGTCAGCAGGTTCGCCTTGATGGCCGCCATGAAGACGAAATACTTCGCGAAGAAGCCGGCAAGCGGCGGGATACCTGCGAGCGAGAACATCAGCAGCGTCAGAACAAGCGCCATGACCGGGTTTGTCTTGGACAGACCGGCCAGATCGCCGGTGCCCTCGACTGCACGGCCATCCTTGAGGCGCATGGCCAGGATGCAGGCGAATGCACCAAGCGACATGACCGAGTAAATCGCCAGGTAAAGCAGGACGCCCGAAATGCCTTCCTGGTTACCGGCAGCGATACCGACCAGCGCATAGCCCATGTGACCGATGGAGGAATAGGCCATCAGGCGCTTGATGTTCGTCTGACCGATCGCAGCGAAGGCGCCGAGAGCCATCGAAGCAATCGAGATGAAGACGAGGATCTGCTGCCAGTCATGCACGATCGGCTTGAAGGCAACGGCAACAAGGTGGATCAGGATCGCCATGGCGGCAACCTTCGGCGCAGCCGAGAAGAAGGCCGTGACCGGGGTCGGCGCGCCTTCATACACGTCCGGCGTCCACATGTGGAACGGAACGGCCGAGATCTTGAAGGCAATTCCGGCAAGCACGAAGACGAGGCCGAAGACGAGACCCAGCGAGCGATGCTCGGCGCTCAGTGCTGCAGCGATTTCCGAGAAGCCGGTCTGGCCGGTGAAGCCGTAAACCAGCGACATGCCATAGAGCAGCATGCCCGAAGAGAGAGCGCCGAGCACGAAATACTTGAGGCCGGCTTCCGTCGACTTCAGGCTGTCGCGGTTGATCGCGGCGACCACGTAGAGCGCCAGCGACTGCAGTTCCAGCGACAGATAAAGCGAGATGATGTCGTTGGCCGAAATCATCAGCATCATGCCGAGTGTCGCCAGTACCATGAGCACCGGATATTCAAAGCGCTGGTCCGGCTCCGATCGACGGTTGCCGATGGAAAGGATGAGCGCGACGACGGCACCGGCGAGAGCCAGCACCTTCATGAAGCGGACAAAGGCATCCGAGCGATAGGCGCCGGCATAGGCCGTGCCGTCTGCACCCTTGAACACGACGAGCGCACCGACGACAATCAGCAGCAGCACCGAAAGGCCGGTGACGGTGCCGACAGACTTGTCGCCGGAGAAGACGCCGATCATCAGAAGGATCAGCGCGCCGACAGCGAGAACCAGCTCCGGAAGCGAAAGCTGCAGGCTGGCAATGAGCGTTTCTGCGGTCATGATCTCGTAAATCCCGTCGTCAGTTCATCGTGACCGCGACAGAATGCGCGGCTTCGATTGCAGCAGTATAGTTCTTGAGCAGCAGGTCCACGGAGGCAGCGGTCGCATTGAAGACCGGAGCCGGATAGACGCCGAAGAAGATGGTGAGGATCGCCAGCGGATAAAGGATGAGCTTTTCGCGTGCCGAAAGGTCCAGCAGGCTCTTGAGCGTTTCCTTGTCCAGCGCACCGAAGATGACCCGGCGATAAAGCCAGAGCGCATAAGCGGCCGACAGGATCACGCCCGTCGCAGCGAAGAGAGCCACGAAGGTATTGGCGCGGAAGGCTCCCATCAGCGTCAGGAATTCGCCGACGAAGCCTGACGTGCCAGGAAGGCCCACGTTCGCCATCGTGAAGATCATGAAGGCGACGGCATATTTCGGCATGTTGTTGACAAGACCGCCATAGGCCGCGATTTCGCGGGTATGCATTCGGTCATAGACGACGCCGACGCAGAGGAAGAGAGCGCCGGATACGATGCCGTGCGAGAGCATCTGGTAGATCGCACCCTGCACGCCCTGAACGTTGGCGGCGAAGATACCCATGGTGACATAGCCCATGTGAGCAACGGACGAATAGGCGATCAGCTTCTTGATGTCCGTCTGCATCAGAGCGACCAGCGACGTATAGATAATCGCCAGAACCGACAGCGTGAAGACGAACGGAGCGAAGTGCTCGGACGCGACCGGGAACATGGCCAGCGAGAAGCGGATGAAACCATAGCCGCCGAGCTTCAGCAGGATGCCGGCCAGGATCACCGAGCCCGCCGTCGGCGCCTGAACGTGCGCGTCGGGAAGCCAGGTATGCACCGGCCACATCGGCATCTTCACCGCGAAAGATGCGAAGAAGGCCAACCATAGCCAGGTCTGCATGCTCGCCGGAAACTTGTGGCTCAGCAGTTCCGGAATGCTGGTGGTGCCGGCGTTCCAGTACATGGCCATGATGGCGAGCAGCATCAGTACGGAGCCGAGCAGCGTATAGAGGAAGAACTTGTAGGATGCGTAGACGCGATCCTTGCCGCCCCAGACGCCGATGATGATGAACATCGGAATGAGGCCTGCTTCGAAGAACACGTAGAAGAGCACGATGTCGAGCGACACGAAGACGCCGAGCATCAGGACTTCCAGGATCAGGAAAGCAATCATGTATTCCTTGATGCGCTTCTCGACGGCAAACCAGCTGGCCAGCACGCAGAAGGGCATGAGAAACGTCGTCAGAATGACGAAGAGCATGGAAATGCCGTCAACGCCGACAGCATAGGAGATGCCCGTGTTCAGCCAGGCATGCTTCTCGACCATCTGGAAGCCGGGATTGGCATTGTCAAACCCGATCCAGATGAACAGCGATACGGCGAAGGTCACGACGGTCGTCAGGAGCGAAATGGTGAGAACATTCCGGCGGCCCGACGGGGAGTCGTCGCGGGTCAAAAGCAGCAGCAGCACGCCGACGAGCGGCAGGAAGGTGACGACGGTCAGAATTGGCCAATCGGTCATCAGAGGGCACTCCCGAACATCATCCAGGTAACAAGCGCTGCAATGCCGATCAGCATTGCGAACGCGTAATGGTAAAGGTAGCCGGACTGGAGCCGGACAACGCGGCCGGTCACATCCATGACACGGGCGGCAACACCGTTCGGGCCGAAGCCATCAATCACGCGGCCATCGCCTTCCTTCCAGAGGAAGTTGCCGAGCCATTTGGCCGAGCGAACAAACAGGAAGTCGTAGAGTTCGTCGAAGTACCACTTGTTCAGCAGGAACTCGTAGAGAACGCGATGCTGCTGAGCGAGCACCTTTGGGACCCCAGGCGACACGATATACATCCAGTAGGCCAGCACGAAGCCGAGCACCATGGCGAAGAACGGGCTGAGCTTGACCCAGGTCGGAACCTCTTCCGCGAGCTTCAGGATTTCATTGTGGGGCGACGTGAAGAGAGCGCCCTTCCAGAATTCGCTGTATTCCTCGCCAAAGAAGTAGCCGTGGAAGGCCCAGCCGGCAAACAGTGCACCGATCGAGAGGACCAGCAGCGGGAAGAGCATCACGAAAGGAGACTCGTGAACGTGGTGCATGACGTCATGCGAGGCGCGCGGCTTGCCATGGAAGGTCATGTGGACCAGGCGCCACGAGTAGAAGCTCGTGAAGAAGGCCGCGATGACCAGCATCCAGAAGGCAAAGTGACCGACCGAGGTACCCGCAGCGAAGGTCGCTTCGATGATCGCATCCTTCGAGTAGTAGCCGGCGGTGCCGAATGGCGTGAACGGTATGCCGACACCGGTCAAGGCGAGCGTACCGATCGTCATGCCCCAATAGGTCTTGGGAATGTGCTTTCGCAGGCCGCCCATGTGGCGCATGTCCTGCTCGTCCGAAACGGCATGGATGACCGAGCCGGCGCCAAGGAACAGAAGTGCCTTGAAGAAGGCGTGCGTGAAGAGGTGGAACACTGCCGCGCCGTATGCACCGACACCGAGGGCGGCGAACATGTAGCCGAGCTGCGAACAGGTCGAGTATGCAATCACGCGCTTGATGTCGTTCTGCACGAGACCGACGGTCGCTGCGAAGAAGGCCGTGATCGCGCCGATGATGGTGACGACGGTCAGCGCATCCGGCGACAATTCGAAGAGCGGCGACATGCGGGCGACAAGGAAGACGCCGGCGGTAACCATGGTTGCGGCATGGATGAGGGCCGAAACCGGCGTCGGGCCTTCCATGGCGTCCGGAAGCCAGGTGTGCAGCAGGAACTGTGCCGACTTACCCATCGCGCCCAGGAACAGCAGCAGGCAGGTCGCGGTGATCGCGTGGCCCTGGTCAAGCTGCATGCCGAACAGGTTGATGACGACCTTGCCCTGCCCTGCGGCCGGAATGTAATTCGGCGCGGCCGCGAAGATCGTGTCAAAATTGATCGAGCCGAACAGAACGAAGACGGAGAAGATGCCGAGAACGAAGCCGAAGTCGCCAACGCGGTTGACGATGAAGGCCTTCATGGCGGCTGCACTTGCCGAAGGCTTCTTGAACCAGAAGCCGATGAGCAGGTAGGACGCCAGACCCACGCCTTCCCAGCCGAAGAACATCTGCAGCAGGTTGTCCGACGTGATGAGCATGAGCATCGCGAAGGTGAAAAGCGACAGATAGGCGAAGAAGCGCGGCCGATGCGGATCGTGGTGCATGTAGCCGATCGAATAGAGATGCACGAGGCACGATACGGTGTTGACCACCACGAACATGACGGAAGTCAGCGTATCGATGCGGAAGGCCCAAGAAACGTCGAGACCACCGGACTGGATCCAGTGCAGAACCTGAACCTTGATGACTTCTTCGTGGTGGCCAAGCGCGACGTTGAAGAAAACGACCCAAGAGAGGACCGCAACAACGACCATGAGGCTCGTCGTAACGAATTCGGACGCTTTGGCGCCAATGGTGTTGCCACCGAGGCCTGCAATGAGGAAGCCGATCAGCGGAAGGAAGACGATGGCTTTGTAGAGCATGTCCATGGTTCGATCAGCCCTTCATGACGTTGACGTCATCGACCGCGATGGAGCCGCGGTTGCGGTAGAAGACGACGAGAATTGCAAGACCGATGGCGGCTTCTGCAGCCGCGACGGTCAGAATGAACAGAGCGAAGACCTGGCCCGCGATATCGTGCAGGAAGGTCGAAAAGGCCACCATGTTGATATTGACGGCGAGCAGAATGAGCTCGACCGACATCAGGATCACGATGATGTTCTTGCGGTTCAGGAAAATCCCGAAAATGCCCAGCACGAAGAGAATGGCGCTGACCGTGAGATAATGGGAAATACCGATTTCCATGACTTAGTTTCCTTGAATATCCGGTCGCCTGCCTTAGATGCCCTGCCCCGGCTTCACCTTGACGATCGTCACCGCCGTCTCGGGTGTGCGGGCCACCTGGGCCGAGATGTTCTGCCGCTTGACGTTGGTCCGATGCTTCAGCGTCAGCACGATTGCGCCGATCATCGCCACGAGCAGAACCAGTCCGGCAATCTGGAAGAAGTAGACGTAGTGGGTGTAGAGCACGTCGCCCAGGGCCTGCGTGTTCGAGCGATCGGTCAGTGCCGGGATCGGAACGGCCGCCTTCTTGGCGATCTCCGGCGAGATCGTCGAGCCGCCGATCACGAAGATCAGTTCGAGCGCCAGGATGATACCGATCAGCGCACCGACCGGCGCGTATTCCAGAGCCTTCGTGCGAAGCGCCGCGAAATCCACATCCAGCATCATGACGACGAAGAGGAAGAGAACCGCAACCGCCCCGACATAGACGACGAGGAGGATCATCGCCAGGAACTCGGCGCCGGTGAGCAGGAAAAGCCCGGCCGCGTTGAAGAAGGTCAGGATCAGGAACAGGACGGAGTGAACCGGGTTCCGCGCCGAAATCACCATGAACGCCGATGCGATGGCGATGAAGGCGAACAGATAAAAGAATAGAGCCTGAAGACCCATGTCGATGCCTTTTTCAGCTTTCCGGAGGACGACGGTCCGTCGCCGGCCCATCCGGTGAGACGCATCGATTGCCGATGCGCCATGCCCCTTTTGCGCATCCGCCCGAAGATGGCGAAGCGCGTTTCATGTCAGATGCGGATCACCGGTACGGTGCGTCCATGGCGATGTTGGCCGCGATTTCCCGCTCCCAGCGGTCGCCGTTGTCGAGAAGACGGGCCTTGTCGTAATAAAGTTCTTCGCGCGTTTCGGTCGCGAATTCGAAATTCGGGCCTTCGACGATGGCGTCGACCGGGCAGGCTTCCTGGCAGAAGCCACAATAGATGCACTTCACCATGTCGATGTCATAACGCACCGTGCGGCGCGTGCCGTCATTGCGGCGCGGGCCGGCCTCGATGGTGATGGCCTGAGCGGGACAGATCGCCTCGCAGAGCTTGCAGGCGATACAACGTTCTTCGCCGTTCGGATAGCGGCGCAGTGCGTGTTCGCCACGGAAACGCGGCGAAACCGGACCCTTTTCGAACGGATAGTTCACCGTGGCCTTGGGCGCAAAGAAGTAGCGCATGGTCAGACCAATGGCGCTGACAAACTCCCGCAGGAAGAGCGACTTAACGAATTGGGTAGCAGAGGCCATGATCATGCCCATCCCGTCAGCTTGAGTACGAATGCGGTCACGATCAGGAAGAAGAGCGACAGCGGAAGGAAGACCTTCCAGCCGAGACGCATCAACTGGTCGTAACGGTAGCGGGGCACGAATGCCTTCACCAGGCCGAACATGAAGAAGACCATGGTTGCCTTGAGGATGAACCAGATGACACCCGGGACCCAGTTCAAGAACCATACGTCAACCGGAGGCAGCCAGCCGCCTAGGAAGAGGATCGTCGTCAGCGCGCACATCAGAACGATGGCAGAATATTCGCCGAGCATGAACATCATGTAAGGCGTCGAGCCATATTCGACCATGAAGCCGGCAACCAGTTCCGATTCCGCTTCCGGAAGGTCGAAGGGCGGACGGTTCGTTTCAGCAAGCGCCGAGATGAAGAAGATGATGAAGACCGGGAAGAGCGCGAGCCAGTTCCAGTCGAGCAGCGAAGGCGGCAGGCCGAGCTTGGTGCCGAGGCCGGTGTTCTGCGCCATGACGATGTCGGAAAGGTTCAGCGAACCGACAGTCAGGAGAACGGTGACGATCACGAAGCCGATCGAGACTTCATAGGACACCATCTGCGCAGCCGAACGCAGTGCGCCGAGGAACGGATATTTCGAGTTCGAAGCCCAGCCACCCATGATGATGCCGTAGACTTCGAGCGAGGAGATCGCGAAAACGTAAAGGATGCCGACGTTGATGTTGGCGATCACCCAGCCCGCATTCAACGGAATGACGGCCCAGGTCGCGAGCGCCAGCGTCACGGCAACCAGCGGCGCAAGGAGGAAAACGCCCTTGTTGGCGCCAGCCGGAATGACCGGTTCCTTGAGCACGAACTTCAAAAGGTCGGCGAAGGACTGGAAAAGTCCCCACGGACCCACCACGTTAGGTCCACGGCGCATCTGGACAGCAGCCCAGATCTTGCGGTCGGCGAGCAGGATATACGCGATGAAGAGCAGCAGCGCGACGAGCATCAGGAGGGACTGCCCCACGATGATCAGCGCCGGCAAGACATAGGTGAAGAAAAACTGTTCCATGATCCCTGCCCTTACTCCGCGGCAACCTTGAAGTTGTTGGCCGCCAGCGCGGAGCACTCAGCCATGACGGCGGACGCCCGTGCTATCGGGTTCGTCAAATAGAAGTCTTTGACCGCGCTTGCAAATGCGGATTTCTCCAGAGCACCGGTTTTTTTCGCCAGTGCAGCAATTTCAGCAGCTGCACCCCGCTTGATCGCGTCAAGTTCGGCGAAATGCGGGTGGCTCGCATAGAGCTTTGCACGCAGAGCACCCAGCGAATCAAACGGCAGCTTCTTGCCGAGAACATCGGAGAGCGCCCGGATGATCGCCCAGTCTTCGCGGGCATCGCCCGGTGCGAAGCCGGCGCGCGTGCTCATCTGAACGCGGCCTTCGGTGTTGACCCAGGTGCCCGACTTTTCCGTATAGGCAGCGCCCGGCAGGATGACGTCTGCTGCAGATGCGCCCGCGTCACCATGGCTTCCGATATAGACCGTGAAGCCGGCCTTCTTGGCCGAGAAGTCGAGTTCGTCAGCGCCGAGCAGGAAGAGAACATCCATCGAGGAGAGCTGCGTCGCGGCATCCGCACCGCCCTCGCCCGGCACGAAGCCGAGGTCGAGTGCGCCGACGCGTGAGGCGGCCGTGTGCAGAACGGCAAAGCCATTCCACTCATCGGTGACAACGCCGCAATCGGCTGCGATCTTCGCAGCGACCGCCAGAACTGCGGCACCATTCGCGCCCTTCAGCGCGCCCTGGCCGACGATGATCATCGGGTTCTTGGCAGCTTTGAGCTTTTCAGCGAACGCGTTCGAACCGTCTGCGATAGCAGCAAGCGTATCCGTTCCTGCGCCGAGATATTCGTGGCCGTAGCGGAATTCGCCGTCCTGACCGATAACGCCGACGGCGACGCCGCCCTGGCGCCAGCGCTTGCGGATGCGGGCGTTGAGAACGGCCGCCTCGAAGCGCGGGTTGGAACCGACGAGCAGGAAGGCATCAGCCTTCTCGATGCCCGCAACAGTTGGGTTGAAGATGTAAGATGCGCGGCCAAGCGACGGATCGGCGAATGCGCCGTCCTGACGGGCATCGATGTTCTTCGAGCCGAGAGCGGCCATCAGTTCGCCGAGTGCGTAGATTTCTTCAACGGAAGCGAGATCGCCAGCGATCGCGCCGATCTTCGAGCCATTGGTCTTCGAAACGACGTCCTTGATGGAAGCGAAGGCTTCACCCCAGGTCGCAGGAACCAGACGGCCGTCCTTGCGGACGTAAGGCTTGTCGAGGCGCTGCGTGCGCAGGCCGTCCCAGACGAAGCGCGACTTGTCGGAGATCCACTCCTCGTTCACCTCTTCGTTGACGCGCGGCATGATGCGCATCACTTCGCGGCCGCGCGTATCGACGCGGATGGCGGAGCCGAGCGCGTCCATGACGTCGATCGTCTCGGTTTTGTTCAGTTCCCACGGACGGGCCGTGAAGGCGAAGGGCTTGGAGGTCAGCGCGCCGACCGGGCAGAGGTCAACAACGTTGCCCTGCAGCTCAGAGGTCATGGCCTGCTCGAGATAGGTGGTGATCTCGGCGTCTTCGCCACGACCGATCAGGCCGAGCTCGGAAATTCCGGCGACTTCCGTCGTGAAGCGAACGCAGCGCGTGCAGTGAATGCAGCGGTTCATCACGGTCTTGACGAGCGGGCCGATATATTTGTCTTCCACGGCGCGCTTGTTTTCATTGTAGCGGGTGCCGTCCATGCCGAAGGCCATCGCCTGGTCCTGCAGGTCGCATTCGCCACCCTGGTCGCAGATAGGGCAATCCAGCGGATGGTTGATCAGCAGGAATTCCATCACGCCTTCGCGGGCCTTCTTGACCATCGGCGTGTTGGTGAAGATTTCCGGCAGTTCGCCATTCGGGCCGCCGCGAACGTCGCGCACGCCCATGGCGCAGGAGGCAGCCGGCTTCGGCGGGCCGCCCTTCACCTCGATCAGACACATGCGGCAGTTGCCGGCAACCGACAGCCGCTCATGAAAACAGAAGCGCGGCACCTCGGCCCCGGCCTCTTCGCACGCCTGCAACAGCGTGAAATGATCCGGAACTTCGATTTCCTTACCGTCGACTTTCAGCTTCGCCATATTCGCCTTCCCGCTTCCGCGCTCAATCGCGCATCAAGCCAGAGTTTCTGTCGTGGTCCGGAAGGTCCTTGCGGACCGCCCTCGCCCATTTCATTTCACGCCCTTGAACCTGCCTTGCGGCTCAGTGTCCGGTCGCCAGTATCTTCCGCGCCTGTCCCGCCCAGTCGTCCCGCAGGATCCGGCCTTCAAGACCGAGTTCCTCGTCGAGCGCAGCAAGCGCTGCTTCATTCATTTCGGCCAGCTGCGCGAATGTCACCACACCGTGACCCGTCAGCACATTGGCCAGCTTCGGGCCAATGCCCGAAATCCGCTTCAAGTCGTCGCCGGCCGAAACCGGCGCCTTCGCGACCGCAGCCTTCTCGGCCGACTTGCGAACCTTGGCGACCTTCGCCGCCTTGCGCGCCCGCTTCTCGATCACCTCGTCGGCTGAGACCTTTGCCGACAAGGGTTCGTTCTCAGGCACTTCAACGACCACAGGCTTAGCGACCTCGGCCTCCGCTATCTTTGCCGTCACAGGCTCGACAGCAAACGGGGCTTCGTCAGCGACCGGTTCGGCCATTGGCTGGGCTTCCGCCAGTTGGGCTTCGGCCGCCGGCTTCACTTCGGCCGCTTCCGCCTCGGCAGTCGGCGCATTCACGCGCTCTGCCTGATCCTGCATCGCATTGAGGAAGAGGCTTGCCCACTGCCCGGTCATCCGGATGCCGTAAGCTGTTGCCGCTGCCATCATGATGGCCGGATTGGCCATCAGCGGATTGAGCGCAACGCCCTCTTGCCTGTCACCGTCCTTCGTCCAGTCAGTCTTCATGAATGCCTCCATCGCCTCGTTCGTCGCTCGAACAAGATTCGCCACCGCATCATGCGGAGCGGACATGTCGTCACGATGATCGTTGCGCTGGGCGTTCATGGAAGCTTACTCGGCAGCCTCCAGAACCGCGCCGTGCGCCATGGCGTTGGCCGTGTACTGGTCGATCCGCTTTTCGATTTCCGGACGGAAATTGCGGATCAGACCCTGGACCGGCCAGGCGGCAGCGTCGCCCAATGCACAGATCGTGTGACCCTCGATCTGCTTCGTGACTTCAAACAGCATGTCGATTTCGCGCTTCTGCGCGTTGCCCTTCACCATGCGCTCGAGAACGCGCATCATCCAGCCCGTGCCTTCGCGGCACGGCGTGCACTGACCGCAGCTCTCGTGCTTGAAGAAGGCAGCGATGCGCCAGATGGCCTTGATGATGTCGGTGGACTTGTCCATGACGATCATGCCGCCGGTGCCGAACGAGGACTTGACCTCGCGCATGCCGTCGAAGTCCATGATCGCGTCCTTCATGTCCTCGCCCTTGACGACGGGGCACGATGCGCCACCCGGAATAACCGCGAGCAGGTTGTCCCAGCCGCCGCGGATGCCGCCGCAATGCGTTTCGATGAGTTCGCGGAAGGACAGGCCCATCGCGTCTTCGAAGGTGCAGGGCTTGTTGACGTGGCCGGAAACCATGAACAGCTTGGTGCCGACATTGTTCGGACGGCCGATCGACGAGAACCACGATGCGCCGCGACGCAGGATGGTCGGAGCAACGGCGATGGATTCGACGTTGTTGACCGTGGTCGGGCAGCCATAGAGGCCCATATTGGCCGGGAACGGCGGCTTCAGGCGCGGCTGGCCCTTCTTGCCTTCCAGGCTTTCCAACAGAGCGGTTTCCTCGCCGCAGATATAGGCGCCTGCACCATGGTGCAGATAGACGTCGAAATCCCAGCCGTTCTTGTTGTTCTTGCCAAGGAGACCAGCGTCATAGCACTCGTCCACGGCCGCCTGCAGGGCTTCACGCTCGCGCATGTATTCGCCACGGAGGTAGATGTAGGCCGTGTTGGCGCCCATGGCGAAGCCGGCAATCACGCAGCCTTCGATCAGCGTATGCGGATCGTGGCGCATGATGTCGCGGTCCTTGCAGGTACCGGGCTCGGATTCGTCGGCGTTGACGACGAGGTAATGCGGACGGCCATCGCTCTGCTTGGGCATGAACGACCACTTGAGGCCAGTCGGGAAGCCTGCGCCACCTCGGCCACGAAGGCCAGAGGCCTTCATCTCGTCGATGATCCAGTCGCGGCCCTTTTCGATGATCTGCTTGGTGCCGTCCCAGTGGCCACGCGACATGGCGCCCTTCAGGGACTTGTCCTTGAGACCGTAAAGGTTGGTGAAAATGCGATCTTCGTCCTTAAGCATGTCTCACCTCTCAACGCGGCTTCTTGCCGAAAACGCGCACATATTCTTCTTCACCGCCGCGCGCCAGCGCATCGGCTTGCTTGATCCAGTCGTCGCGAAGGATGCGGCCGCGGAATGCCAGGTAACCGTCGACCCAGGCGATTTCCTTTTCCGTCCACTTGGCGATCTGCGCAAACGTGTAGATGCCGAGATCATGAAGCTTGTTTTCCATGACCGGGCCGACACCGGAAATCATCTTGAGGTCGTCCGGGGTGGCCGGCTTTTCGACGGCAGCCGGACGGTTCGGATCATCCAGCGATGGCTTGGCTTCCGCCTTGGCGTCAGCAACAGGCGCAGACGGCGCGGCAGCAACAGGAGCGGGTGCAGCAGCAGCCGGGGCTTCGGCGCGTGCGGCAAACTTCGGCGGCACGACATCGCTTGTCAGCGTGACCGGCGCGCCGGCCGGGGCAGAATAGACACGGTCGATTTGCGGACCAGGGGTCACGTCACCGCCCTTGCCTGCTTCGAACCGGTCGATGATGTATTCCAGCTGCGTCGGCGTCAGGTCTTCATAGGTGTCCTTGAAAATGACAACCATCGGCGCGTTGACGCAGGCGCCCTGACATTCGACTTCTTCCCAGGACAGCGTGCCGCTTTCGTTGGTGTGGAGCGGCTCCGGATGAATCTTCTTCTTGCACACAGCCATCAGATCTTCGGAACCGCGCAGCATGCAGGGCGTGGTGCCACAGACCTGCACATGCGCACGCGTCCCGACCGGCTTGATCTGGAATTGCGTGTAGAAGGTCGCAACTTCGAGAACACGGATATAGGGCATTTCCAGCATGTCCGCGATCTTTTCGATCGCCGCACGCGTGACCCAGCCATCCTGTTCCTGGGCGCGCATCAACAGCGGGATCACCGCAGATTGCTGGCGACCAGCAGGGTACTTCTTGATCGTCTCGGCCGCCCACGCGCTGTTGGCTTCGTTGAAGGCGAAGCTCTGCGGCTGGACGTTATCATCGGCTAGTCGTCGAACGGACATTCTCTTTCACGCCTTGTCAGTTGATGGCACCGCATTTGGTCATCGTGACGGACACGAATTCGCAAGCGTAGGCCGACTGGTCTTTCTGCATAAATATCACGAACTTGTCACCGTTCGGGATGGCGGACTTGATCTCGTAGCCCTGCGCGAGCAGCTCCTTCATCGTAGACGACGGCGCGGATGCATTCTGACCCGAGTTACCGCCGACTGTCGCGGCAAACGCCTGCGACGCAAGGATAGCGAAGGATGCCGCGAGAGCAAACCGGACGATCATCTGTCAACCTCGCCGAACACGATGTCGAGTGAACCGAGGATTGCCGTCACGTCGGCCAGCATGTGGCCGGAGCTCAGGAAATCCATGGCTTGAAGATGCACGAAGCCCGGCGCGCGAATCTTGCAGCGATACGGTTTGTTGGACCCATCCGAGACAAGATATACGCCGAATTCGCCCTTCGGGGCTTCGACGGCCGCATAGACTTCACCCTCAGGAACGTGGAAACCTTCCGTGTAGAGCTTGAAGTGGTGGATCAGCGCTTCCATCGAGCGCTTCATCTCGCCACGCTTCGGCGGAACGACCTTGCCGTCGAGCGACGAGACGGGCCCCACCTTCTCAGAGCCGAGCAGTCGTGCACAGCACTGCTTCATGATCTTCACCGCTTCGCGCATTTCGATCATGCGGATGAGGTAACGATCGTAGCAGTCGCCATTCTTGCCGACCGGAATGTCGAAATCGAGTTCCGAATAGCACTCATAGGGCTGCGCGCGGCGCAGGTCCCAGGCAGCGCCAGAACCGCGAACCATCACGCCCGAGAAGCCCCACTTCCAGGCATCTTCCAGCGAGACAACGCCAATGTCGACGTTACGCTGCTTGAAAATGCGGTTGCCGGTGAGCAGGCCTTCGATATCGTCGAGTACCTTGAGGAAGGGATCGCACCAGGCGGCAATGTCTTCAACGAGCTTTTGCGGGATGTCCTGGTGGATGCCGCCCGGACGGAAATAGGCTGCGTGCATACGGGCGCCACAGGCGCGCTCATAGAATACCATCAGCTTTTCACGCTCTTCGAAGCCCCAGACCGGCGGCGTCATCGCGCCGACGTCCATGGCCTGGGTCGTCACGTTCATAATGTGCGACAGGATGCGGCCGATTTCCGAGAAGAGAACCCGGATCAGCTGGCCGCGCTTCGGAACCTCAATGCCGAGCAACTTCTCGATGGCGAGACAGTAGGCATGTTCCTGGTTCATCGGCGCGACGTAGTCGAGACGGTCGAAATAGGGAACGGCCTGCAGGTATGTCTTAGCTTCGATCAGCTTTTCGGTACCGCGATGTAGCAGGCCGATATGCGGGTCCGCGCGTTCGACGATTTCACCGTCCAGTTCGAGCACCAGACGCAGAACGCCGTGGGCCGACGGGTGCTCGGGACCGAAGTTGATCGTGAAATTGCGGACGGAATGTTCTTTCGTCATGGTCATGTCTTCCGCCCCTTACTTCGCTGCCTTCTCATCGCCCGGCAGCACGTAATCCGTACCCTCCCAAGGCGAGAGGAAGTCGAAATTGCGGAACTCCTGGCGCAGTTGCACGGGCTCGTACACAACCCGCTTGGCTTCGTCGTCATAGCGCACTTCGACATAGCCGGTCATCGGGAAGTCCTTGCGCAGCGGGTAACCCTCAAAACCGTAATCCGTGAGGATACGGCGCAGGTCCGGATGGCCGGAGAACAGGATACCATACATGTCGTAGGTTTCGCGCTCGAACCAGTTAGCACCCGGATAGATATCACAGGCCGTCGGAACCGGCTTGTCTTCGCTGGTCGGAACCTTGATGCGGATACGCTGGTTCTTCGATGGCGACAGGAGATGGTAGACCACCTCGAAACGCTCGTCCCGACCCGGATAATCGACGCCGCAGATGTCCGTCACGTTGATAAAACGACAGGCGGAATCATCATGCAGGAAGCGCAGAACCTCAATGAGGTTCTCCGGCGCCACCGTGATGCTCAGCTCGCCATAGGCAACTTCCGACGCCAAAACCAGCGACCCCTTCTGTTCGCCGATCCGTGCCGCAAGCGTGTTCAGTGCTTCGCTCATTGCTTAACCCTTCAGCCTTAGCGCTCGATCGTTCCGGTGCGCCGAATCTTCTTCTGAAGAAGCAGCACGCCGTAGAGCAGAGCCTCGGCCGTGGGGGGACAGCCTGGAACATAAACATCAACCGGCACGACGCGGTCACAACCGCGGACGACCGAATAGGAATAGTGATAGTAGCCGCCGCCATTGGCGCAGGAACCCATCGAGATGACGTAACGCGGCTCGGGCATCTGGTCATAGACCTTTCGGAGCGCCGGCGCCATCTTGTTGGTCAGCGTGCCGGCAACGATCATGACGTCAGACTGGCGCGGTGATGCGCGCGGCGCTACGCCGAAGCGCTCCATGTCATAGCGCGGACCAGAGGCCTGCATCAGGCCTTCAACGGCGCAGCAAGCGAGACCGAACTGCATCCACATCAGTGAGCCCGTGCGGGCCCATGTGATCAGTTCGTCAGTAGCAGTAACGAGAAAGCCCTTGTCAGCCAGCTCGTTGTTGATCTCACCGAAAAACTTGTCGTTCGCGCCGACCGGCTTGCCGGTCGAGGGATCGATGATTCCCTTGGGCTGCGGTGCGACGAGCGTCGTGTTGCCGGATGTCACTCCCATTCGAGTGCTCCCTTCTTCCATTCATAAATGAAACCGATCGTGAGCACGCCGAGGAAGACCATCATGGACCAGAAGCCTACCCAACCGATGCTGCTGAACGAAACCGCCCACGGAAACAGGAAGGCGACTTCCAGGTCGAAGATGATGAACAGGATCGACACGAGATAGAAGCGGATGTCGAACTTCATGCGCGCGTCATCGAAGGCGTTGAAGCCGCACTCAAACGACGAAAGCTTTTCCGAGTCGGGCGCCTTGAACGCAAGTGCGAAAGGCGCGATCAGCAGCGAGATGCCGATAATCAGCGAAACGCCGATAAAGATCGCGATCGGGAGATAGGAACTGAGGAGATCTGTCATTCTGTCCGTCCTTAGCCTGTCCTTAAGGTGCGGTCGCGTTGGGCGCGCCGGGCATTGCCGACAGGGCGTAGGTCTTCGTTGCAACGTCTTCGTGACTAGCGCAGCCCGTCCTGCGGTGCAAGCGATTTGAACCGCAAAACAACGATTAACATCATCAACTTTACCAATTCACGACACAGATGCCGCAGCACGGTTTTGCAGCGCAATATGACGGTGATCAATTTGAGAGAATTGTTCGATCAGCGTCGCAGCAGCGATACATTTTCCCAAGCGTTGCGCGGAAAAATCGCTCAGGCGGACCGGAGCGCCATCGATCGGAAGCCAGTGAGTCGCGGCGCCGCGAAGGGCGTTACATCTGCTATAGCGACAAACGCAAACAGCTCAGGATCTACCTGAGCTTAGCGTCTTATCCATCTGTAAAGAAAGAGAATGGCGCGAGTGACGGGGCTCGAACCCGCGACCTCCGGCGTGACAGGCCGGCACTCTAACCGACTGAGCTACACCCGCGCATTTCCCGAACCGCGTCGCCGCTTCGTTCGGTGAGCGGGTGTCTAAGGGGTAGACGGGTGAGTGTCAAGCGGATTTCAAAACAAAAAATCACGCCGACGACAATTTTTTGACAGAGCCCCGGATCCACAAGGCATTGCCAAAAAAATTGCAAAAAATGCCCCTCGCCCTCTTGCGGATCACAGTCTTTGCGAATAGATCACCCCCACCAACGCGGCGGGCGATTAGCTCAGTTGGTAGAGCGCCTCGTTTACACCGAGGATGTCGGGAGTTCGAGTCTCTCATCGCCCACCATTCTTTCTCAAATCACATGAAGAATGTCTTGCAACGCTATGATTGTCGTTGCCTCTTTAGCCTAGCACGTCTCTGACCCTGCCTATACTGGCGGAACGCTGGGCGAGCGACACTTCAAATGGCGCCTCGCATTGGCTAATGTCGGCTCACGTGAGAAGAATCAACCGAAATGGAGGCGACATGCGCTGCATTTTTACCCAGATTCGCTGCCGACCGGGCCAGACCTACCAGGTTGCCGACAAGATCTACGAAAAGGAAGTCGTCTCCGAACTCTATTCTACGAGCGGCGACTATGATCTCATCGCCAAAATCTACGTCCCGGACGGCCAGGACATCGGGCGCTATGTGAATGACATCTTTGTCGACATCGAGGATGTCGAGCGGACGCTCACAACGATCACGTTTCACGCGTTCTGACGTGGCTGGAAGCAGACCATGGACGGGGGCTTCGGCCCCCATTTTTTGTTTCTGGGATTGGTCCTGCCTGTTTGGCGCTCCTGTGGATAGCGCCCTGCCCGATCCCCTCGCCCGGATGAAGCCCCCCGTTTCTCGCTTCTTTTCGAACACGATGGATAGGTCGTTGTTCGAAGGCGGAAACCGAGGAGGCGAATAGGAAGTCGCTCACCTGGCACGGCCAGCATGATATCCGCTGTGAAAGCGCACCCGACCCGACGATCGAAGACGGGCGCGACAACAAGGCCTTCAAAGTGGGTGATCGAGTCGTCGTCCCCTTCACGATTTCCTGCGGCGAATGCTTCTTCTGCAAACGTGGATTCTTTTCCGGCTGCAAGCGCAGCAGCCCCGATTCGGCGAAGGTGAGCAAGCTGTGGGGCAACTCGCCGGCCGGGCTGATCGGATATTCCCATCTTCTGGGCGGCTATCGCGGCGGGCAGGCAAATACCTGCGCGTACCTTTCGCCGATATCGGGCCGATCAAAGTACCGGACGGGTTGAGCGATGAGCACGCCCTGTTTCCACCCAAGGCGGCGTCCGCGATCTCGTCAAGGCAATCGAGTCGCGCGGGCGTCCTGTCGATCTGCTGATGGCAAATGTCGGGCGGGGCCTGGGACACGGCTTTCTGGATCAGGCCCCGGAAAAAGCGCAGAAGGTGGTGGATACCAATATCAGCGGCACTCTTCTGCTCGTTCACCACTTCTGGAACGCCCTGCGGAAGCGCGTCGCTGGACGGATCTTGTTCACCGGTTCCATTGCAGGCTTCATCCCCGGTGCCTATCAGGCCGTCTATAACGGTTCGAAGGCCTTCATCAATTCTTTCTCACATGCGCTTCGTGAGGAACTGAAAGATTCCAGAATCACCGTGACCTGCCTGATGCCCGGGCCGACCGACACGGATTTCTTCGAGCATACCGGTCTGACCGACACGTCGAGCGGCCAAGGTTCCAAGGATGATCCGGCCGACGTCGCCCGTATCGGATTCGATGCCATGATGGATGGCGAAGGCGATGTGGTCGCGGGCTGGAAGAACAAGATGACCTCGGCCTTGGCCAACGTCGCGCCGGCGGAGATGCTGGCCAAGCAGCACGCAGACATGACCCGACCGGGCTCGGCAGACGACTGAGCCGACAAAGGGCTGCTCCGTGCCATCAGGCAGATGTCGAAACAGCCCTCTCCCGCCGTGTTTCGAAGGTCATGATGAACAGCGAGGCGCCGAGGATGAGGATGGCGCCGAGCCAGAGCGTTCCCGCCGGTGCATAGCCAAAGACAAGCCAGCCTGCCAGCACGTTGAGCGGCAATTTCAGATCGTCGAAGGGCTGCACATAGGCGGCATCGGCGGTCGCATAGGCGAGCGTCAGGAGATATTGCGCGACAGCCGTCAACAGACCCAGAGCGACGAAAATTGCCAGAACGGTGCCGGTGGGAACTTCGAAGCCGGAGGCAAGCGCGAAGGCGCCATTCACCGGCGTGAGCAACAGCAACAGCCAGACCGTAATGGTTTCCGGTGATTCGTCGTGGGTCAGGCTCTTGGTGTAGAGTGACGTTGCCCCCCAGAGGAGCGCGGCCAGAACCGGGAGAAGCGCCTCCCAGGTGAAGGTATCCGACCACGGCTGCAGGATCATCATCGCGCCGGCGAAACCCACGAAGGTGGCAGCCCATCGCGCCGGCCCTACCCGCTCTCCGAGAAACACGCGCGCGCCGAGAATGATAAAGAACGGTGACGTCATGACCAGCGCAATCGCCTGCCAGATCGGCACATGCGCCAGCCCCATGACCCACACCTGGACTCCGAACACGGAAAATACCACCCGGACGACATGGCTTGCCGGATATTTGGTCCGCATCGCACTTATCCCGCCCGCCAGAGATAAGGCAGGGAAAAAAGAAGGGCGATCGCATATTGCCAGAAGGCGGTCGACACCGAGCCGAAGCCCAGCTTCATCGTGACCCACTGCGTGAGAACATTGATGGCAGCAAAGGCGACGCCCGCGAGCACCATAATGGCGGCGGCAGCGATCGCCGGATATTTCTGTCTGAGATTTCCAATCTGATTCATGTTCACTTCGCCGATCTGGGCCAACACAAATCAGGGCATGAGATTCCAAGTCTTTCCCTTCCCGCCTTGAGGCGAGACTACACAGACACTGGACTCATTCTCTTTCATCCGGACTATGACCGTCGGCTCCGGAATCGCACCGGACCTGCTGACCCGCATCCAAATTCTTCGGATGCCGCGCTCGCGGGCTTCGGGTTACCCCATTACCGCCGGTGGGGAGTTTCACCCCGCCCTGAGAACGAATGCCGGACAAGCCGACCACGCATTGATAGGACGAATCGGAAATTGCGGCAAGATTGCTGACCTATCCACAAAGATGATCGCGGTTCAGAAACGCAAAAACCCGGCGCGGGATACGCACCGGGTCTTCAAACCTTTGCTTGCCTGTTCCAGTCGAAACTGGCGGGTGGCAGGCAGAAACTGGTCTTAGTTTACAGCGTCCTTGAGGCCCTTGCCGGCCGAGAACTTCGGCACGTTGCGAGCCGGGATGGCAACTTCAGCGCCCGTGGACGGGTTGCGGCCCGTGGAGGCTTCGCGGCGCGAAACGGAGAAGTTGCCAAAGCCAACGAGACGGACGTCGCCGCCGTTCTTCAGTTCGCCCTGGATTGCTTCGAACACAGCGTCAACAGCCGATGCAGCGTCGGTCTTGGACAGGCCAGCCTTTTCCGCAACTGCGGATACGAGCTCGTTCTTGTTCATGTTTCCACCCCTTTCTTACTGGTATGAAACGATTCGATTGGTCATCGCGGGCAGAATACGCAGGAGCGCGTCCGCCGCAACCGAAAATGCGCTCAATCCCTTGTTTTGCAGGGCTTTGCGCGCTGTTTTCGTTAAAAAAGGCCGGCATTTCTGCCGGCCTCGGGTTCTTATCAGGTTCATTCCGGCGCAATTGAGGCCGGAAGGCGTCAATGCGCGACGCCTACACCACTTTCTTCAGCCGAATCGGCAGGCACGACGGCAGCGTTCGCATCAGGCTCCCAAACGATCGGCTGGGGCTGACGGACCAGTGCATGCTGCAGGACTTCGCCCATCCGAGAGACCGGGATGATTTCCATCTCGTTCTTCACATTGTCCGGAATGTCGGCGAGATCCTTGGCGTTTTCTTCCGGGATCAGCACCTTCTTGATGCCGCCACGGAGCGCCGCGAGCAGCTTTTCCTTCAGGCCACCAATAGGGAGAACCCGACCTCGAAGGGTGATTTCGCCGGTCATGGCGACATCCTTCGACACGGGAATCCCGGTCATGATCGACACGATGGCCGTCGCCATGGCAACACCGGCGGACGGACCGTCCTTCGGGGTCGCACCTTCCGGAACGTGGACGTGAATGTCGGCCTTATCGAAGCGCGGAGGCTCGATGCCGAAATCGATGGACCGCGAGCGCACGTAAGACGCCGCCGCAGAAATCGACTCCTTCATCACATCCTTCAGGTTGCCCGTGACCGTCATACGGCCCTTGCCACCTGGCATCATGACGCCTTCGATCGTCAGCAGTTCGCCACCGACTTCCGTCCAGGCGAGACCGGTGACAACACCGACCTGATCCTCGCGTTCAGCCTCGCCGTGGCGGAAGCGCGGAACGCCGAGATAGTCGGACACGTTCTCGGGCGTAACCTCGACCGACTTGGTCTTGCCCTTGAGTATCTCGGTCACCGCCTTGCGGGCGAGCTTCATCAGTTCGCGTTCGAGCGAACGGACACCAGCTTCGCGGGTGTATTGACGGATGACCGCCATCAGCGCGTCGTCGGAGACCGAGAACTCGGCCGGCTGCAGCGCATGATCGCGGATCGCCTTCGGCAGAAGGTGGCGGCGGGCGATTTCCCGCTTTTCATCTTCCGTGTAGCCGGCGATGCGGATGATTTCCATGCGGTCCATCAGCGGCGCCGGGATGTTCAGTGTGTTCGCCGTGGTGATGAACATCACGTCCGAAAGGTCATATTCGACCTCCAGATAGTGATCCATGAACGTTGCATTCTGTTCCGGATCGAGCACCTCCAGCAGAGCCGACGACGGATCGCCACGGAAGTCCTGGCCCATCTTGTCGATCTCGTCGAGCAGGAAGAGCGGGTTGGCCTTCTTCGCCTTCTTCAGCGACTGGATGACCTTGCCGGGCATCGAGCCGATATAGGTGCGGCGGTGACCGCGGATTTCGGCCTCGTCACGCACGCCGCCCAGCGCCATGCGGACATATTCGCGTCCAGTGGCCTTTGCGATCGAGCGGGCGAGCGAAGTCTTACCCACGCCGGGCGGGCCAACGAGGCAAAGGATGGGGCCCTTGATCTTCTTCGCGCGGGCCTGAACGGCCAGATATTCGACGATGCGTTCCTTGACCTTGTCGAGCCCGAAGTGATCGCCGGCGAGCACTTCCTCGGCAAAATTGAGGTCGGTCTTGATCTTGGAGCGCTTGCCCCAGGGCAGACCGGTCAGCCAGTCGAGATAGTTGCGCACGACGGTGGCTTCGGCCGACATCGGGCTCATCTGGCGCAGCTTCTTCAGTTCGGCATCCGCCTTTTCGCGGGCCTCCTTGGAAAGCTTCGTCTTCTTGATGCGCTCTTCCAGTTCGGCCATCTCGTCGCGACCGTCCTCGCCGTCGCCAAGTTCCTTCTGGATCGCCTTCATCTGCTCGTTGAGGTAATATTCGCGCTGCGTCTTTTCCATCTGGCGCTTGACGCGCGAGCGGATGCGCTTCTCGACCTGGAGGACCGAAATCTCGCCTTCCATGAAGCCGAGCGCCTTTTCAAGACGCGTCTTGACGCTCACCGTTTCCAGCATCTCCTGCTTTTCGGTGATCTTGATGGAGAGATGAGAGGCAACCGTGTCGGCCAGCTTCGAATAGTCCTCGATCTGGCTGGCGGCGCCGACCACTTCCGGGGAAATCTTCTTGTTCAGCTTCACGTAGTTCTCGAACTCGGAGACGACCGAGCGAGACAGAGCCTCGATCTCGACGGCGTCTTCGGCCGGTTCGGACAGAACGTGGGCCATCGCTTCGTAGAACTCGTCGCGTTCGGTATAGCCGTCGATCTCGGCGCGCGCGCGGCCTTCGACGAGAACCTTGACGGTGCCATCGGGCAGCTTCAACAGCTGGAGAACATTGGCGACCGTACCGACGGTATAGATCGCGGAGGGCTTCGGGTCGTCGTCGCTCGCATTGATCTGGGTTACCAGCATGATCTGACGATCAGAGCCCATCACCTCTTCCAGAGCGCGAATGGACTTCTCACGGCCGACGAAGAGCGGCACGATCATGTGCGGAAAGACGACAATGTCACGCAGCGGCAATACCGGGTAGGCAATGCTGTCTGCAGGCAACGTCTTCTTGGTCATGTGAGTTCCTTTCCATCGGGTTCCCGTCTGGGCCACCCTCTGCACCGGGCGGGGAGCCCCGATGCTTCTCATTACCGCTCTCTAAGTGGAGTCTGACGGACGTCTTTTCAAGACGATCGGCGTCTACCCTACCCTTTGTCCCGCCTTGACACCGAGCTTGCCCGCTTCTGCTGTCGCGAGGCTTGCCGGCTTTCAAAACAGTCCCGCGATACGCTGAATTCCCACGCGGATTCGCTTTTTACTATCGCGACACTTTACCAAGTACGCAACTTAAAAAGGCCCGGATTACGACGATTTAACGAGGTTAAACCCATGAAAAAAGCCCGGAGCAATGCCCCGAGCTTTTCGACTGCATACCATGTATCTCGGCACTTACGCCGATACGTTGGCCTTTTCTTCGCTGCGCTCCGAATAGATGTAGAGCGGGCGCGCCTTGCCTTCGACGACATCGTCGGAGATGACGACTTCACGAACACCTTCAAGCGCCGGCAGTTCGAACATCGTGTCGAGCAGGATCTTTTCCATGATCGAGCGGAGACCACGCGCACCGGTCTTGCGCACAATGGCCCGCTTGGCGATCGCACGCAGTGCGTCCTCGTGGAAGGTCAGTTCGACATCTTCCATCTCGAACAGGCGCTGATACTGCTTGATCAGGGCGTTCTTCGGCTCGGACAGGATCTGGATCAGCGCATCTTCATCCAGGTCTTCGAGCGTTGCCAGAACCGGCAGACGACCGATGAATTCCGGGATAAGGCCGAACTTGACCAGGTCTTCCGGCTCCAGCTCGCGCAGGACTTCGCCGACGCGGCGATCTTCCGGCGACTTGACGCTCGCGGCAAAGCCGATCGAGGTCTTTTCGCCACGGGCCGAGATCAGCTTGTCGAGGCCTGCAAAGGCGCCGCCGCAGATGAACAGGATGTTCGTCGTGTCGACCTGCAGGAATTCCTGCTGCGGATGCTTGCGACCGCCCTGCGGCGGAACGGAAGCAACCGTGCCTTCCATGATCTTCAGAAGTGCCTGCTGAACGCCCTCGCCCGACACGTCGCGCGTGATGGACGGGTTGTCCGACTTGCGGGAAATCTTGTCGACTTCGTCGATATAGACGATGCCGCGCTGAGCACGCTCGACATTGTAGTCCGCAGCCTGAAGCAGCTTCAGGATGATGTTCTCGACGTCTTCACCGACATAGCCGGCTTCCGTCAGCGTCGTGGCGTCCGCCATGGTGAACGGAACGTCGATGATGCGGGCGAGCGTCTGGGCCAGATAGGTCTTGCCGCAGCCGGTCGGGCCGACGAGCAGGATGTTGGACTTTGCCAGTTCGACGTCGCCGTTCTTAGAGGCATGCGCGAGACGCTTGTAGTGGTTGTGAACAGCCACCGACAGGATGCGCTTCGCCTGCTGCTGGCCGATAACGTATTCGTCCAGAACCTTGATGATTTCCTGCGGGGTCGGCACGCCATCGCGCGACTTGACCATGGAGGTCTTGTTCTCTTCACGGATGATATCCATGCAGAGTTCAACGCACTCGTCGCAGATGAAGACCGTCGGTCCGGCGATCAGCTTGCGCACTTCATGCTGGCTCTTGCCGCAGAAAGAGCAATAAAGGGTATTCTTCGAGTCACCGCCGCTGCTACCGCTGACCTTGCTCATGTCACTTTCCTTCCAAGCATACCGGCGTTACCCGCTCAGGGAATACACGGAACTTTTTCCACCCTTTGGATCTGCGCCTCGTGTCGCATCGGAAAGGGTTTTCGGGGGTACTCGCTGATCCGAACAAATCACTTTATCCGGCAGCTTGCAACGTTTCCCCCAGTCTCACTGAATGCTATGTCACAAAAATTCAACATAGCATTAATTCCATATCCTGCACTTTAGGCTGACGCCGACCTTGATCCTTGTCAAGAATTGCGCAGCAAGCCTCGGTGCATTCAGGGGCGCCCTCAGGCGCCCGCAGGACCTTCGATCTCTTCGCGCGACGTGAAGACCTGATCAACCAGGCCCCAGTTCTTCGCTTCCTGCGCATCCATGAAGTTGTCACGGTCGAGTGCCGTTTCGACTTCTTCATACGTGCGGCCCGTATGCTTTACGTAGATCTCGTTCAGGCGACGCTTCATCTTGATGATGTCACGAGCATGGCGCTCGATGTCGGATGCCTGGCCCTGGAAACCGCCAGACGGCTGGTGAACCATGATGCGGGCATTCGGCATGGCAATGCGCATGTCCTTGTGGCCGGCGGCCAGAAGCAGCGACCCCATGGAAGCGGCCTGGCCGATGCAGAGCGTCGAGACGGCAGGCTTGATGAACTGCATCGTGTCGTAGATGGCCATGCCGGCAGTCACGACGCCGCCCGGCGAATTGATGTAGAGCGCAATTTCCTTCTTCGGATTCTCGGCCTCGAGGAACAGGAGCTGCGCCGACACCAGCGTCGCCATGTGATCCTCGACCGGACCCGTCAGGAAGATGATGCGTTCCTTCAGAAGCCGCGAATAGATGTCATAGGACCGCTCGCCGCGATTGGTCTGTTCGACGACCATCGGGATCAGTGCCATTGCGGTATCAACAGGATTGCTCATCTTCTACCTTCAAACGTTGGGTCCGGACTTCGCAGCTGATCCGGGAATCATCGAAATTTCTCATTCCCTACATAGAGTGTCAGGAGGGCGAACTTCAAGACACACATGGAGAATGTGGAATTTCATGGACGCTCGCTCCTTAATACGGCGTTACGAAAGCAAACTGCCCACAGGCCAATTGAAACACGATAAAAACTTCGTGAAGTCGACCGTCTCAACTGCAACCGACACCGGTAACCCGGCCGAAATGGATCGCTCCCCGGTTTCAAAGCCGGAGCGGACAGCCAAATCTCTCGGGGAGTTCAATGCGTTGTCGGATGAGCCGCATATAGGAACCGGCGCCGCCCACTTCCAGAGGGAGGTGGGGAAGCCGGTTTGTTTTCATAGACAGTGTCGATCAAAGGCCTGCTTTTACGCTGCCTTCAGCGCATCGACGGCCGAGATCATATCCAGGCTGAGGCTTTCGGCAACCGCCTTGTTGGTGATCTTTCCCCTGTGGACATTCAAGCCATTGCGCAGATGCGGGTCTTCCGCAATCGCCTTAAGACCCTTGTCCGCCAGCGACAGACCATGGACGAGAGTCGCATTGTTGAGTGCGTGGGTGGAGGTATAGGGAACGGCACCCGGCATGTTCGCAACGCAATAATGAACGACGCCATCAACGACATAGGTCGGGTCCGAATGCGTTGTCGCATGCGAGGTCTCGAAACATCCGCCCTGGTCGATGGCGACATCGACAATCACCGAGCCCGGCTTCATCGAGGAGAGCATCGCCTTGGTGACAAGTTTGGGCGCCGCGGCACCGGGGATCAGGACGGCACCGATGACGAGATCGGCGGAGAAGACTTCGCGCTCGATGTTGTCGATAGATGAGTAGAGCGTGTGGATCGAGCCGTGGAAGATATCGTCGAGTTGCCGCAGGCGCGGCAGCGAGCGGTCGAGTACGGTGACATCCGCGCCGAGGCCAACCGCCATCTTGGTCGCGTGGAGACCGACGACACCGCCACCGATGACGACAACCTTGCCCGGAAGCACACCCGGCACACCGCCGAGGAGCACCCCTCGCCCGCCATGGGCCTTCTGAAGCGCCGTGGCACCGGCCTGGATGGACAGACGGCCGGCGACTTCCGACATCGGAGCCAGAAGCGGCAGTGCTCCGGCTGCGTCCGTGACGGTTTCATAGGCAACGCCGGTCACGCCCGAGGCCAGCAGGCCCTTGGTCTGTTCCGGATCGGGCGCAAGATGGAGATAGGTATAGAGAATCTGGCCTTCACGAAGCTGCACCCATTCCGACGGCTGCGGCTCCTTGACCTTCACGATCATGTCCGCCTTGGCGAAAATCTCGGCGGCCGTTGCGACGATCTTCGCGCCGACGCTTTCATAGGTCGCATCATCTGCACCGATGCCAGCACCCGCGCCCATCTCGATCAACACCTGGTGACCATGCGCGACATATTCACGCGCCGCACCGGGCGTGAGGCCCACGCGGTACTCGTGATTCTTGATCTCCTTCGGACAGCCGACGATCATGCTTTCGTTCCTCTCAAGTTTTTATTCGCCCGCTCAGCGCGGGTCGATAATGCGTCGATTAAAGGGGAAAGCTGCTCGAAGGTGCGTGCAAAGAGGCTTTGCCGCAAACACGTTTTTCGAATATTCTTGCACCTATCCGCAAAAATTCGAAGGAGTTTGCGTTGTCCGAGCTCGATACCATCGATACTGCGATTCTGAGGGAACTGCAGCGAGACGGACGTATGTCGAACGCAGATCTCGCGCAGCGGGTGGGGCTGTCTGCGTCAGCCTGCTCTCGCCGCCTCGACATCCTCGAAAAATCGGGCGTCATCTCCGGCTATCACGCCCGCCTGTCGAACAAGGCCATCGGCTACAAGATGATGGTCATCGTCCATATCTCGCTGTCGGGTCAGTTCGCCAAGACGCTGACGGAATTCGAGGCCGCAGTGCGGCGCTGTCCGAATGTCATTGTCTGCTATCTCATGTCCGGTGAATACGACTATATCCTTCGGGTCGCAGCCAAGGATCTCGAAGACTACGAGCGCATTCACCGGGACTGGCTCTCCGCCCTGCCCCATGTCGTGAAAATCAACTCGTCCTTCGCGCTCAGAGAAATCATCGATCGTCCGAATGCCGGGCTTTAAGACCCTGCGGACATGCCTCCAAGGCTGTCATATTTTCCATCTGGTCAAACTTTCGGATTGCTGACATCTTGCTGTCGTCAACCGCCGCCAAGATGCAGCGCCGCTTCAAGAGGCGCGCCCATCGGGGGCACACGGACACCGCTCCCGCGCAATTACTGGAGGACTTCCATGACGCTCGAACACCCCAAATTCACCCTGACGCGCCGCTCGCTTCTGGGTGGTGCTGCCGCTGGCGCGGCCATGATCATGCTGCACCCCTTTGCAGCGCGCGCCGCCGCAAACCAGGCGCATTTGCGCATCATGGAAACGACCGACATCCACGTGAACATCATGCCGTATGACTACTATGCGGATAAGCCCAACGACACGATGGGCCTGACCCGCACGGCAACGCTGATCGACAAGATCCGCGCCGAAGCCGGCAACTCCATGCTGATCGATAACGGCGACCTGCTGCAGGGTAACCCGATGGGCGATTACATGGCCTACAAGAAAGGCATGAAGGCCGGCGACATGCATCCGGTCATGAAGGCCATGAACGTGCTGAAGTATGATGTCGGCACGCTCGGGAACCACGAGTTCAACTACGGCCTCGACTTCATGTTCAACGTGCTGAACGGCGCGAATTTCCCGATCGTCTGCGCCAACCTGACCAAGGGCAAGCTGGCCTCAGACCCGAAGCAGGACGAACTTTTCTTCAAGCCTTACGCGATCCTCGACAAGAAGATCAAGGACGGCGCGGGCAATGAAAGCACGGTCAAGGTTGGCTTCATCGGCTTCGTGCCGCCGCAGATCATGGTGTGGGACCAGAAGAACCTTGAAGGCAAGGCGATGACGCGCGATATCGTCTCCGCCGCCAAGGCCTGGGTTCCGGCTATGAAGGAAGCGGGCGCGGATATCGTGATTGCTCTCTCCCATTCCGGCATTGACGCCGCCAAGCCGACCGACGGCATGGAAAACGCCTCGCTTTACGTGGCTGCCGTCGATGGCATCGACGCGGTCTTCACCGGCCACCAACATCTTGTCTTCCCCGGTCCGAAGACCTGGGACGGCATGCATGACGTCGATGCCGTCAAGGGCACACTTTTCGGCAAGCCGGCTGTCATGGGCGGCTTCTGGGGCTCGCATATGGGTCTGATCGACCTGCTGATCGAAAAGGATGGCAAGGGCTGGAAGGTTGTCGACTTCACCACGGAAGCGCGTCCGATCTACCATCGCGACGAGAACAAGAAGATCGTGGCCGACGTGACCGACAAGCCGGAAATCGTGGCTGCCGTGAAGGAAGAGCATGAGGCGACGCTGGCCTATGTCCGCACGCCGGTCGGCAAGACGTCCGCCCCGCTCTACTCCTATTTCGCACTTGTGGCTGACGATCCGTCCGTTCAGATCGTTTCCAATGCGCAGACCTGGTACATCAAGGACATGCTGAAGGAGACGCCGTACAAGGATCTCCCATTGCTCTCCGCTGCCGCACCGTTCAAGGCCGGCGGTCGGAACGGCCCGGATTATTACACCGATGTCCCCGCCGGTGACATTGCGATCAAGAACGTCTCGGACCTCTATCTCTACCCGAACACCGTGCGCGCCGTGGCCATCACCGGCGCACAGGTCAAGGGCTGGCTGGAAATGTCGGCGGGCATGTTCAAACAGGTGAAGGAGGGCTCGAAGGACGCGCCGCTCCTGAACAACGAATTCCCGTCCTATAACTATGACGTCATCGACGGCGTGACCTACGAAATCGACCTGTCGCAGCCGGCCATGTACGACAAGGACGGCAAGAAGGTTTCCGACGGTCCCGGGCGTATCGTCAACCTGCAGTTCCAGGGCAAGCCGATCGATCCAGCGCAGAAGTTCGTTGTCGCCACCAACAACTATCGCGCAGGCGGGGGCGGCAATTTCCCGGACATCACGAGCGACAAGATCGTCTTCGTGGCACCGGACACGAACCGCGACGTGATTGTGCGCTACATCGTCCAGGAGGGCACGATCAACCCGTCCGCCGACGGCAACTGGCGCTTCAAGGCGATGCCCGGCACGACCGCTGTCTTCGAGACCGGCCCGAAGGGCAAGCAGTTTGCCGGCGACGTCAAGGGCGCGAAGATCGAGGATGCAGGCGCCGGCGAGAACGGCTTCGCCAAGTATCGGCTCGTTCTTTAATCGCGCGGACAGCCACGCCAACTGGGCGGCGCCACCTTGGCGCCGCTTTTCTTTTTGAGAGCGTCAGTTGCGCACCAGGGCCCGCAGCGCCACGGCCTGCCGTTCAGCGAAGCGGTCATCCATTTCTGCATCGATCCGCTCGCGCACATCGTCCGCTACGGCAGAGATAATCGACTTCAGTGGCTGGGGATGGCCGAACAGATAGCCCTGCAACTGCTCGCAGCCCGCCTCGATCAGGAACACCGCCTGATCCACGGTCTCGATGCCTTCCGCGACGATCTTCATGCCGAGGCTCGAACCAAGGCTGATGATGGCGTTGAGGATGGAGGCTCCGTTCTCCTCCGATTCAAGGGCATTGACGAAGGCCTTGTCGATCTTGATCGTATCGAACGGATACTTGCTGAGATAGGACAGCGAGGAATAGCCGGTCCCGAAATCGTCAAGCGCAATCTGGACACCCAGCGCCTTCAGCTTCCTGATAACGGTCTGGCCGCGTCCCTCGTCATCGATCAGCATGCTCTCGGTAATCTCGAGTTCGACACGCTCCGGAGAGACATTCCAGAAGGTGAGCGCGCGTTCCACGGTTTCGACGAAGTTGCGCTGCTGGAACTGGTAGGGACTGACATTGATACTGACGGATGCAGCCTGAATGGGGCCTTGCAACGCCGCGATCGCTTCGGTCAGCACCCATTCCCCAATCTCGATGATCCGTCCGCAAGCTTCGGCGACCGGGATGAAATCGGCCGGGCTGATCATGCCCCTGGTCGGATGATGCCAGCGGATCAGGGCCTCGTAGGATTTGACGGCGAGGGTCTTCGCGGCCACCCGGGGCTGGAAGTAAAGTTCGAACTCGCCGCGCGCGACGGCCCGCTCCATGTCCGCCTCAAGACTGCGGCGTTTCTCCAAAAGCGCATCGAGACCGGACCTGAAAATGTTGTAAGTGTTCCGGCCAGTTTTCTTCGAATGATAAAGCGCGATATCGGCGCGTGAGGCGATCGTCTCGGCGCTATCGCCATGCGTCGGGCATATCGCGATCCCGACGCTCGACCCGATCGTGACATAAGTGCCGCCAATGTCGATGGGCCGCGCCATCGCCTTTACAATTCTCAAGCCTAGATCAGCAGCCTGGTTCTCAAACTCGACGCCATAACGAATGATCGCGAATTCATCGCCGCCAAGGCGCGCAACCACGCCGCCCTTCCCTGCAAGCTCCGTCAGGCGGTTCGCGGCTTCGCGCAGCACCATGTCGCCTGCGTGGTGGCCGTGGATGTCATTGACCGCCTTGAAGCGGTCCAGATCGACCATGACCAGCGCGGATGGGAAACCCTTGTTCGAAAGACCGATTGCCTTTTCGAGGTTCTTGGTGAAGAGGCTGCGGTTCGCGAGGCCAGTAAGGGGATCGTGATTGGCGAGCCGGAACATCTGCTCCTCATGCGCCTTGCGCTCGCGCAGATCGACGATGCATTCGACGCGAACCTGCTCTCCACGATACTCGATGCTCTTTCCGCGTGCGGCAACCGGGATTTGCATATCCGCGGCACCGATCAGATCGATTTCGATTACGTTTTCGCTATCATCGCTGACCATCTTGCTGACCATTGCATGGAACCGCTCATCCACGAAGTCGATCAGATTTCGGCCGATCAGCGAATTGAGATCAACACCGACGAGTTCCGAAAAGCGCTCGTTGCCATCGATGATCGTTCCGTTGCGATGCATCACGATCGCCTCGAACGTGGCGTTGGAAAGGGCTGAAACGCGTTCGGCCTCCTCTGACTGTCGTTTCAGCGCCTCCAGTTGGCTCAGTTCTGCGTGCTCGACCTGCAGGTTGTCCATCAACCGGTTGAATAGCGATGTCAGCAGTTCGACATCTCCGCCACGATCGATGGGAAGGCGCATCCGGAAATCGGCGTCGCCGCTGATGAGTTGCGTCAACGCCGCCTCGACGTGGCCGGTGCCGATATGGGTCCCGTGTTCGGCGATATTGAGACCCCCACGCTCGGTCTCCAGGCTGACGCGCAGCTTGAGGAAACGGTTCAGAAGCCAGAAAAAGATGTAGCCGACACCGAATGCCCAGACAAAATTGACGAAAGAGCCCAGGAGCTGGATTTCCAGCTGATCCCAGCGGCTGCCATGCAGCAGGCGCGCGGACGGAGCCAGAATCGCGAGGCCGATCGTTCCCAAGACGCCGGCAAAGGCATGAACGCCGATGGCACCGACGGCGTCGTCTATCTTGAAACGGCGCTCCAGGATATCGTTGCCCCAGATCGCGACGATACCGCCCAGGACACCGATCAATGAGGCCCCGGCCGGCGTCAGGACGTGACATCCGGCCGTGACGGCCACAAGCCCGCCCAACATGCCGGAGAGCGACTTCTCAGGCAGGACGACGCCATCCAGCCAGCTGGTCATCAGGTAGCCTGCTACAGCGCCAAAGCCGCCCGCCAGCACGGTGTTGAGGATGATCATCGCCATGTCGGCATTGGCCTTCAGGGTCGATCCCCCATTGAAGCCGATCCAGCCGATGAAGAGGATGAGAGCACCTGTAGTCGCCAGAACCGGGCTATGCCCGGTCATGCGCACAGGCCGCCCCTGTTCGTCGAAGCGGCCCTCGCGCGCGCCGATGATAATACAGGCGGCAAGAGAAACCCAGCCGCCCGTCGCATGCACCACCGTGGAGCCGGCGAAATCGATGAAGCCCGCATTGCCCAGAATGGCGCCCGGATTTTCGCCCAGTGCAGCCCCCCAGGCCCAGTGCACGAAGACCGGATAGATGATCGCCGACAGGAACAGCGAACCCCAGATATAGGCCGAAAGACGCATCCGCTCCGCGACGGCGCCAGAAACGATCGTGGCCGCGGTGCCGCAGAACATGATCTGGAAGATGAAGAATCCGGCTTCCCAGGAATTGAGCCCATTCAGAGCGACATAATTGAGATCGAAGCCCGGCAAAGGGGTCGAAGAGCGGCCGAACGCGAACATGAAGCCGGCCAACGCGAAAGCAACGACCGCAAACACGAAGTCGAGCATGTTCTTCTGGGCGACATTGATCGAATTTTTCGATCGGACCATGCCAGCTTCCAGCAGGAGAAAGCCGACCTGCATGAACATGACCAGGGCACCGGCCGTCATGATCCAGGTGAGGTCAAGGCCGACCCGCAGATCGGCGACATGGTCCTCCTGCGCGAAAACTTGCGTTGCCGCCAGAGATGCAATCAAAAGCATGAAGAGTAGAGTTCCCCTGCGCATACAGCCCTGCCAATGAGCCAGTACAATTGCCGGAGAATGAAGTGCCTATGGTTAACTTTGCGTTCGTGTTGGCGCGGCAATAATCGCAAATATCATCGAAAACTTTGCAACGTCAGCCATTTGCACGAAATACGTAAATGTCGCTGACCTGTTATCGGGGATAATTGGCGCACCGCCTCCGAGCGACACATTCAGGCGCGTCCCGTTGGTGCTCCGTCGGCAAACAGTGTCTTGCCGTTCTGGCTGATGATTTGCTCGGCCTTGCGGAACGTCACTTCGACGACATCGTCTTCCGTGGTGAAGAGATCAGCGCGGACGAACTCGCGGGTTAGCGTCACGCCGTCCTGATCCTTCTCGATGCGGCCGGCAAGACGAAACTGCGCGCCTTCACGCATCGGCGTCGCAAAAACCCGGAGACCGGCGATCTCGCGCATGTGTTCCTTCGCTGCGCCCTTGGCCTCGCCTGCGGACGTGCCGCCGCCGAAGATCGAGGCGATTTTGGAGAAGAAGCTCATGTCGTTCCCTTTCGTTCACGCGGCCGTCAGGCGGGCGTGGCGTAAATCTTCCTGGCCCGTTCCTCGAAGGCTTCGGCAAACATGCGGAAGGCGCGGTCGAACATGGAGCCCATGACGGCGCCGAGGATACGGCTTTTGAATTCGTAGTCGATGAAGAAATGGACTTCGCAGCCACCGGCTGGCAATTCGTTGAAGCGCCAGCGGTTGTCGAGGTATTTGAAAGGCCCATCAAGATATTTCACATCAATTGCCCGTTCGCCTTCGTTGAGCAAGACCTGTGTCGTAAACGTCTCGCGGATCGCCTTGTAGCCAACCGTCATGTCCGCCACGAGCAGTGCCTTGCCGTCGCGCTCCTTCCGGCTGCGCACGACCAGCCCCTCGCAGAGCGGCAGGAATTCCGGATATTTCTCGACATCGGCCACCAGCGCGAACATCTGGTCGGGCGATTGGGGTACGATGCGGCGGGTTTCGAACTGGGGCATGATCGGGAAATACGGTCGAGCGCCAGTAAAATCAACCGAGGCTCGGCAAGAATCCGGTCTTAGGCGGCCTCAATAGGCCTGATATCCTCAAGGCCCTTCGACTGCTTCAGTGCAATCGCCAGATCATAGGTTCTCTGGAGGTTCAGCCAATATTCCGGAGAGTTCGAAAAATAGCGCGAGAGGCGCAGCGCCATCTCGGCGTCAAGCGGGCTATGTCCATCCAGCAATTCGGCCAAGCGACCAGAGTCAATGCCCAAGTCCTTGGCCAAACCAGCTACGGTCAAGTCGTAGTCGGCCATGAATTCTTCCCGCAGGATTTCTCCGGGGTGAATAGGATCATTGGGAACGAACAGCATTTGCGGCCTCAGTGGTAATCACAAATCTCAACGTCGAATGCGTCGCCGTCTTGGAACCGGAAGCAGATGCGCCACTGATCATTAATCCTGATCGAGTATTGCCCCTCCCGGTCGCCTTTCAGGCGCTCCAGGCGATTGCTCGGCGGCACCTTCAAGTCATCGACCACATGCGCGGCATGAATGGACATCAACTTGCGCCGTGCCCTCTCCAAAATCTCAGCCGGAATTCGGCGCGAACTGCTGCTCTCGAAGAGCTTTTCGGTCTGCTTATCCTTGAAGGATCGTATCATGGAACAGACCTGAAAATCAAAGCGCCCCTATTCCGCCGCAGCCAACTTCCGTTCCCGCGCCGCCTTCAACCTGGCAAAGTCATCCCCCGCATGATGCGACGAGCGCGTCAGCGGCGACGAGGCGACCATGAGGAAGCCCTTGGAATAGGCGATCGTTTCGTAGGACTTGAACTCTTCCGGCGTCACGAAAGCTTCCACCTTGTGGTGCTTGCGGGTCGGCTGCAGATATTGGCCGATGGTCATGAAATCGACGTCGGCACTGCGCAGGTCGTCCATCAGCTGCAGCACTTCGTTGCGCTCTTCGCCGAGGCCGACCATGATTCCGGACTTGGTAAACATGGTCGGGTCGAGTTCCTTGACCCGCTGCAGAAGCCGGATCGAATGGAAATAGCGTGCGCCCGGCCGCACTGTCAGATAGTTGCCTGGCACGGTTTCGAGATTGTGGTTGAAGACATCGGGCTTGGCTGCAACGACCCGCTCCAGCGCGCCCGGCTTCTTCAAAAAGTCCGGCGTCAGGATTTCGATCGTCGTCGCCGGCGAGGCTTCGCGAATGGCCCAGATGACCTTTTCGAAATGTTCGGCGCCACCGTCTTCCAGGTCGTCGCGGTCCACGGAGGTGATAACGACGTGGCTGAGGCCCATCTGCTTGACGGCCTTGGCGACGTTTGCAGGCTCTTCCATGTCGAGCGGCAGTGGCCGGCCGGTCGCCACGTTGCAGAAGGCGCAGGCGCGGGTGCAGATCTCACCCATGATCATGAAGGTCGCGTGCTTCTTGTCCCAGCATTCGCCGATATTGGGACAACCGGCTTCCTCGCACACGGTCACCAGCTTGTGGGAACGCACGAGCTCGCGCGTTTCCTGATAGCCCTTCGACACCGGCGCCTTGACGCGGATCCAGTCCGGCTTGCGCAGGATTTCCGTATCCGGCTTGTGCGCCTTTTCCGGGTGGCGGACGCGCTTTGCGTCGCCAGCGACGTTGTCGAGAATGGTGACCATGAGATTTCAGTCCTTTCCGGAACTCAACTCCGGATGAGTTTGACCACGAAGAGCAGGATGCAGGCCCCGATGAAGCCGGCAATCAGGTAGGCGAGCCAGCCGCCGAAAATGACGATCCCGAATACGCCCAGAACGGCATTGGCGACAACCGCGCCGACGACGCCGAGGATGATGTTCATGAAGAGACCGCTCGGCATGTTCATGAACTTGCCGGCGAGCCAGCCTGCAATACCGCCGATGATGATGGCCATCAGCCAGCCGACTTGGAATGCCTCATGCATTGTCACTCTCCGCGCTTTTTCCAACCTGACATATGGGGCGACGGCCGGCTTTCAAGAGCCTGCGGCCCGCCCGGCCATTTATCGACGCAAAACCGCACCCTGCCAAGCCCCTCGCGAATGTCACCACAAGGGGACCCGACTCATCAGGCGTTCAGAACCTTACCATAGGCGTCAAGCACGCTTTCCTTCATCGTTTCCGAAATGGTCGGATGCGGGAAGATCGTGTGCATCAGGTCTTCCTCGGTCGTCTCGAGGTTCATGGCGACGACGAAGCCCTGGATGAGTTCGGTCACTTCAGCACCCACCATATGCGCACCGATCAACTCGCCCGACTTCTTGTCGAAGATGGTCTTTACCATGCCCTGGTCTTCACCCAGCGCCACGGCCTTGCCGTTGGCGGCAAAGTTGAAGCGGCCGACGCGAATGTCACGGCCTTCGGCCTTGGCCTTGGCTTCCGTCAGGCCAACCGAGGCGACCTGCGGGTTGCAATAGGTGCAGCCGGGGATCTTGTTCTTGTCCATCGGGTGAACGTTCGGCACGCCGGCAATCTTTTCGACGCAGATGACGGCTTCATGCTCGGCCTTGTGGGCGAGCATCGGGGGACCTGCCACGTCACCGATGGCGTAGATGCCTGGAACGTTGGTCTTGCCGTAGCCGTCGATGACGATGAAGCCGCGATCGGTCTTCACGCCGACGGCTTCAAGGCCGATGCCTTCGATGTTGGCCTGCACGCCGACAGCCGAGATCATACGATCAGCGGTGATCTTCTCGACCGAACCATCCTTCTTCTCGATGGTCGCGGTAACCGAGTTCGCGCCCTTCTCGACCTTCGCAACCTTGGCCTCAAGCATGATCTTCATGCCCTGCTTTTCGAGCTGCTTCTTGGCGAAGGCGGAGATTTCCTCGTCCTCGACCGGCATGACCTGCTTCATGATTTCGACGACGGTCACGTCGACGCCCATGGTGCGGTAGAAGCTGGCGAACTCGATGCCGATGGCACCCGAGCCCATGACGAGCAGGGACTTCGGCATCTCTTCGGGCTTCATCGCCTCGAAATAGGTCCAGATCAGCTTGCCATCGGGCTCGATGCCCGGCAGCGCGCGCGGGCGGGCGCCGGTCGCGATGATGATATGCTTGGCGGTGTAGGTGCCCTCGCCCAGCGTGTTCTTCGGAACAGGACCCTGCGGCTGAACCACCGGCTTGGTGCTCTTGCCGACGACGATCTCGCCGGGCTTGGTGATCTTGGCCTCGCCCCAGATGATGTCGACCTTGTTCTTCTTGAACAGGAAGCCGACGCCGTTGTTCATGCGGGCTGCAATGCCGCGCGAGCGGGTGACGATGGCCTTGATATCCGGCTTCATCGCGCCTTCCAGCACGAGACCGTAATCCTTGGCGTGTGTCGCCGTGTGCATCACATCGGCGGTGCGCAGCAGCGCCTTGGTCGGAATGCAGCCCCAGTTGGAGCAGATGCCGGCCAGATGCTCGCGCTCGACCACCGCGACCTTGAGCCCAAGCTGCGCGGCCCGGATGGCACCGATATAGCCGCCAGGGCCGGAACCGATGATGATAACGTCGTAAGCATTCGACATGGGCGTCTCCACTCCTCTTTTGTCGAGGCAGCGGAGATCCCGCCCGCCTCATACGATCGGTTCGACCTGTTCGTGGCCCACCAGCATCGCGTAGATTTCATCTTTCAACTGCATACGCTTCTTGCGCATCTCAGCCACATGGAAGTCATCAGCAGGCTCGATATCGGTTTCGGCGCGATGAATGGCCCGGTTCACGTCGTGATACTCGTTCGAGATCCGATAGAAGTGGCCGTCAACCTCGCGCAGATGGCGGATCTTGGCGGCATATTCCGGAAATTCATCATGCAGTTCGTGCGGTGTGTTCGACATGTCCGGCCCCCTTCAGGAAAACTTTGACACTGTCAGGCTAACCGCAACGCTGCCCCTCACCCTTGACCCTGATCAACTCCCCTTAATCACATTCCGAGCTGCATGCGGACGATGGGCTCCAGCGCCCGTCCGATGGCTCGTGTATTTTCCGCGTCCAGATGAACGCCATCGATGGGCGTCGCCACCGCAACCGAGGCGGCGTCGAAAAAGCCGCAGCCCGTCTCGTCGGCCATGTCGCGATAGAAGGTCGCCATCATCTTCGACTGCTCGACCGCGCCGGCGAAGGCCGCCGCATAATCGGTATTCGCCGTTTCGCGCACCAGCGGCGGCGAGACGATCAGGATTTCCGGCGTTTCATATTCGAACGGCCAGGCATGATGACGAATGAGCTGGACCAGACGGGCCATCCCCTTCGACGCGCCATGCGCGGTGCCGACGACCGAAGGCTTCAGATCGTTGGTGCCGAGCATCAGGATCACCAGATCGATCGGCGCATGTGTATGAAGCAACGTCGGCAGGATGCGCGCGCCGTTGCGATCGCAATCCGCCAGTTGATCTTCATAGGCCGTCGTGCGTCCGCCCAACCCTTCCGGGATCACGCGGACGCCATGGCCAAGTGCCTTCTGCAGGACCGAGGGCCAGCGATCTTCATGGGCATGGCGACCCAATCGTTCCGCATCATGGCCCCAGGTCAGGCTGTCTCCGTAGGCGAGGATGGTTTTCATCCGCCCTCTCCCGGATCAAACCAGCATCGACATCGGGTTTTCGATATAGCCCTTGAAGGCGGCCAGCAGTTCGGCGCCCAGCGCGCCATCGACGCAGCGATGGTCGGTGGAGAGCGTGACGGTCATGACCTGAGCGATGACCATTTCGCCGTTCTTCACAACGACACGCTGTTCGCCAGCGCCGACTGCGAGGATGGTCGCATGCGGCGGATTGATGACGGCCGCGAAATGCTTGACGCCCATCATGCCCATGTTGGACACGGCGGTCGTGCCACCCTGATACTCCTCAGGCTTCAGCTTCCGTTCCTTGGCGCGCTTGCCATAGTCCTTCATCTCGTTGGAGATGGTGGACAGGCTCTTCTCTTCGGCGCGGCGGATAATCGGGGTAATCAGGCCACCGGGGATCGAGACGGCGACGCCGACATCCGAATGCTTGTGCTTGACCATGTTGGTGTCGGTCCAGGATACATTCGCATCCGGAACATCGCGCAGCGCCAGAGCCAGCGCCTTGATGATCATGTCGTTGACCGAGAGCTTGTAGGCCGCGCGATCATCCTTGCGCGGAGCAGCGTGGTTCAGCTGTGCGCGCAGTTCCAGCAGCGCATCGAGTTCGCAATCGACCGTCACATAGAAATGCGGGACCGTCTGCTTGGACTCGACGAGACGCTTGGCGATCGTCTTGCGCATGCCGTCATGCGGCACGAGTTCGTAGGAGCCCGGCTCGAACAGCTTGAGAACGGCATCATCCGAGGCCTGCTTGGCAAGCGGCGCAGCAGAAGCAGCAGCGGGTGCGGCGGCCGGAGCAGCGGCAGCAGGTGCAGCCTTGCCGGTGCCGGACGACACAGCCTTCTCGACGTCGGACTTGACGACACGGCCATGCGGGCCGGAGCCGGAAATGGCCGAAATGTCGAGACCGGCCTCCTTCGCCAGACGACGCGCGAGCGGCGAGGAGAATGGACGGTTGCCGGCAGGTGCAGCCGATGACACGGCAGCAGCCGGGGCTGCGGCGGGAGCCGGGGCTGCTGCGGGTGCTGCGGCGGCGGGAGCGGGAGCGGCTTCGGCTTTCGGTGCCGGGGCAGCAGATGCGCCACCGGCAGCCGCAGCCTTCACGTCTTCGCCGTCTGCGGCGAGGATGGCGATCAGGCTGTTGACCTTCACGCCTTCGGTGCCGGCGGGAACGACGATCTTGGCGATCGTGCCTTCATCGACGGCTTCGACTTCCATCGTCGCCTTGTCTGTTTCGATCTCGGCGATGACATCGCCGGACTTGATCGTGTCGCCTTCCTTGACCAGCCACTTGGCGAGGTTGCCCTCTTCCATGGTCGGCGAAAGGGCCGGCATCGTGATATTGATCGGCATGTCCTCGCCCTCCCTTATTTGTAGCAAACGGCCTTCACGGCATCGACGACTTCGCCGACATTCGGCAGAGCCAGCTTTTCAAGGTTGGCCGCATACGGCATCGGCACGTCCTTGCCGGCGATCGTGATGACCGGGGCGTCGAGATAGTCGAACGCTTCGCGGGTGACGCGGTTGGCGATGAAGTCACCGACCGATGACTGCGGGAAGCCTTCTTCCACCGTAACCAAGCGGCCCGTCTTCTTTACCGATTCGATGATCGCCGGCAGGTCCATCGGGCGGATGGTGCGCAGGTCGATCAGTTCGACGTCGATGCCGAGCTTGGTCAGCTCATCCACGGCCTTGACGGCATAGGTCATGCCGATGCCCCAGGACACGAGCGTGGCATCCTTGCCGGCGCGGTGAATGCGCGCCTTGCCAATCGGCAGAACGAAATCATCCAGCTTCGGCACTTCAAACGTCTGGCCGTAGAGGATTTCGTTTTCGAGGAAGATGACCGGGTTCGGATCGCGGATAGCAGCTTTCAGCAGGCCCTTGAAGTCAGCTGCCGTGTAGGGCTGGATGACCTTGAGGCCCGGAATGTGGCTGTACCAGGCGGCATAGTCCTGGCTGTGCTGGGCGGCAACGCGGGCCGCAGCACCGTTCGGGCCACGGAACACCATGGGCGCGCCCATCTGGCCGCCGGACATGTAGAGCGTCTTGGCTGCCGAGTTGACGATCTGGTCGATCGCCTGCATGGCGAAGTTGAAGGTCATGAATTCGACGATCGGGCGAAGACCGGCCATGGCAGCGCCGACGCCGATACCGGCGAAGCCGTGCTCGGTGATCGGGGTATCGATCACGCGCTTGGGGCCGAATTCCTGCAGGAGGCCTTGCGTGACCTTGTAGGCGCCCTGGTACTCGGCGACTTCCTCACCCATGACGAAGACGTCCGGGTTGGCGCGCATTTCTTCGGCCATGGCGTCGCGGAGCGCTTCGCGCACGGTCATCGTCACCATTTCGGTGCCGGCCGGGATTGCCGGATCAGAAGCTGCTTCAACCTTCGGCGCAGCCGGAACCTTGGCGGCAGGGACTTCCTCGGCCGCTTCGCGGGCCTTGCCACCGGCGTCGCCAGCGGTTGCGGCGGGCGTATCGGCATCCGCCTTCGGGGCGGGGGCGGAACCGATGTCGGAAGCGCTTTCGCCGTCCTGCAGCAGGACTGCGATCGGTGCGTTGACCTTGACGTTCTCGGTACCGGCGGCGACCAGCAGCTTGCCGATCACGCCTTCATCGACGGCTTCCACTTCCATGGTGGCCTTGTCGGTTTCGATTTCGGCGATCACGTCGCCGGAGACGACCTTGTCGCCTTCCTTTTTCAGCCACTTGGAGAGCGTGCCTTCCTCCATCGTCGGAGACAGTGCAGGCATCAGGATGTCAATCGGCATGGTCCTCACCCAATTCGTTTCAGGCGCTCGGCCTTAAAAATCTTGATCAGCGCCAGCGCTTCGCGGCGCGCGGTATCGCGAAATTCCCGCCCTCACTCCCGAAGGCGGGAACCGCTGTCAAAGCAGGATATCGGTGTAGAGTTCCGAAACCGCCGGCTCGGGATTGGCCTGGGCGAAGTCGGCGGCGTCAGCCACGATCTCGCGGACTTCCTTGTCGATGTCCTTGAGCGACTCTTCCGTGGCCCAGCCCTTTTCGATCAGGCGCGCCTTGACCTGCTCAATCGGGTCGTGTTCGGAGCGCATCTTCTGCACTTCGTCCTTAGAGCGATACTTCGCCGGGTCGGACATGGAGTGGCCGCGATAGCGGTAGGTCTGCATTTCGAGGATGATCGGGCCGTTGCCAGAGCGGCAATGCTCGACGGCGTAGTCTGCAGCCGCCTTGACAGCGCGGACGTCCATGCCGTCAACCTTCAGGCCGGGGATACCGATCGAAGCGCCGCGCTGCGAGAAGTCTGTCTGCGACGAGGCGCGGTTGACGGCGGTGCCCATGGCGTAGCGGTTGTTCTCGATGATGTAGATCACCGGGAGCTTCCAGAGAGCGGCCATGTTGAAGCTCTCGTAAACCTGACCCTGGTTGGCAGCGCCGTCGCCGAAATAGGCGAGCGAAACATTGTCATTGCCGCGGTAGTGGTTGGCAAAGCCAAGGCCGGTGCCGAGCGAAACCTGCGCGCCGACGATGCCGTGGCCGCCGTAGAAGTTCTTTTCCTTGGAGAACATGTGCATCGAGCCGCCCTTCCCCTTGGAAAGACCGCCTTCGCGACCGGTAAGTTCCGCCATGACGCCGCGGGCGCTCATGCCGCAGGCCAGCATGTGGCCATGGTCACGGTAACCGGTGATGACCTGGTCGCCATCCTTCAGCGCCATCTGCATGCCGACAACGACAGCTTCCTGGCCGATATAGAGGTGACAGAAACCGCCGATGAAGCCCATGCCGTAAAGCTGGCCGGCCTTCTCTTCGAAGCGGCGGATGAGCAGCATCTCGCGATACGCGCTCAGTTCCTGCTCTTTGTTGAATTCGGAAATCTTTTCCGCAGTGTCGGACTTGGCGGACTTGCGGGCAGCAGAAGACGCGGGTTTACGCGGAGCCATGCAGTAACCTCCCCAGGCTAGATGTTTTTCCTTGACGACCACCATAGGCAAAGTCAGGGAAAACAGCAATGCCCTAAACGCATAGCTAGCATCTAGTGGAAGGCATTGAAATAAAAAGCAAAAATAGAATTAATCCGATTTCAGTTATATCGCTGAAATCAGTGAAATATAACGATTTCATCCGGGCGGGACATATTCAGCTGCGCACGCGCTTCTTCGTCCAGCATATCCTTCTGTATCGATCCATCACTCAGCGCCGCCACCTGGCGCTCAAGCGCCTTGCGACGGTGCTGAAGTTCAGCAAGCCTCTGCTGGCGCTCAGCCTTTTGCTGCAGAAACTTCTCGGTAGCCTTGAGGCCAAACTCGCCGTGGACGGAATGATAACCGAAATAGGCCAGGAATGCAGCCGTAATCGCCGGCAAGATAAAGCGGCCAAACCGCCGCTTCCGGTATTGCTTGGTCAACATCGAATTACCCGTGACGCGATACTCTTTGAACTCACATTAGAACGCAGAGATTAACGCTCTGTTGACCACGTCGCCGCGGATGCAAAAAAGGCTGCGGCAAATCTGCCGCAGCCTCTTCATGTCAAAACGAGTGAGGCCGATCAGGCCTTGAGGATCGAGCGGCCGGCATACTTTGCCTGGCTGCCGAGACCTTCCTCAATGCGGATGAGCTGGTTGTATTTGGCAAGCCGGTCGGAGCGGGCCAGCGAGCCGGTCTTGATCTGACCGCAGTTGGTGGCGACAGCGAGATCAGCGATCGTGGAGTCTTCCGTTTCGCCCGAGCGGTGCGACATGACTGCCGTGTAGCCGGCCTTGTGAGCGGTTTCGACGGCGTCGAGCGTCTCGGAGAGCGAACCGATCTGGTTGACCTTGACGAGGATCGAGTTGGCAACGCCCATCTTGATACCGTCGCGCAGGCGTGCGGAGTTGGTCACGAAAAGGTCATCACCGACGAGCTGGCACTTTGAGCCGACGAGATCGGTCAGGATCTTCCAGCCTTCCCAGTCGTCTTCGGACATGCCGTCTTCAACCGAGATGATCGGATACTTGGCAACGAGGTCGGCGAGGTAATGCGCCTGCTCTGCCGGGCTGCGGGTCTTGCCTTCGCCTTCGTAGACGTAGTTGCCGTTCTTGAAGAATTCGGTCGCGGCGCAGTCGAGGCCGATGAACATGTCGTCGCCTGGCTTGTAGCCAGCCTTTTCGATCGACTTCATGATGAAGTCGAGGGCAGCCGGTGCGCTTTCGAGACCGGGGGCGAAGCCGCCTTCGTCACCCACGTTGGTGTTGTGGCCCTGGGATGCCAGTTCCTTCTTCAGCGTGTGGAAGACTTCCGAGCCCATGCGCACGGCGTCACGGATGCTTTCCGCGCCAACCGGCATGATCATGAATTCCTGGAAGTCGATCGGGTTGTCGGCGTGAACGCCACCATTGATGATGTTCATCATCGGGACCGGCAGGAGACGCGAGCCAGCACCGCCAACGTAGCGATAGAGCGGCAGGCCTGCGGCATCCGCTGCAGCCTTGGCAGCGGCCAGCGAAACGCCGAGAATGGCGTTGGCGCCAATGCGGCTCTTGTTCGGCGTGCCGTCAAGCTCAATCATGGCCTGGTCGAGCGCGATCTGATCTTCGGCATCCATGCCACCGACGGCGTCGAAGATCTCGCCGTTGACGGCAGCAACCGCCTTTTCCACGCCCTTGCCGAGGTAGCGCTTGCCACCGTCGCGAAGCTCGACGGCTTCGTGCGCGCCCGTCGATGCACCCGACGGAACAGCGGCGCGGCCCATGCTGCCATCCTCGAGGATGACATCGACTTCAACAGTCGGGTTGCCACGGCTGTCGAGGATCTCGCGGCCGATGATATCAACAATGGCGGTCATGTTCTTTTCCCTATGGCTGAGGAGTTTGGTCCGCGCCTCTCATAGAACATCACCGGCCCGTAGGGAAGCTGCCCCCTGCCACGATTTGGCGTTGCATGGGATCGCACTTTTTTGCCGCATGCGAAATTTCGCACGTTCGGTTTACCCAAATTCATGCATTTGACGCCATGATCCTCCTCGTGCAGCGGATGCCCCCAAACCGAAACCGCTGCACTCTGAGGTTAAAGCCTCCGGGCGCAGCCCCCAACAGCGCCCCGTTTGACAAGCCGCCAGGTCCCCCGCCTGGCGGCTTCAGTCGTTTCTGGAACAGATTTTCCTGCAGACACCGAAATTGGATGGCGTTGCCGCTCTGCCCAAACGGCAAAGGGTCCGGCGTCGCCGCCGAACCCTTCACGCAGTCCCCGATACGCAATACTATTCGAGGAAAGACATTGGATTGATGGGAGCCGAGTTCTTGCGAACCTCGAAGTGAAGCTTCGGCCGCGAGGCATTGCCGGACATCCCGGAGTCGGCGACCACCTGACCGCGATTGACCTTGTCGCCACGATTGACGTCGATGCTCTTCAGGTGCGCATAGACCGTGACCTTGCCGTCGGAGTGACGAATGAGAACCGTATTGCCGAGCTTTTCGAGACCATTGCCGGCATAGATCACGACGCCGTTTTCCGCAGCCTTAACTGGCGTGCCTTCCGGCACGGAAATGTCGATGCCATCGTTACGCTGCCCGTCTACATTCGCGCCATACGCCGCGATAACGGCACCGGTCACCGGCCAGCGATACTTGCCGATCCCCGTTTCCGCAGGAGCGATCGAGGCAACTTGACCTTCAGTCGCCGCGGACACGCTTTCCTTCGAAGCGGGCGCGGCGGCCTGCTGTCCTGCCTTCGGCTTCAGCGGCGCATCGGGCTTGGGCTGAACCGAGGCGGTCTTGATATTATCATCGGCGGTAACCTTCTCGGCAACCTGGGAAGCCCCGGCGGCCGCAGGAATCTTCAGTTCCTGACCCGCTCTGACCGCGTTGCTCGTCATGCCATTGGCAGCACGCAGCGCCTCCACCGTCACACCATTCTTCTTGGCGATGGAGATCAGGCTTTCGCCGGAGGCAACCTTGTAGGTGTTACCCTTTGCGCCATCCTTGGCTTCAGCGGTAGCGACCTTCTTCTTCTCGGCCTGAGGCGCCGTCGGAAGGACTGCCTCCTGATGCGGCACTTTCGTCGGAACCGGAATCCTGCCGGGCGTGGGGATTTCACCCGTCGCGGCCGCATTCCGGGGCTCGACCGCCGCAACCTGCTCCGGTTGAGACTTACCAACCGTGCCGGTCGAAATCGGATCAGGCCCCTTGATCATGCGGATATTGGTGCGCCCCCTGCCCGGAACGACAGCCGGAGCGGACGCATTCGCCATCTGGCGTACAGGAGCGGATGCTGCAGGTGCGGACGATGCCGGCGGCAAAGGCGCACCCAGCGCCTCGGACTGGATGGGAGAACTGGTGACGGCACGGGCGTTCGAATAAGGCGGCAGCGGCGAGCCATAAGCCTGATTACCACCGACAGCGGGGGGAAGCGGCTGATTCATCGAGTCCGACAGACCAGATGTCGGCGGGATATTATTGCCAGCGGACGCAACATCGGCGCTCGGCGTCGGAACCCGCCCATTCACATCATTCGACCCACCACGGATCGAACCCGTACTCAGGTTGTCGGCAGAGTGATAGAAGCTGTCGAAGCGGGTCGCATCGGAACTGCAGCCGGCCGCAGTGCCGGCCAACAGTGCAATTGCAATGAACCGAACTGCCGGATTTTTGTACGCTGACGCAATTCTGTTACGCATTACTGGCCCCGTCTCTACAAGAAACTCTCGTGAGGCCATTAAAGCGCGTTAGGGTTACCGGGGGGTTAAGGGGGCGCTATAGAAGGTCATTATTTTTCGCGATTCGCCAATTCCGCCCGCTGCTTGAGCGCGCGCCTCACAACGCGTTGGCCATATGCGGTTCGAGCGGCAAATAGGGCGCTTCAAAGAGTTCCGTGCGCTCGAAACGGACACCGACCTTGACGAAGCGGATCATCATGCAACGCCCGTCCTCAAGGAGCATGGGCGCCAGCATCTCACCGCCGGGCACCACCTGTTCGGCAAAGATTCGCGGCATCGAGGTGAAGGCCGCCGTCACGAGAATCCGGTCGAATGTGCCCTCACCCGGCAATCCATTCATGCCATCGGCTTGCCGGGAAAAGATGTTGCCACCACCGATCTTGCCGAAGCGGCCGTGGGCATTTTCGACCAGCGTCCGGTAGCGGTCGACCGTCAACACGCGTTGGCAGAGCTTGCCCATCAGGCTTGCGGTGTAGCCGCTGCCCGTCCCGATCTCCAGAACACGGTGATCCGGATGAAGGTTCATGAGGTGAACGATTTTGGCCGCCAGGTCGACGCCTTCAGCGAAAGCGCCACATTCGATCGGGATCGTGTGCCTCGACCAGGCATCGCGCACGAATGCCGGCGGGATGAACAGACTACGCGGAACCTGCTCGATGGCATTGAAAAGGCTGGCATTGGAAATGCCTTCGGCGCGCAGGCGCATGACGAGCGCGGCAAACTCTTCCTTGTCTCCAAGCCCCAGATCCAAAGCCATTACTCCAGCGACAGCGCGGCTTTAAGCGCCTTTTGTGCCGTATAGTCGGTCAGGTCCAGCTTCAGCGGCGTGACGGAAATACGGCCTTCGGCCAGCGCGTTCACATCCGTCCCGGCTTTCAGATCGGACTTCCGGCCATCGAATTTCAGCCAGTAATAGGGGAAGCCACGCCCGTCACGGCGCTGCTCGGCCAGGAGACCAAAGGTGAGCTTTCCCTGGTTCGTCACCTCGATACCCTTGACCTCTTCCGGTCGGCAGTTGGGGAAGTTGACGTTGAGGAAACTGAAGGCAGGCAACTCGACACCCATCAGTTTCTCGACGAGAGCAGGCGCATGCGCCTCGGCAACTTCCCAGGGAACCTTGCGCTCGCCATCGAAGATATAGGCCTGCGAAAGCGCGATTGACCGAACGCCCTGAAGCGCCCCCTCCATCGCGCCGGCAACCGTGCCCGAATAGGTCACGTCATCGGCAAGGTTTGCACCGGAGTTCACGCCGGACAGGACGAGATCGGGCTTGCCCTTCATCACCTCCTGAATCCCCATGATGACGCAATCAGTCGGCGTGCCGCGCAGCGCGAAATGACGCTCGGAAACCTTGCGCAGGCGCAGCGGGTCGTTGAGCGTCAGCGAGTGGGCAAGCCCGCTCTGATCGGTCTCCGGTGCGACGATCCACACGTCGTCCGTCAGCGAACGGGCGATGCGCTCCAGGGCTGCAAGCCCCGGAGCGTGGATGCCGTCGTCATTGGTGAGCAAGATGCGCATCGGTTCAGGCCGCCTTCTCGATGCGGGTGATCCCGCCCATGTAAGGCAGCAGCGCGACGGGCACGGTGATCGAGCCGTCTTCGTTCAGGTAGTTCTCCATCACTGCAATCAGGCAGCGGCCGACAGCCGTGCCCGAACCGTTGAGCGTGTGGACGAAGTTCAGCACCTTGTCGGAAGCGTTGCGGTAACGTGCGTTCATGCGGCGGCCCTGGAAATCGCCACAGACAGAGCAGGAGGAGATTTCGCGATAGGTGTTTTGGCCTGGCAGCCAGACCTCGAGGTCATAGGTCTTGCGTGCGCCGAAGCCCATGTCGCCCGAGCAGAGCGTCATGGTGCGGAAATGCAGGCCGAGGCGCTTCAGGACTTCCTCGGCGCAGGCCGTCATGCGCTCGTGCTCGGCAATCGAGCTTTCGGCATCGGTGATCGACACGAGTTCGCATTTCCAGAACTGGTGCTGGCGCAGCATCCCGCGCGTATCGCGACCGGCCGAACCCGCTTCCGAGCGGAAGGACGGGGTCAGCGCGGTGAAGCGCAGCGGCAGTTTGTCCTGGTCGAGGATTTCGCCAGCCACAAGGTTCGTCAGCGTCACTTCCGCTGTCGGGATCAGCCAGCGCCCATCCGTCGTGCGGAAGAGATCCTCGGCAAATTTCGGCAGCTGGCCGGTGCCATACATCGCGTCGTCACGCACCATCAGCGGCGAGGAGACTTCCGTGTAGCCATGCTCGCGCGTGTGCAGGTCGAGCATGAACTGGCCAAGCGCGCGTTCCATGCGGGCAAGCTGCGAGGTGAGGACCGTGAACCGCGCGCCTGAGAGCTTGGCGGCGCGCTCGAAGTCCATGTATCCGAGGGCCTCGCCGATTTCGTAATGCTCTAGGGGAGCATGGTTCCAGCCGGGCTTGTCGCCGACGACGCGCTTCACCTCGTTGTCGTGCTCATCCTTCCCGACCGGAACGTCATCCAGCGGGATGTTGGGAATGCGCGACAGCATGTCGGTGAGTTCGGCGCTGATCTTGCGCTCTTCCTCTTCGGCGCTCGGAAGGGTTTCCTTCAGCGTGGCCATTTCGGCCTTCAGCTTCTCGGCAAGCTCGGTGTTCTTCTGCGCCATGGCGGCGCCGATTTCCTTGGAGGCCGAATTGCGGCGCGACTGCATGTCCTGCACGGACTGGACGAGGGAGCGGCGCTTCTCATCGAGCGCGATGACGGAAGCCGAAAGAGCCTCAGCGCCACGTTTCGCCAGAGCAGCGTCGAGCGCTGCCGGATTTTCCCTGATCCATTTGATGTCGAGCATTACACATAGCCTTCGAAGACGGGTCAGTTCCGAAGGGTGGCAGCTTCGTCTTCAAGAAAGCCCCGCCCCGATATCGTGGCAGGGCCGGTCGTCACGCCCCGCCGTCTTCAGACGCGGAGGAGGACGCGACCTCTTGGCCGGTCGCCGGTTCTTCTTCCGCAGCCGTCTCCTTGCCACGACCCTTTTCGATGAGTCGGCCGGCATAGATTGCGATTTCGTAGAGAAGGATTGTCGGCAGTGCAAGGCCGATCTGGGACATCGGGTCGGGCGGCGTCAGTACGGCGGCGACCACGAAGGCCAGCACGATGGCATATTTGCGCTTCTCGACCAACGTTTTCGTTTGCAGGATGTCGGCACGGATCAGCAGCGAGGTCACGACCGGCAACTGGAAGACAAGACCGAAGGAGAACACCAGCGTCATGATCAGGCTCAGATATTCCGAGACCTTCGGCATGAGCTGGATCGCCACCTGGCTCTCCGAGCCGGACACTTCCATCCGCAGGAAGAACCACATGACCATCGGCGTGAAGAAGAAGTAGACAAGCGCCGCCCCCAGCAGGAAGAGCACGGGCGATGCGATCAGGAACGGCAGGAAGGCCGCACGCTCGTTCTTGTAGAGGCCCGGCGCAACGAACCGATAGAGCTGCGAGGCAATGATCGGAAAGGCGAGAATCATCGCGCCGAACATGGCGACCTTGAGCTGCGTGAAAAAGAATTCCTGCGGCGCGGTGTAGATGAATTCCGCCTTCTTCACATCAAGATGAGCCCACTGCACCGCCCACTTGTAGGGGATGACAAGAAGGTTGAAGAGGTCCCTTGCGAAGAAGAAGCACACCAGGAAGGCTACGAAGAACGCGGCCAGCGATTTGATCAGGCGAGAGCGCAGCTCAACCAGATGCTCGATCAGCGGCTGCGGCTTGTCGTCGATGTCGTCAGTCATGCATCACCCGTCTTCTTCGCCTTTGCGGCGGGCTTCTTCGGCGTTGCGGCTTTCGCGCTGGCCTTTGCAGCGGCGGGGGCAGCCTCGGCGGGCGTCGCAGCGACCTTGCGTGCGGCGGGTTTCCTGGTCGGCGCGGAAACAGTGTCCAGCGGTCCAGCAGCCGGCTCGGCGGCCGCAACGGCCTTCTTGCGCGGCGCGGCCTTCGCCTTTGGTGCGGCCGTCCCCTCTTCTGCAGGTGCCACGACAGGCCCGGCTTCGGACGCAACGGTTTCAGACGCCGCAGGCGTTTTCGGGGTGCGCGGCTTGCGCACGGGCTTCTTGGTTTCGGCAGAAGGATCACGCGATGCCGGCGTTTCGGCGGAGGCCGGCGTGGTGACCGTCGCAGGCTCGGCGACCGGGAAGGTGGGCGCCTCGCCCGGCAGCTTGACCTCGGTTTCAGGTCTCCATGGCTCGCCGATCTTGTTCGGTTCCGACCTGGTCGCGTTCTGCAGGTCGCTGCGGATATCGTTGCCCATCTGGCGCAGAGGATTCAGCGCGTCTTTCAGCGAATTCACCGGGTTCAGCTTCTGCGCATCAGAGAAGGTCTGCCGGACATCGTCCAGCTCAGCCTCCCGAAGCGCTTCGTCGAACTGTTGGCGAAACTCTCCCGCCATCACGCGAAGACGCTTCGTCATCTTGCCGAACGCGCGCAACATGGGCGGCAGGTCCTTGGGCCCGACCACCACGATCAAAACGATGGCGATGACCAAGAGCTCGGTCCAGCCGATATCCAGCATTGAACTACCTCAGAGAAGCGCGAGACGCGCCGATATTACTTGGCTTCGTCGGCTTTGTGTTCGACCGTCTTGGCCTTGTCCGCCGGATCTTCCTCGGACATGCCCTTCTTGAAGTTCTGGATGCCCTTTGCGAGATCACCCATCAATTCCGGGATCTTGCCGCGACCGAAGAACAGAAGCACGACGACCAGAACGATCAGCCAATGCACCATGCTAAAAGAACCCATCGGAATCTCCTTCCTGACGCCTCCGAACATCGGAGGCTTATTTGTTCCCCAAACGATGTAAGACGTTCAAGCGTCTTTTTCAAACACCATTATGTCGCGTTCGTTAACGTCTAGCGATATGTCGCGCAAGCCCTGTGGCAACAGGTCGGCGCGAATTCGCGCGCGTACGGGTTCTTCGACGCCCGGCACGGCCAGCCGAAGCACCTCGACAACGCCCAGAAAACGCCGCGACAAAATTCTTGCCGGGATACGACCGCCCTCGCCGCTCGCCTTGACGTCCGACAAGCGTACAGCAGCCTTCACGGGCGCACCTTCCGCGAATCCCGCCACACTCGTACGACCGAGCGGAGTTTCCACGGCGCCGTTGCGTACGACGGAGGCAAAAATGTTGATGTCTGAGAAGAAGCCTGCCGCAAAGAGGCTCGCGGGGCGACGATACAGTTCCTCCGATGGGCCGGACTGAACCAGACGCCCATCGCGCAGGAGCGCAATGCGGTCGGCCATGAGCATCGCTTCCTCGGCATCGTGGGTGACAACGATGGCCGTGGCGCGGGTTTCGCGCAGGATCGCCAGCGTTTCGGAGCGGACGCTGTCCTTCAACCGGGAATCCAGCCCGGAAAAGGGCTCGTCCATCAGAAACACGGCTGGGCGCGGTGCCAGGGCCCGCGCCAGCGCCACGCGCTGCTGCTCACCACCGGACAGCGCATGCGGATATTTCTCTGCCGCGTGATCGAGGCCGACACGGGCAAGAGCGGCCATGGCCTCCTCGATGGCCGCCTTCTTTGGCAGCGCCGTCAGACCGAAGCGGACATTGTCGAGAATGGTCAGATGCGGGAACAGCGCAAAGTCCTGGAACATCAGACCTATTCCGCGCCGCTCAGGGGGCAGGAAGCTGGCCGGTCCCGCGATTTCGCGGTCATTCAGAAGAACGCGACCGCTCGACTGCACCTCGATGCCGGCCGCAATTCTCAGAAGCGTGGTCTTTCCAGATCCCGAGGGTCCCAGGAGGCACAGGACTTCGCTGGGCTGCGCAACCAGCGAGATTCCGCGAATGGTCTCCCTGCCGTGATAGCTGTGGCGAATGTCATCGAATGCGAGACGTGCGGCAAAGGTCACGCCCGCCGTCCGGCGACGAGGCTCCGCGGAAGCGACTTGCGGATTTTCAATCTGTTTCGACAAGGGCAGCGTCCGGATTGCTGGCAGATGATCGGCCGGTAAAAGCGGACCTTATTCCTCTTCTTTCCCGCCCGGTGTCAAGAGGCCGAGTTCCTCCAGGTCCAGCTGGGTCAGCGGGTCCTCGTCCTCGGTGAGTTCGTCGTCGGTCAGGGGTGACGGAATGCTGAAGTTTGGCGGCATGCGACCAGCCAGCAGCCCCGCCCCGCGCAACTCCTCCAGACCCGGCAGATCGCGGATCTCCTCCAGGCCGAAATGATCGAGAAAGTCTCTTGTCGTCCCGAAGGTGACCGGCCGCCCCGGCGTGCGGCGGCGACCGCGGAAGCGGACCCAGCCGGCTTCCATCAGCACATCCAGCGTGCCGCGCGAGGTCTGGACGCCGCGAATATCCTCGATTTCGGCGCGCGTCACCGGCTGGTGATATGCGATGATTGCCAGGACTTCCAGCGCAGCGCGAGAGAGCTTCTTTGGCTCTCGCTCGTCCGAACGAAGTGCAAAGGACAGATCCGGCGCGGTGCGGAAGGCCCAGTGGCCCTCAATGCTGACGAGGTGGATTCCCCGCGCCACATAATCGTTCTTCAGCGTCGCCATGACACGTTGAACATCGACGCCACGCGGCAAGCGTTCCGTCAGGAAGGCCTCCGAAACGGGCTGTGCGGAGGCGAAGACAAGCGCCTCAGCCATCCGACAGGCCTCCACAAAGCGAGGATCGTCCGAACTGGTATCTGCCACGTCGATCAGGTCGGCGGTTTCAGCCATCGTCATCAGCCGGCACTCCCCTCGCTCAATTCGGCGGCATTCTCACCCGGCCGCATGAAGATCGGTTTGAAGGCTCCGTCCTGGCGAATTTCGATCTTGCGTTCACGCGCCATTTCCAGCGAGGCGGCAAAAGCGCTGGCAATCATGGTGCGGCGCTCCTGACTATCGACAGCATAGCGCGCCAGATAAAGATCCAGTGACACCCAGTCGGACACTTCGCCGACCATGCGCGACAGCAATGTGCGCGCCTCCACCAGAGACCAGACCTTGCGCCGCGCGATCACCACGTTCGTCACCACCTGTCGCTGGCGCAGGGCCGAATAGGCGGTGAGCAGGTCGTATAGGCTTGCCTCGAATGCAGAGCGCCGCTCGACAGGGATCAGTTCAGGTGCACCGCGCGGGAAGACGTCGCGACCCAGCCGGTCGCGGTTGACGAGCTTTTCGGCTGCATTGCGCATGGCTTCCAGCCGCTTCAGCCGGAAGGCGAGGCTGGCCGCCATTTCCTCGCCGGTCGGCTCCCCATCCTTGGGCTGCTGCGGAATGAGGAGGCGCGATTTCAGATAGGCAAGCCATGCCGCCATGACCAGATAGTCGGCGGCCAACTCTATTCGAATGGCGCGGGCCTGCTCGACGAAAACGAGATATTGCTCGGCCAGCGCCAGAACGGAGATCCGCGACAGATCGACCTTCTGCGTGCGGGCGAGATGAAGCAACAGGTCCAGCGGGCCTTCGAAACCGGCGACGTCGATCAGAAGCGCGGGTTCGCTCACCCCTCGCTCAGCATTCGCGTCCCACAATTTCTCAAGAGGCACAGTGGCCTGCTTCTGCCCTTCGGCCATCAAAACTCACCCTTGCCCCTCAGGCAGAGGGGACCATTGCGAAGAACTCGGCACGCAATTCTGCTTCGTCCGAAGCATCCGGCTTGGCAAAACCCGCAATCACAGCATCGGCACGCGCCTTCGCCTTGCCGGCGAGGATCGGCGCTTCGGCGCAAACCGCCTGCATCTCGGTCATCACACCGTTGCAGTGAAGCACGATATCGCAGCCCGCCGCAACAATGTCCCGCGCGCGCTCCCCAATTGTTCCGGCCAGCGCATTCATCGACGTGTCGTCGGACATCAGAAGCCCGTCAAAACCGATATGGCCGCGGACGATGTCGTCGATAACGATCTTCGAGGTCGTCCCCGGGCGTTCCGGATCGATTGCCGTGTAGACGACATGGGCGCTCATCGCCATCAATTCATGGCGCATCGCACGGAACGGCGCAAAATCATGCGCTTCGAGAACCGCGCGCGCGGCGTCAACCACCGGCAGATTGTGATGCGAATCGGCACCGGCGCGACCATGTCCGGGCATATGCTTCATGACAGGAAGCATGCCCCCATCCTTCAACCCTTGCGCGGCTGCACGCCCCATGGCCGTGACCGTCTCCGGATCGTGACCATAGGCGCGGCTACCGATGACATCATGTGCGCCTGCAACCGGGACATCGAGAACGGGCAGGCAGTCGACATCGATCCCGAGTTTCAGCAGATCGAAGGCATGCAGGCGCGACATCAGCCAGGCGGCACGCAGCCCCTTTTCCTTGTCTTGCGCATAGATCGCCCCGAGGTCTGCACCGGATGGGTATTTGTCGGCGAGCGGCGGCTTGATCCGCTGCACACGCCCGCCTTCCTGGTCGATCAGGACCGGCGCATGGCGACCCGTGACCGTGTTGCGCAGATCGTCGGTCAGGCGCTTGATCTGGTCGAGACTTTCGATGTTGCGGCCGAAGAGGATGAAGCCCCAAGGCTGGACGTCGCGGTAGAAGGCCTTCTCCTCATCCGTCAGTATCGGACCGGAGCAACCGAGGATGAGCGCGCGTGTGTCTGTCATGATCCACCCATAAAGAAAGAATCGCCGCCCGTGGAGGCGGCGATTGTTTGACTGTTCAAAGGTTTCTTCTCAGCGGGAAACTAGGCAGCTTCCGCCGGCCGCCTTGTAACGTGAGCATAGAGCGATCGCGTCTTCCTTGCTGCCTGCGACGATGCGAAGGCGATAGTAGGTGCCCTTGCCCGGAATTTCAGCCGGCTTGATATCGGGGGTCTTGCCACCGATGACCGAAGAGAATTTCGCGGAGAGGTTGGCGTAGGACTTCTGCGCCTCGGCCTCGGAGGGCAGCGACGCGATCTGGATCACATAAGCCCCGGCAGGCGTGTTGGACGCTACAGGCGCTGAAGCGGTCTGCGGCGCAGGCTTGGATGCCGGCTTTTCGGCCGCTGCTTGCTGGCCAACCACATTGCCGCGCTGCGTGACCGTGCCCACGACGTTGACGGGTTGCTCGGCTGGACGTGCCGTCGGGATGGGCGCAGCGATCGCCTTGGCCGGCGCAGCCGCTTGTTCGGTCGCCTGCGCGGCCGGCGCACCGTTTGCCGGTGCAAGGGTTGCTGCGGGCTGCGAGGCTTCTGCCTTGGCCGTCGAAACCGGAGCCGTCATTGCGGCGTCGGCACCCGCAGGTTTCTGCTGGGAGGCGGTGTCGGCCGGCGCATTCGTTTCGCGCGCAACCATCGTCCCGTTGGGCAGAACGATCATGGTCTTCACCTTGCGAGGCGCCACGGTTTCGTTCGATGTCTGGCCATCGCCACCGGGCTGTGACGGCGTCGCCGGCAGACGTGCATCCGCATCGCTGGCCGAAGCCGAATCCGTGACACCCGGAGCTTGCCCATCAGCTGGCGTTGACGGGTCGTCCCCAAGCGTCTTCTCGGCGACATTCACCGGCTCTTCCGAATTCGCGATGAGGCTGTCCTGCTTCACCACCTCGGGCGTCTTCCCCGAGACACGCTCATAGACAGCCTTGTCCTGGTTCGGCACCTGCTTGCCGCCGGGCTGTTCCGGAACTTCCTTGACGGGCGACTTGTCCGCCATGATCACGCGCGGTGCACCATCAGTCGAAAGGCCGGGGACATCGCCGCTGCGCCACAACATGACAGCGCCCACGCCCGCAAAGGCGACCAGTGCAGCAAAGGCTGCCACGCGTGCATAGCGCGAGACAAAATTCGTGGAAGATGCGTTGATTTCCGCCATGTCGAATGCGCGGCCGGCGGGGATAGCGGGCGCTTCGTGGATCGACCGTATGATTTCGTTGGCGAGACCGTTATCAAGATCATCCCCCTCGCCGGCCTGCGCAGCGGTTTCCACGGCATGGGCCGATCCGGCTTGTGCCTTGCCCTTGCCGCCCATGGCAAAGAGTTCCGCCATTTCGGCTTCGATGTCATAGTCGAAATCAGAAACCGGCTTCGGAAGCGCTTCACTGTCCTGATCGGGAACCTGTGGCACATCCATATTGCCGAAAGAGGCAGGCATGCGGTCTTCGATTTCCGTGATCGCGGTCGGATCAAACGGAAACTCATCGACGGGCTGCGGCGCCTTCGCAGTCTGAAGTTCGGACATGACGGCACGCGAAACCTCAGCCTCGATCGCGTCCTCGTCAAAATCGAACTCGAATTCCTTGAAGTCGAAGTCAGCGTCTTTCTTTTCAAGAACAGGCGCAGCCGCAGCCTGTCCCTGCGCCTTGCGGCCGCTGTTCAGCCAATCCGCCATATCCAGCATCCGGTCGGCGGCAGCGACCGCGACGGGCGCTGCGACTGACGCAGCTACGGCCGCCGGCTTTGCCGAATACGCAGGGGCATCAGGTTCAACCGGGAGGTACGAGGCGGTCTCGTACGGTCTGCTCTCCTCTACCCTCGGCGCAACGACCTCATGGGCTACTGGAGCGGCGTCAACGGATGACGCCTGGCCATGCTGGCCCATCGCGTCTGCTGCCATCAGGTCTTCGGTGTCCAGCTCGAATTCGAAATCGCCGAAGAGATCAGTCTCAGTCTCCCCAGAAGAGGCGAGCTCTTCAGCGGGTTCGACCGGCTGTTCCTTCACGGCAGCAAGGCTCTGGGACACCAGGCCTTCCTCGCTCGGCGCCAGAACAGGAACAGGGTTTTCATCGCCCAGTGGCAGCGGCTTGGCAGCCAATGCTGCGGACGAAAGCCAGGCGGGAGTCGTCGTCTCGACGGCTGCGAGACGGTCGTTCTTCCAGGCGGCGAAGGGCGATGCGGGCTCCAAGGCTGCCTCCGGCGCCAGATCCAGCGCACCGAGCGACTGCTCAAGCTCACCTTCAAGCTGCTGCACGGAGGACGACTGCGGGTCCTCGGCAGTGTTCTCGGCATCAGCGTCGGAAAAATTGAAATCCGGAACCGGCCCCGCGAAGACAGGCTCCGCATCCAGCTCTTCCGGTTCATTCAGATCAAAGTCCGGAACCGGACCTGCAAACGTTGGCTCAGTCTCGAGGTCCAGGCTTGGAACCGGGCCTGCAAACACAAGTTCCGCATCCGCCCCATCGTTCAGATCAATATCCGGCACCGGGCCTGCAAAAGCCGGCTCATCGGCAAAATCCAGATCCGGAACGGGGCCCGCAAAGACAGGCTCCACATTCGCCGCCGCGGGACCATCCAGCTCGATTTCAGGAACCGCCGCAGCGGTCAGCTCTTCCTCAAGATCGAAGTCCGGAACCGGACCCGTAAAGACAGACTCAACATCTTCGGCAAGCTCTTCGGCGCCCGCATCGAATTGGGTGGCAATCGCGCCTTCCCCGAGAGGAGCCGAAGCAAGCGCGGCAACAGCCTGCCCATCGTCCAGATCCCAGTCGGCAAGGTCCTGAACGTCCGCGGCGGAAACCAACGGCTCGCCGGCCGTGACATCAGCGGGAACATGCTCATCGACTGCGGGGACGAGATCGATATCCGAGTGTGGCTCGGGCATGAAGACAGCCGGCGGCTCGGGCTCGACCCTTGAAGCCTCTCCCACCGGCGCGGAAAGGGTGGGCGTGCGCACGATCGGCGCCGTGCGAGCAGCACGGAACATGGCACCGGCCTCCATTGGGGGCATGGTGTCATCATCATCGTCGGAGGCGACGACAGGAGCAGCCGGAGCCGACACCGGCACCGCCGCCTGGGCAAGCGGCTCGAAGGTGGGCTCCACCTTGCGGGCCGGCTCACGCTTCATGGGCTCACGAGGACCTTCATAAAGCGCGAATTCGCGCAGAAGTTCATCTTCGAGATCGGCCATGGCGGGGATGTTGGACGCCTGTCCGCCGGTCGGAGGAACGAAGCCCGCGCCCACCGCGATCGGCGTGCGACGCTCCGCTTCCAGCGCCCGGGAAATCTCCGCGAGAGTATCGTTTCCTTCTACGTCCCCGCGAAAGATTGTCCGTTCACCGGCGCGTCTGTTATCTGCCATATTGTCCACTCGCAAAAGCTTGCGTTACCTGCCAGGACATTATGGGCAAATGGCGACGGTCACCGCATCTCGTCAGGTGCTGCCGTCCCGGTAATCCCGAGTCCCGACTTCAAAACGGATGCCACTGCCCTCACCAATCCCAGCCTGGCCACGGTCAATTCTCGGTTTTTATCGTTAATAAACCGTAAGCCAACATTTTCCTTGCCCTTATTCCAGTGTCCGTGGAACACCCCGGCAAGGTCGTAGAGATAATATGCCACGCGATGTGGCTCCTGCGAAACCGCTGCAGCCTCGATAATCCGGGGGTATTCGGCCAGCTTGGCGACAAGCTGCAACTCTGCCGGATCCTCGATCAACGCCGCAATCTTGTCATCAAACGGAAGATTTGCAAGGTCGAGATCCGGATAGACTTCGTGCGCCTGACGGTAAATTGATTCGCAGCGCGCATGCGCATACTGCACGTAAAAGACAGGATTGTCCTTGGAGTGTTCAGTAACTTTGGCGAAGTCGAAGTCGAGCGGTTCGGAATTCTTGCGATAGATCATCATGAAGCGCACGGGGTCGCGACCGACTTCATCCACAACATCGCGCAGCGTAACGAAATCGCCGGAGCGCTTCGACATCTTCACCGGCTCGCCGTCGCGGAAAAGCTTGACGAGCTGGCAAAGCAGAACGGTGAGATGCACTGCGCCGCCGGAGACGGCCTTCGCCACGGCTTCCAGCCGCTTGACGTAACCGCCATGGTCCTGGCCCAGGACATAGATCATGTCGTTGAAGCCACGATCGTACTTGTTCTTGAAATAGGCAACGTCGGCGGCAAAGTAGGTGAAAGTGCCGTCCGACTTCATCAGCGGACGGTCGATATCGTCGCCCACGTCGGTGGAGCGGAACAGCGTCTGCTCGCGGTCTTCCCAATCTTCCGGAACCTGTCCCTTCGGCGGCGGCAGCTTGCCCTTGTAGACATGGCCCTTGTAGGTCAGGTCGTTGATCGCCGAGAGGATCGGGCCGCCATTGCCATCATGCAGCGTGCGTTCGGAGAAGAAGACGTCGTGATGGACGTTCAGTGCCGCCAGATCCTCGCGGATCATCGCCATCATCGCGTCGATCGCCCTGTTCTTGACGATCGGCATCCACTGATCTTCCGGCATCGCGCGCAGCTTCGTGCCGTATTCGTTTGCAAGCGCCTTGCCGACGGGAACAAGATAATCGCCCGGATAGAGGCCCGCCGGGATTTCGCCGACCTTGTCGCCCAGCGCTTCCCGGTAACGCAGGTAGACAGACTTCGCCAGCACGTCGATCTGCGAACCGGCGTCGTTGATGTAATATTCCTTGGTGACGTCATGGCCGGTAAAGGCCAACAGGTTCGCCAGCGTGTCACCGACGACGGCACCGCGGCAGTGGCCCACATGCATGGGGCCGGTCGGGTTGGCCGAGACATATTCCACATTGACCTTGCGGCCCTTGCCGAGATCGGAGCTGCCGAACTTTTCACCGGCCGAAACCATGGCGGCCAGCAGCTTTTGCCAGTAGATCGGCGCAAGGCGGATATTGATAAAGCCCGGACCGGCTACGCTGACCTCTGCGATATCGGCATCGGCCTGCAGCTTCTCGACGACGAGGTTCGCGAAATCACGCGGGTTCATGCCGAGCGGCTTGCCGAGAAGCATCGCCACGTTGGTCGCGACATCGCCATGAGCCGGATCGCGGGGCGCTTCCACCGTGATGCGCGAAAGGTCGGCACCGGCGCCCTTTTCCTTGAAGACGTCGATGTCATTCAGGACAGCTTTGATCTTGTTGGCGAAATCGTGAAAGATATTCATGTGTCTCGTTTCCTGCGGCAAAACCGCTGCGCGCAAGGGCGCGGCATCGCTTGAATTTCGGGTGTCGCTAGCGCAAATCCGGTGTGTGGTCAAACAATTGCCGGTGCGTGGCAATGGCATAAGTGTCCGTCATGCCGGCCAGATAGTCCCCGACCTGCCGGGCCTTGGCCGCTTCCGGAAGCTCGGAAATATGGTCATACCAGTGGTGCTTCCGCATCAGCTTCGGATCGTCCATGAAGGCCTTGTAAAGGTCTGTGACGATATCCGCTGCACCTTTGCGGATGCGCATGATTTCGGGATGACGGTAGATGCGCGTGAAGAGCATGCGCTTGATCGCCTTGTCGGTCTCGCGCATCGCATCGGAGAACTCGATGACCATGCGGTCGGCATTGCGTATATCCTGTGCCGACTGGGGCTTGAGCGCTTCAAGACGTTGCTGCGCCACCGAAATCACGTCCTCGATCATCCGTGTGATCTGGCGGCGCATGATTTCATGGGTGAAGCGCGAAGGATCAAGGGACGGATAAAGGGCCCTCACCTCTGCCATCAGGCCGGCGAGGAACGGGATTTCCTCCAGCATCTCAAAGGTGAGATAACCCGAGCGAAGACCGTCGTCGATATCATGCGTGTTATAGGCAATGTCGTCGGCAATCGCGGCGGCCTGAGCCTCAAGGCTGGCGAAGCTCGCAATTTCGAGGTCGTGCAGCGCGCAATAATCGAGGATCGGCTGCGGGACCGGGCCGCGCGTGCCGTTGCCCTCTCTGTCCATCAGGGGACCATTATGCTTGACGAGGCCTTCCAGGCTTTCCCAGGTCAGGTTGATGCCGTCGAACTCGGCGTAGCGGCGCTCGAGTTTCGTGACCAGGCGGAGCGACTGCGCGTTGTGATCGAAGCCGCCATAGGGCTTCAGGCATTCGTCCAGTGCGTCCTCACCCGTGTGACCAAACGGTGTGTGACCGAAATCGTGCACGAGCGCTACGCCTTCCGCCAGATCCTCGTCGAGCTTCATGGCGCGGGCCAGCGCACGGGCGATCTGGGCGACCTCGATCGTGTGGGTCAAGCGCGTGCGGTAATGGTCGCCGTCATTTGCGATGAAGACCTGCGTCTTGTGCTTCAGGCGGCGGAAGGCGGTCGTGTGGACGATGCGGTCGCGGTCGCGCTGGAAGTCGCTGCGTGTCGGGCTTGCCGTTTCGGGATAGAGCCGTCCGCGCGTCGTCCACGGGTCTGCCGCATAGATGGCGCGCTCGCCATAGCCGAAACCAAGCCTGTTCCTGTCGAAAGTCATTTTCGCTCTGCAACTGTTCAATCTCCGGCCTACATAGCCTTCCGAGCCCCGGCATGAAAGAAGTTCGCGCCGAATTTGCGGGAAGGCTGGCGAAAAACTTGACCGAACGCACAGGAAGAGATTGATCGGGATCGAAATTGCCCCCATTTTATGCGGGATTCCAACCAACCGCCGGACCTTGAACCCGGCCGGAGGATGAAGACATGACCGAAGTCAACGTAACCATGACCGAAAGCGCGGCGAAGCGAATCGCCAAGATCATCGCATCCGAGACCGACAAGAATGCGCTGCGCATCTCCGTCGAGGGCGGCGGCTGTTCCGGCTTTTCCTACAAGTTCGACCTGACTGGCGAGAGCCAGGATGACGATATCGTCATCGAGCGCGACAATGCGCGCGTGCTGATCGACCAGGTGTCGCTGGTCTATATGGAAGGCTCTGAGATCGACTTTGTCGACAACCTGCTTGGCCAGTCCTTCCAGATCAAGAACCCCAATGCGGTGGCCAGCTGCGGCTGCGGCACAAGCTTCGCCATCTGAATTCCCTACATCATAACCTGCATAAGCGGACGCCATGAAGATTGTCACCTGGAACATCAACGGCGTCCGCGCCCGTATCGAAAATCTCTGCGCCTGGCTGAAGGAAAGCGATCCGGACATCGTCTGCCTGCAGGAAATCAAGTCGGTGGACGAGAACTTCCCGCGGCTCGAGATCGAGGCGCTTGGCTATCACGTCGAGACGCATGGGCAGAAGGGTTTCAACGGCGTTGCCATCCTCTCCAAGGTTTCGCCCGACGAGGTGACACGCGGCCTGCCTGGCGATGACGCTGATGAGCAAGCGCGCTTCATGGAAGCGGTGTTCTCGACCGAGAAAGGCGCGCTGCGCGTTTGCTCCATCTACCTGCCGAACGGCAATCCGCCGGACGATCCGGTGAAGTATCCCTACAAGCTCGCCTGGATGGCGCGGCTGGAAGCCTTCGCGAAATCGCGCCTTGCGCTGGAGGAGCCGCTGGTTCTCGCCGGCGACTATAACGTCATCCCCGAGCCGCATGATTGCTACGATCCGACCGCATGGGCGGGCGATGCGCTCTTCCTGCCGAAGACCCGTCAAGCCTTCCGCCGCATCGAAAATCTCGGCTTCACCGATGCGCTGCGCGCCTCAAGTGATGGGGTGCCGGTCTACACGTTCTGGGACTATCAGGCCGGCGCCTGGCAGAAGAACAACGGCATCCGCATCGACCACCTGATGCTCTCGCCCGAGGCTACGAACCGGCTAAAGTCGGTCGCGGTGGAAAAACACGTCCGCGCCTGGGAAAAACCCTCCGACCATGTGCCCGTCGCGGGCTATTTCGATTTCTGAGGCGGGGTTACGCGGATTTGGTCAGGAGCATCGACTCCCTGCTGTTGATGCGACTCCACCAGTCGGCTAGGGCAGCATAGTCTCTCAACGTCTCGAGTCCCTCGGGAGCCAAAAGAAAATAGTCGATCATCGGCGCCAACCAAAGATCCGCAAGCGACAACTCTTGTCCTGCAAGCCAGTCATTGCCGCCCATCAGCGCTGAAATAGTCTCAAGACAAAGCCGGGATTTTTCCAGCGAGCCTTTGAACTTATCTTGGTCGGTAGTTTCACCTCGAAGCGGCTTTGATACGCGCTCGACATAAACGCCCCACACCAAATTCGGGTAAACGTAGTTATCTGCGATACTGATGATTTGATTGATTCGAGCTCGCTGCCGCACATCGACGGGCTGTAGACGAATGCCTTGAAAGGCCTCGTCGATATAGCGCGCAATTGCCCCGCTTTCGTAAACCGAAAAACCATCGTGTTCGAACGCGGGAATGCGGCCGAACGGATGCCTCTCCCAGTAGTTCGAAGGTGTCCCGGCATCAGAGAAGATATCAACCGGGACCTGTTCGTATTGAACAGCCTTCTCATGCAAGCAAAGGCGAACGATCCGGACATAAACGCTGTAAGACGCACCATAGAGAATCGGCGTCATCGTCCGTCTCCAACGGCCTCAGCCATCCAGCATTTCACGCACGGCCTGAGCCAGCTGCTTCAGCGAGAAGGGCTTGGGCAGGAAGCCGAATTTGGCGTCCTGCGGCAGGTTGCGGGCAAAAGCGTCCTCGGCATAGCCGGAGACGAAGATGAACTTCATGTCCGGATATTTCTTGCGCAACTCGCGCAGCAGCGACGGGCCATCCATTTCAGGCATCACGACGTCCGAGACGACGATATCGACCTTGCCGTCCAGTTCTTCCATGATGTCCAGCGCCTCCACGCCGGAACCCGCCTCGTGGACGGTATAGCCGCGCGTCTCCAGCATGCGCTTTCCGCCACGACGGACGGCCTCTTCGTCCTCGACCAGAAGGACTACCGCCGAATTGCCCGTCAGGTCCATTTCCTGCTCGTTGGCGTTGGCGCCGAGGACCTTGTGCTCCGGGGCGGACGTTGCGCCTGGCGCCGAAGACTCAATGGAGCCCGGAGCCGGCTGGGCCGGAATTTCCTGGATGTGGCGCGGCAGGAAGAGCTTGAACTTCGTGCCCTTGCTGACTTCCGATTCGGGATAGATGTAGCCACCCGACTGGCGGATGATGCCATAGACCATGGCGAGGCCAAGCCCCGTGCCCTTGCCCACGTCCTTGGTCGTGAAAAAGGGTTCGAAGATCTTGTCCATGATCTCGGGCGCGATCCCGGTGCCGGTATCCTCGACCTCGACCATGACGAAATCTTCCGCCGGCATGCCCAAAAGATTCATCGCAGGCACGTCCGCGCCATTGATGTTACGGGTGCGGATGGTGATCGTGCCGCCGTTCGGCATGGCATCGCGCGCGTTCACACAGAGGTTGATGAGCACCTGCTCGAATTGCGACAGGTCCGTCTTCACCGGCCAGAGGTCGCGGCCATAGTCGATCTCGAGCTTGACGTTCGACGATGTCAGGCGATCGACCAGCATGCGCAGGTCGCCGACGACGTCCGTCAGGTTCAGCACGGTCGGGCGCATCGTCTGCTTGCGCGAGAAGGCGAGCAGCTGGCGGACGAGAACGGCGGCGCGGTTGGCGTTGCGCTTGATTTCCATCAGGTCGGCGAAGCTCGCATCCGACTGCCGCGCCTGCAGCAGCAGATGGTCGGCGGAGAGCAGGATCGCGGTCAGCACGTTGTTGAAGTCATGCGCGATGCCGCCGGCCAGCGTGCCCACCGCATTCATCTTCTGCGTCTGGGCCATCTGCTGTTCGAGTTCCTTCTGCGCCGTGATTTCCACGGCGTAGACGATGGCGGCCTCTTCCGGCGCCTCATCGCTCTGGTCGATGACGGCATTCACATAAAAGCGGAAGTGACGGCCTTCCTGCGCGGGATGGCGTGAATCGAAAGGCGCGATATTGCCCTGCCGGTCGCGCGCGGCGGCCAGTGCGTCATTGAGCATCTGGCGGTCGCCCTCATGGACGATACGTTCCAGCGGCGCCCCCTTCTCGACTTCATCGCGCGACACGATGTCGGAAAAGAGCGTCATGAAGGGCGCATTGGTGCGCAGGATCTTGCCCGTACCATCAACCGATGCAATGGCCATGGGCGTGTTGTTGAAGAAGCGGTTGAAGCGGGCGGAGGCGATGGAACCGGACTGCTGGCTGTCGCCAAGGCCCGTGCGCTCCAGCACGATGGTCCGGCTGTCGCCGGGCGCGCCATCGGTGGTGGCCGAAACGCGATGAACGAGACGCACGGGCAGTCCCTGCCCGTTCATCTTGCGCATGTCGAGATCGATCGTCTCGGTGCGCTCGCGGCCCGGTTCGGCCTGTACGGACTGGAGGATGGCAAGCCCCTGTCCGGCCAGCAATTGCGACAGGCTCAGGCTGCCCGGCTGGAAGGTCGTCAGATCCACGCCGAGCCAGCCGGCCAGCGTCGCATTGATATAGAAAATCTCGCCGCGCCGCCCTGCAGAAAGGAAGCCTGCGGGTGCATGATCGAGATAGTCGATCGCATTCTGCAGTTCGCGGAAGAAGCGCTCCTGCTTTTCACGCTCGGCGGTGATGTCGCTGACCTGCCAGATGTAGAGCGGATGCTTCTCGCCGTCGACGACCGGGAGCACACGCGCCTTCAGCCGATACCATCGCGCGTCCGTCTTGCCGGACGTGATCGGCCCCAGCGGCTTGCGCAGGCGAAACTCCTCAAATCCCGCCTTGCCTTCGCGCAGCGAATTGGCGAGGCGAAACAGGGCCTGGTTGGAATCGGGGTCACGCGAAAGCAGCGTCTCCAACGTCTGCGTGGAAGACACGGAGCGCGCGCCCGTCAATTCGCCATAGGCGCGATTCGCATAGATCACCCTGCCCTTCCGATCCGTTACGATCGCGCCGTCGGGATGCGAATCAAGAAAGGCATTGGCATAGGCCTCCGTCCGCGGAGCCGGCATGACCTCGATGAAACCGATCAGCGCCGAAACCAGGAAAAAGATGCCGCACATGGCCAGAACGCCGAGAATGCCGAGCACGATCTCGTTTTCCAGCTGGTCCTTGAAAACGACAAAAGCGAGCGCAGACAATGTCAAAGCGGCCGCAAGCACAACGATGCGCAGCCAGGTTCCCGCGCCCGCGGGTCTGTTCACGATCGGCGGATTGTAGTCGTCCGCCTGCTTGTATTGCGTCATCAATGCCTCTTTGTCTGCGCCGCTATCCTGCAGCCTCGGGCCACTTTGGAAGGAATCAACGCGGTGCCGGTTCCAATTCACTAGCATTGCCTGCCAAGTTCAAGACCGGTTGCGCAAACACGGGCGCGCTTTGGCAAACCGGCTACAGTTCTCCACCGGTCTTTTGAGGGCGGGCGCTTGCTTTTAAAACAAAAGCTTTTCAAATTGTTTTAGCGCAGGAATCGGTAGTTTACGGATCTTGTGCAGTCTCGTGCAGGCGGCGGCATATCTTACAACAATCCGTTGATATGGATAGCGCGACGCGTGCCCGGTTGGCGGGGTCGGTCGGCGGAAACTTCTGCCGGTTATTCGGGGTATGTGCGTATCGTGTCGCCTTGTGGGCCGGTTGGCTGACGACATGAGTCCCATAGGCGTGCGGTTAGGGGTTGGGGACAAATGGACTTCTTGAACGGGCAGACGGCGACGAATTTCGTCATTGCGGTCGCGGTGGTCGGGCTCGCATTGATCGCCTATGCCGGCGCGCTGAAATATCTGCGCGAGCGCCCTGTCTCTCCCCTGCTGGCCATCACCGGTCGCGAACGCGTGAAGCGCCTTTCCGTCATTGATGCCGCCGTCGTCGATACCCGCCGCCGGGTGGTCCTGATACGGCGCGACAATGTCGAGCACCTCGTTCTCATCGGCGGTCCGACTGATGTGGTCATAGAGAGCCGTATCGGTCTCGAAGAACCAACGATTTCCGCTGCTGCTGCGGCCGCTGCGGCATCTGCTGCTCTGCAACGTCATGTCGAGGTCCCGGAAACCGCGGCTCCGCGCCGGGCACCCACACAGGCACCGGCACAACGCCAGGCCTCGGCTCCTGCACCGAGACCGCAACAGGTTCCCCCACCGGCCAATAACTGGGAACAGGAACAAGTTTCCGAAGACGCGGAAGAAGATACCTACAATTACGGCCCGAACGCCGCCTTCGATGCCAAGGATTACCCGGCCCCGGCTCAGGCCTACCGCGCAGAGCCTGCCCTGCAGGTGCCCGCAGCAGCGCCGGAACAGGCCAAGCCTTCGGCTGCAGCCGTGGCTGAGGCCAATGCGGAATCGATCATAGAGATGCTGCGTTCGCGCATTCTCAACGACGCCGCCGCCACCGCCTCCATGCAGGCTGCACGCCAGGCAGACGCATCGCGTCGCCAGGTGTCGACCTTCGAGCGCCTGCTTAATGAGCGCCTTCAGTCGACCGACCGGCAGCCGGCATCAACGCCGCGAACGAGCGGCCAACGCGCCGCCGCCCAGCAGGCACCGGGTGTTGGCCCTGCGACTGCTCGCGCCTCTGCGGCTGCCGCCCAGCAATTACCCGCGGCCCGGGAGGTTGCGCCCGAAAAGCCTCGCAGCGAGGTCGCGCTGGAAATGGAAGTCGCGCGAATTCTGGAGGAACTTCAGACACGCCGCAAACAGAAACAGACCCCCTGAGACTGCTTCGCAGGGATATGCAAAAGGGCGCGTTGTCGGCACAACGCGCCCTTTCCTGTTTCGTGGTCGCGTTCGGCACCTAGCGGCACAGACGATTTATGAAATTTTCGGTCTCGGCGATGGCGGCCGTCATCTTGGCCATATGCGCCGCGTCGACGGCGCCCGCTTCCATTTCTTCGGCAAACTTGGACAGCGGAAACGCACCGACGGCCTGGGCTGCGCCCTTCAGGCGATGCGCGGTGGCGATCTTGCCGTCCTGATCTGCGGACGAGAGTTCGGCAAGGCACTGGCGCGCCTGACGCGCGAAAATCTTGAGGACCTCGAGTTCGACGGCACGATCGCCCATGGTCTGGCGCGCGAGGTGAACGAGATCGATCGGCTTGGTGGCGGACGGGCTGAAGCCCTTCGGCGCTTCAGGGGCGGCGAACGCGATATTGTAAGATGCCATAACCTGTTTTCCTTTTATCGTTATAGTTTGAACCCGGCCATCGGATGCAGGTGCGGGAACAAGCGCATGAAAGCAGCGGAAAATCGCCATCCGATTAAAAGCAGGCGGAAACTGGACGAAAAACTTAATTCATGGTTAACATCCTCTAAACGTCCGTAATCGGTAGAGAAAATCCGACGAGCCTGATCGCAGGGGCGCGCGTCGCGGAAGCCCCGCATTAATAAGGACTCCTCTCTTGACCGGCATTTAAGCTATTGTGCCGGAACGATACGGTCGGGAACCATGCGGGCGTTGCGTCCCGCATGAAGACAGGGTCGGCAGGACGTGGATGAGGCTGTTGTGGCCCTGTCCCGAATGATGACAGGTGGCCAAGCGCAAGGCGCGCATGATAGTATGCGCGAAGGGCCTGATTGCGAGGTCAGGTTACGGTGGATAGACGGTCATGCGGGTTAACCCGACGACAAGAAAGGTCTATGCATCCGAGCTTGTGCAGGGCTGACGGTTCGGGATGCGGATGCGCCCCTTGCCGTCATCGAGTTAGAGTGCGTAACGAGGCGTAAAAGCATGGCGACAAAAAAGGGCAACGAACCTGTTGAGCAGGCTGCGTTTGACGCTTTGGAGAAAGCCCTCCAGATCGATTTCGACGATGCCGCCAAGCCGAAGGCCGCTTCGCAGCCGGCGAGCAATTATGCGCGCTCGGGTGATGGGAGACCTGCAAGATCTATGAGTGCCGAGTCCGCCTCCGAAGCACGGCCTGATTTCGCACGCGAACTCGGGCCGGAACCTGCTCCGAAATCACCCTATCTCGCGCCCGCCAATGACCCGTCGGGTCGGACGTCCTCGTCGCTCTTGCGTTCACTGGACACCCGCGCCGGCCGCACTGTCATCCGTAGCGCGATTCTGTTTGCATCGCTCTGGATCGTGATTTCGATCGCGCTTGGCTATCTGGCGCTCTCGACGCCCAAGGCCGGCGCTGACAATGTCGCCAGCACACTGACGAGCCCGGGCTTCCTTACGCTGGCCGGCATCGTCATCGTTCCCGTTCTGCTCATCATCGGTTTCGGGCTTATCCTTGCCCGCGCCCAGGAAATGCGTTCCGCCGCGCGCTCCATGGCCGAAGTTGCACTTCGCCTGAGCGAGCCGGAAACCATGGCCTCGCAGCGCATCATGACGATCGGCCAGGCCGTCCGCCGCGAAGTCTCCGCGATGAGCGAAGGCATCGAGCGCACCATTGCCCGGGCAACCGAACTGGAAACGCTCGTCCATTCCGAAGTCAACGCGCTGGAGCGCAGCTATTCGGAAAACGAAGTCCGGGTGCGCACGCTGGTCAATGAGCTCAGTGCGGAGCGCGAAGCCATCATCAACCACTCCGAGCGCCTGCGGTCTTCCATTTCCGGCGCCCATGACAGCCTTGCCTCCGACATGCGCGGCGCCGCCGAATCGCTCACCGCACAGATGGCGATCACCGGCGAAGCCTTCGCCTCGATGATCGACACGCGGGCCGCTCTTCTCATGGAAAAGTCCGAGACGGCGGCGAGCACGATCGGCACGATGCTCGCGACCCAGTCCGACACGCTGCTTTCGACACTCAATTCGGCAGGCTTTGCCCTCGCCAACGAATTCGACACGCGACTCGAAGAACTGAGCTTCGCGTTGACCAATCGCGGCAACGATCTGCTGTCGCAGTTCGAAACGCGCGCCTCGACGCTCGACCAGAACACTTCGAAGCTGAATGCGGCGCTGGCAGAACGCACCCGCCAGCTCAACGAAACGCTCATTGCACGCACCCAGGAAATCAACGACAGCCTCGCCGTCGGCCAGAGCGCGATCGTGACAGGTCTCGACGACCTCATCTCTTCGCTCAACACCGCTCTCGACGAAAAGGGTGCGTCCTTCCGCCAGAATCTCAAGTCCGCCGCAGACGAAGCCGTCATGGACATGGATCTGCGCACGGGCTTCTTCGAGGAAAAGCTCGAATCCACGATTGGCAGCGTGAGCGCAGCCTTCGACGATCGCTTCTCTGCCTTCAGCGAAGCGTTCGATCGCCGCGCCAGCGAACTCGGCTCCAAGCTGAACGACAGCCTCGACCGCGTCGCGTCGACTGTCGGCACGCATCAGGACGCCATGCAGGGCCTGCTGGGCACGAGCATCGAGCGCCTGAGCTCCGCCCTCTCCGACCAGTCCTTCGCGCTGGCAACGACGCTCAGCACCGGTCAGGAAATGATCGAGAACACGATCAGTCAGCATGGCCAGTCGTTGAGCCAGTCGGTGAACGAGGTGCATATCCGCATCGACAACGTTCTGGCAGAACGCTCGACGGCCCTCTTTGGCGGGCTTGAGCAGGCACGCGATCAGTTCACGTCCGAATTCAGCGCACGCGCCGCAAGCCTTGAAACAGCCCTGGCGGATGGTCAGGACCGGATCTTTACCGGCCTCGATGAGGCAAGCAAGCAGTTCAGTTCGGAGTTCAACACCCGCGCCGCATCCCTGGAAAATGCGCTCGTGGGCGGCGAAGAGCGCATCTCCACGATCATGACGGAAGGGACTGCGCAGCTCTCCAATTCGCTCATTGCCCACGAAGACGCGTTCGACCGGGCGTTCGAAGAGCGCCGTAACTCGATCGAAAGCGTCATCACACGCGGCGCGGACAGCATCGCGAGCGCGTTGGACGAGGGCGAAGCCAGCCTGCAGCTTTCGATCGGCATTGCCTCCGACACGCTGCGCAGCACGCTCGACGACCGCATCACCAGCATGGAGACGACATTCGCCGAAAGCACCGGTCGTGCAGCCGGCGCCATCGAGGCGGGCCTGGAACGCGTCAATGCGGCCTTCGCCGAAGGTTCGAGCGAAGCCGTCACCCGTTTCGAAGCGACAATGACTCGGACCGAGACGCTCTTCACCTCCGGTCTCGACCAGACAGCGGGTGCCATTCAGTCGAGCATCGACCGCGCAGAGGCCATGTTCACCGACAATCTGGAGAAGACGGCAACCATCTTCAACGCCGGACACGCCAAGGCGGAAGATTTGCTTTCGCAGACGGTCGCGGTCTCGGCCCAGACCATGTCGGCCAATATCGAGAATCTCGAGGGCGTGCTTCGCAATCACGAAGATGCACTTTCGAGCACGATCAACAATGGCCAGGACCGCTTCGCGGCGATGCTGCAGGGTGGACATGCGCAGTTCGACGTTACCGTGAACTCCGGCATCAACGAGATGAGCCGCATGTTCTCGGCGAGCCATGGCAACATCGCCGACGCGATCTCGAACGGGATCGGCCAGCTGGGCGATACGCTCAACGAGCAGGCAACAGCCATCGGCGCATCGATCGCTGCTGCGACGGGCATGCTGGAAATGTCGCTTGAAGAGCGTGAATCGGCTCTGCGCGACGCTGTCGAGCAGAGCGCTGCTCGCCTGAATGAAAGCGTCATCGGAACAACCGGCGCCGTAGCCAGGCGTTTCTCGGACGCCGCCCGTGAAATCGACCATCTGGCCTCCACCGTCAGCGGCCGGATGGATACGGCTCTTGGCAACATATCCTCACACCTGGAGGAATCCGGCAGCAAGATTGAAACGTCGCTCACGGCTCTTGAGGGTCGCGTGCGGAGCACGAGCGAGAATGTCGCCAACCTCGCCAGCGAAGCGGGCGAGCGTCTCGCTTCCACCATCGACCAGAAGACGTCCGGTCTTGTCTCCTCGCTCTCGGCCGCAGCGTCGGAAGTCACGAGCATCATCGGCCAGGAAGCCTACAAGGTCACATCCAACCTCGCCGAAACGACGCACCGCTTCACCAGCGAAACGTCGGCCCGCGCCGAAGAACTGGCGCAGCTGGCAGCGTCGCGCGCCGAAGAGCTGGCAAACCAGGCTGCACAACGTGCCGAAGCGCTGGCAAGCCAGGCCGCACAACGCGCCGAGGAGCTGACCGGTCGCGTCGTTCAGGCGGACCAGGAGCTTGCACAGCGTGGCGAAGCCATCGCACGCGGTCTCACCGATGCGGAACGCGCTCTTGCCGCCCGCCACGATACAATCCGCAGCACGTTGGACGAGCGCACTCGCGAACTCAACTCCATGCTGGCCGGTCGCGCCGAGGAGATGTCGAAGCTGATCGAAACACGCGCGCAGCCGGCGGCCGATCTTCTGGCCAATGCGAGCGCCACGGCAGCCGCTCGGATTTCGAGCGCTGCGGAAAACAGCGCGGCTCAGATCCGCAAGGAAAACGACGCTCTGATCGCAGCCCTGACCTCCCGGACCGGAGAGGCGCTCGATGCCATCAGCCAGCGTACGACCGAAACGACGGAGGCTCTCAACGCGACGGAAACGAGCCTGCGCGAGAACGTCTCGAACCTCATCAACCAGCTGCAGGCTTCCAACCGCAATCTGGCCGAAGTTCTCGACGTGTCCGCAACGACACTTTCGGCCGCCGACAGCCGCCTCGACCAGACGGCAAGCCGCATCGGCACCGAAGCAGCCAAGGCTGCGGATGTCATGACGGCAGCGACGCGCCTTCTGGAGGGCAAGTCGGAAAAGCTTGTCGATCTGTCGAACAACACGCTCGGCCAGATTGCAGGCATTTCCGGACGCTTCGACGATCACGCCCGGGTGCTCAGCCAGGCCTCCGAACTCGTCTCGGCCGCGCAGTCGAACCTTGCTTCGACGCTGGAAGAACGCCAGCAGGCGCTGCGCGATCTCTCCATCGGCCTCATCGGCCGCTCGGAAGAAATCGAACGCACCATGCGCTCGCTCGGCGCGCTGGTGGGTGACGCCATGGCGGAAGTCGAGGAGCGGACCGGGCATATCGCCAGCAACCTTCGCTCGAGCCTTGCCAGCTCCTATGCGGATGCGGACCGGGTTCTGTCCGCAGCAGAACTTCGTTCTCAGGAAGCGGCACAGACGTTGCGCCAGTCTCTCACGGAAGCCACCGAAGAGGCCGGCCGTGCGCTCAACGGTGCGCTCAGCCAGGCAGAACGCCGCGCCAACGAGATTGCCGCAAGCCTGCGCGGCGGCATTACCGGAACCGTGTCCGATATCGATCGCCTGTTGGCGGAGACCGGCATGAAGTCGGAAGCCACCAGCCAGCGCATGCGCGACGCGATGAAGTCCGCAGTGGAAGAGGCCGTTGGCCGCTTCTCCGGCGCGACGGAAGAAGTCCGCAAGGCTGCCACCGACATTCGCCGCGAACTCGACATGACCCGTGCGGAAGTCAAGCGCGGCGCATTCGACCTGCCGGAAGAGGCCAAGGAAAGCGCTGCCAACATGCGCAAGGCCGTGTCGGAACAGATCAAGGCTCTGCAGGACCTGTCGCGCATCATCTCGCGCGGACAGGAACTGTCGACGGTTTCGCGCCCGGCCGCCGCAGTTGCCACGGCCGCGGCACCGGCCTACCAGCCGCAGCCGGTTTATCAGCCCGCCCCGGCTCCGGTGCAGCCGGCCCGCCAGGAAACGGCGGCTCCGCGTCAGGCCGCAGCCGTGATCGACGCGCCTGCTCCGCGCGCAGCGCAGCCGCAACAGGCTCCGCAGCAGGGTGGCTGGATCAGCGACCTGCTCAAGGGGGCGGCCCGCGAGGAGGCCCAGTTCGAGCGTCGCGCCGCCCAGCCGGCACCGGCCGCACGCAACCCGCGCCATGTCGTCGAAAGCCTGAATTCGCTTTCGGTGGATATTGCCCGCGCCATCGATCACGATGCCTCGGTCGATCTGTGGCGGCGCTATCAGCGCGGCGAACGCGATATTTTCACGCGTCGCCTCTATACGCTGAAGGGCCAGGAAACGTTCGATGAGATCAAGCACAAGTATGAACGCGAAGGCGAATTCCGTGCCGCCGTGGATCGCTACATCGCTGATTTCGAGAACCTGCTGTCAGACGTCGCTCGCAACGATCCGGACAAGTCGATCACACAATCGTACCTGACCTCGGATACCGGCAAGGTCTACACGATGCTGGCCCACGCAGCAGGTCGCCTGCGCTAAGCAGGAACACGATCGAGAAGGAATTTGAACCCCGGCAGCGGTCCCGCTGTCGGGGTTTTCTTTGGGCCGTCCAAGATCAAAGCTGCCCTATCACTGTCCGCCCCTTCATTGGCATCGAGGACTGGATGGGCGCACATGGCCGGGATGCCGAGAGCAGCGATGAAGCAACAGGCTTGCTGCGATACCGGGGCGATGCCGCACAGACGCGACCACCTGCCCGGCTTCTCTCCAAAGCATCCTACAGCCGTCGCACATTCGACGCGATGGAATGCAACGGCGTCATCGAAAGCAAATGGCCGGATAAGTTTCCTTAATCTCCCAAGCCAAGAGTCGCGTCATGGGCGCGAATGATGCTCTTATGGCGCAAGAATGCCCCGGCAGCGGGATGCTGCCGGGGCTTTGCAGTCGCAGGTCTGGCTCAGGCCTTATCGGCTGGCAACTGGCCGCACGAGCGGCGTAATGCGCCGGATCGTGACGCGACGGTTTTCTGCGGACGGTCCGCTGGTCCGGACTTTCAGGAACCGCTCGCCATAGCCCTGAGTGACCAGGTTTTCCGCCGGGATGTCGTAGAGATCCGTCAACGCAATGGCGACTGATTCGGCACGACGATCGGACAGAACCAGGTTGGACTGATCCGAGCCGACGGCGTCCGTATGACCTTCGATGAGGAAGGTTTCAGCCGGGTTCTTGTCGATGATCTTCTTCATTGCCACCGCAATCTGCTTGAGAGAGGTGGCCTCGTTCATCGAAACGTCTGCACTGCCGGTGGCAAAGTGGATCGTGTCCAGGTCGACGCGCCGCATCTTGTCGCGGATACGAGCCGAATAACGAACCTCATCGAGCGAATAGACGCGCTCCACCCGTTCCACCGGCGGTTCTCGCAGGAAGTCGTAGTAGTCGGGATTGCGGGCGCTCGACGTGTCGATGATGTACTCGTCGACCGGGATGTCCAGCTGCATCGGCGGCAGATCCAGCGAAGGATCGCGGAAGACCGTTTCCCGGTCCGGTCTGCGCTGCAGATCGGGATCGTAAAACAGCACCGTCTCGCGACCGTCGCGCCCGATGCGCGACCTCTGGATCACGTCGCCGTAGCGGTTGCGGATCGTCACCACCGTCACGCCATTCGGCCGTTCGATCGTCTCGCGGGTTCGATCGCCTGGCAACCGGTCATAATAGACATCACCTCCACCGCGGCTGAAGCGGTCGCTGTCGCCACCACGGACAATCATCTGCCCCAGGATATTCAGGACGTCACGGCCGTCGACGCGACCTTCAACCTGGGCATCCGATGGCGCATCGTAGCGAGGGCGGCCTTGCATGCGCTGTCCACGATCACCTCCGGCGGTCGGGGCAAGCGGCGGCGGAGGTGGTGCATTGCCGAGCGGAGCCTGTGCGTCGGCATCGGACTTCGGCGGCGGCGGCGGACGACGCCGATCGCCGGCCGGGCCGGGTTGACCGGCAGGTGCTGGGGCAACGGCGGCCGGCTGCTGACCGGGCGCTGGCGGCGCTGGCGGTTGATCAGGAGCAATTGAACGCGCAGCGTTCGGCTGGCCTGCCGGAGCGGCCCCGGGCGCCGGCTTGGCGCTATCCAAAACCGGAGCGGGCTTGGCGCTATCCAGAACAGGGGCCTGCTGACCATCAGGCGCGGCGGCGGCCGGAGCTTCCATCGTCTTGGCGGCGGGTGCCGGGGCGTCACCTGGAGGCGTCGGCTTGGCCGCATCACCCGGCTTTGGGGGCCTTTCAGCGCCTGGCCCACGCTTCGGCTCCGGCGCGGCATCGGCTGGAGCCTTTGGCGCGTCGGCCTTGGGCGGCTCGGGCTTAACCTCCGACGGCTTCGGTTCACCAGCAGGCTTGGGGGCTTCCGCGGCCGGCTTGGGAGCCTCGGCCGCAGGCTTTTCGGCAGGCTTCGGCTCAGCGGCAGGCTTTGGTGCCTCGGCAGCTGGCTTCTGAGCCGGAGCGGCAGGCTTTTCAGCCGGTGGCTTGGCTTCGGCGTCGGGCTCGACGGCGCGCTTCTTCTCAGGCTTGGGAGCCTCGGGCGCGGGCGCCTCAGCCTTGGGTGCTTCAGGTTTCGGCGCCTCGGCCTTCGGAGGCGCGGGCTTTGGTGGCTCAGGCTTTGCAGGTTCCTCGGCGGGAGCCGCTGGCTTGGGAGCCTCGGCCTTCGGCGGTTCAGGCTTGGGTGGTTCAGGCTTGGGTGGCTCTGGTTTCGGTGCTTCCGCCTTCGGGGGCTCGGCCGGTTTTTGCCCGGGCTCCTCATGTTTCTTCTTGCGTTCGGGCTGGTTCTCGTCGCCAGGCGGCGGTTCAGGCTTCGGCTCCTCCGCCTGCGCAACAAGAAGGTCGCGCGAAACAAAGTTCATGCCGGAGGCTGGCACGTTCGGGCCTCGTGCCGCACCCTGGTTTTGCGCGAGCTGGCCGACCGCTGGCGCATTCGCCGCAAAGGCCGGCGGCATTGCCACAGGCAGGGCCGCGAGCGACATGAAGACATGGGTGAGAAGGTGTTTCCTGGCTTTCATCGGTTTTCCTTTGTTCGCCGGTCAGTGAATTGCACACTGGAACGTGAACGGGGCGCTTTTCGTTCCAGACGGATGAAAAGCTAGGCCGTCGCCATGAACCGGCGCTGAACGCGATGTTCATCTTGGTTGCGGAGCGATTGCTGCCGCGTGGAAAGCTTCGGCATTTTGCAGTTGCCGCGCATATTCCTGTTGCATTTCATTCAGAAAGAGTCCGAATATCGCCCGCAAGGTGAAACGAAGTTTTCATCCGGCCGGTCGAGCGATTTTCCAGGCACAAAGCCTGGGGAGAAGCACCGACTTTCGGCATCGCGAATATCCGGCGTCATAGAAATAACAAAAGACGTCAACCAACAGAGAGGACAACATGGCTCTTTCCCGCAAGATCGCAACCGTCGCAGCATTGGCGCTGACGCTTTTTGCCGGCGCATCACAGGCCGCCGACAAGCTCGTCATCGGCACGGATTCGACCTATCCGCCATTCGAATATCTCGATGCCAGCGGGCAGTTCCTCGGCTTCGACATGGATATCGGCCGTGCGCTCTGCGCACAGATGAAGGTTGAATGCACCTTTGTGAGCCAGGAATGGGATGGCATCATCCCTGCCCTTCAGGCCAAGAAGTTCGACATGATCCTGTCGTCCATGTCGATCACGCCGGAGCGCAAGCAGCTCGTCGACTTCACCGACAAGATCTACAACACGCCGCCGGCCATTGCCGTGCCGAAGGACAGCCCTGCCAAATCGATTGCTGACCTGAAGGGCAAGACGATCGGCGCGCAGACTTCGACGACACATGCCAACTACGCTGAAAAGCACCTTCCCGATACGCAGCTGAAACTCTACCCGACCGCTGACGAATACAAGCTCGACATCGCCGCAGGACGCATCGACTCCGTGATCGATGACGTCGTGGTTCTGACGCAGTGGGTGAAGAGCAAGGATGGCGATTGCTGCAAGATCCTGACAGTTCTGCCCGTCGACAAGGTCATCAACGGCGAAGGCGCCGGCATCGCCGTGCGCAAGGGCGACGACGCGCTGCGCGAAAAGCTGAACAAGGCGATTGCCGCGATCCGCGCCGACGGCACCTACAAGAAGATCCAGGACAAGTATTTCGACTTCGACGTCTACGGCCAGTGACCGTGCAGCACACAAAAATCAGCGGGCGGGAGGCTTGTCCTTCCGCCCGTTTTGTTTGAGTATCCTGACATAACAAGACCGCTGCAAAAGCAGCGGCAGGGGAAATTTCGGAATGAGCGATCTGTTGTCCGCGCTCGGGCATGCCATCGATCCATTTTGCGGACCCGTCGGGGTCTTCACGCTTCTTGCGGGCAAGGGCATTCTTTCATGCGGCGATCAGGGATGGGGCGACGAGATCGCCTCAGGCGTCTTCGTCACGGCAGGTCTTGCCATCGTCACATTGCCCGTTGGCCTGATTCTGGGCTTCCTGGTGGCGCTCGGCAAGCGATCGGAAGATGCGTATGCGCGGCTGGCGGCCAATATCTATACGACCATCTTTCGGGGCCTGCCGGAGCTCCTGACGCTTTTCATCGTCTATTACGGCCTGCAGATCCTGATCCAAATGGGCCTTTCCGCAGTCGGTTTCGACGGGCGGATCGAGATAGACGCGTTCTTTGCCGGCATGATCGCGCTCAGCGTCGTGTTTTCGGCCTATTGTTCGGAAGTGCTGCTATCGGCCTTCCAGGCCATCCCTCGGGGGCAATATGAGGCAGGTGCTGCCCTAGGTATCCGTCCGGGGAAGACGATGGCCCTCGTCATCATCCCGCAACTCGTGAGGATCGCCCTGCCCGGTTTGGGAAATCTCTGGATGTCACTTCTCAAGGACACGGCACTCGTGTCCGTCATCGGGCTGAACGACATCCTGCGGGAAACGGGCGTCGCGGCGAAGTCGACCAAGGAACCGTTCATGTTCTACGGGATCGCCTGCCTGCTCTTCCTGGTCCTCGCCATCATATCTTCGGTCTTCTTCTCCCGCATCGAGACCTGGGCGCGCCGGTCGGAGACCGCACGATGAGCCATATCACCGCACTGCTGCCGGCCCAGCCCGCCCCCCCGGCAGCCGCCAAACCTTACACCGGCGCCCGGATCGCCGGCATCTTCTTCCTGATCCTCTGGATTCTGCTGCTCGGCGGCATGGTCCTGATGATGATCCACAACTGGGACTGGGAGAAGTTCACCAAATATGGGCCGCGCTATATCAGCGGCTTGCAAGTGACGCTGGGTCTCGTGGCCGCATCCATCCTAGGGGGCGCAGCCCTGTCGTTTCCCCTCGCCTTTGCGCGCATGTCGAACAATAGGATCCTGTCCGGCATCGCTTATGTCTATGTCTATCTTTTCCGCGGCACGCCTCTCCTGGCTCAGGTGTTCCTGTTCTATTACGGCCTCGGCAGTTTCCGCGTGGAGCTTGAAGCCGTCGACCTCTGGTGGTTCTTCAAGGATGCCTGGAACTGCGCCTTCTTCTCGTTTGCGCTGAACACCGCCGCCTATCAGGCGGAAATCCTGCGCGGAGCGATCGAGAGCGTACCGCGCGGCCAGCGCGAGGCAGCCGCCTCGCTGGGCATCAATACTCGCATCTCGTTCTGGAAGATCATCATGCCGCAGGCGCTCATCGTGGCGCTGCGCCCCTATGGCAACGAGATCATCCTCATGGTGAAGGCTTCCGCCATCGTCGCCATCGTCACCGTCTACGACCTGATGGGGGAAACGAAGTATGCCTTCTCGCGCACATTCGATTACCAGACCTATCTGTGGGCGGCGATTTTCTATCTCGTCATCGTCGAGATCCTGCGCAATCTCTGGAACGTGCTGGAAGCCCGCCTGACGCGGCACCTGAAACGTTGAGGCATTGGCAGCAGCCTCCGGAAGAGGCTGCTAATTGACTGATTCAAAAAGAGAATATCTTGACAGGGAGCAAGCATTTAAGGAGCAGTTAACCATCCAGGCGCAGACTGGGTGCGTCATCGTTTCGTCATAACGGCAAATGGGGTTGTCATGAACGAAGAAATGAAGCTGCAACTGAAAGGCTACGGACTGACCACGGCGGAGATCCTCTACCGGATGCCCGACCACCCGAGCGTGCTGCAGAGCTATCTCTGGCAGCATTACGATCTGGCTCCGGACTTCCCGGAGATGAAGAACTTCCTGAAGTTCTGGCGGGAAAAACTGGACGGGCCGCTGCATTCCGTGCGCTACGTCCACCGCAAGCTGATCTCGGCGACGGAATGGAGGGCGCTCTCCGGCGAATTCATCATCAACTGATCGGCGATAATTCAGTTGCGGGAAGCTCGGCCGCGCTCTAAAAGCGGCCATGGCAAAAGCACCCGCAAAAATCGACGAAGAGGCCCTCGCAGAGGCCTATAACCGTGCGCTCGCACTCGAAAAGGCCGGCGATATCGACGCGGCTGAAAAGGCCTATGCGCAGGTTCTGGCGCTGGACCCCGAAGATCACGGCGGCGCGGCCGTTCGCCTGGCCGCTCTCGGGCGCGGCGAAACGCCGATCAAGGCGCCCGACGCCTATGTCGAGACCCTGTTCGATCAGCATGCCGAGGCCTTCGAGGACATTCTCGTCGAACAGCTCGGCTATTGCGTGCCGCTGATCATCCGGCAGACGCTGCAGGAGCTTAAACTTGGCCCCTTCGAGAACCTCCTTGATCTCGGTTGCGGAACGGGGCTGACCGGCGGCGCATTGCGCGACATGGTCACAGGCGAAATGGTCGGGCTGGATCTCTCCGAGAACATGGTCGAGATCGCCCACGAGAAGGATCTTTACGAAACGCTCTATGTGGCCGAGTGCGTCGATTATCTCGATGACAACGAAGACGGCCCCTTTGCGCTGGTGACCGCCGCCGACGTTCTGCCGTATATCGGCGCGCTGGAGCCGCTGTTCTTCGGCGTTGCCGAGAATCTGGAGAATGGCGGTCTTTTTGTCTTTTCGTCCGAAACACGCGCGCAGGCTGATGTCGGACCGCTAGGCTACAAGGTTGGCCCCAGCCAGCGTTTCGTACATTCGCAGGACTATGTGACCGACCGGCTGGCAGCAACCGGTTTCGAGCTGGTCTCGATGACGGATATCAATGTCCGCATGGAGAACGGCGAGCCATCGCCCGGCCATCTCGTGGTGGCGCGGTTGGCTGGCGTATAACGCGGCCTCAAACCACCGGCCCCGGCTCTGCCATCTCCGAGTGGAGGATCTGGTCAAGACGCTTCAGCATGCCGTTGGCGACCTCGCGCTCGCCCATGATGACCGTGTCTGCGCCCAACCCTGTCAGATGCTCGACCTCCGCGTCGGAGTGGGCCCGGGCGATCACCAGCAAGCGGGAATTCATCCTTTTCGCACTTTCGACAATGTACCCGGATTCGAAGGCATCGGGTATTGCAACCACCAGGCTTCGGGCACGGGCGATATTGGCCAGAGCGAGCAGCCCCGGCGAAGCGGCGTGGCCGGCAATCGCATCGATACCCTCTGCATGAAGATCGCTGACCAGCGTATCTGCCTCCTCAATGACAACGAAGGGGATTTTCGCAGTCTTGAGGTTGGCTGCAACGATGCGACCGACCCGACCATAGCCGACAAGCACGCAGTGACCGTCATGCGCGACGGGCGTTCTCGTATCCTGCTCCTCCTCGGGCACCTCCTTGACGTCGGTGACAACCGATACGGCCTCGGACGGCTTTGCCCTCCTGGCCGTGCGGCGTGCCGCCACATCCTCGAAACGCGGCCGCAGCTTTTCCGTCAGGAAGAACATCAGCGGATTAAGCACGATGGAAATGATGGCCCCGGCCAGAATGAAGTCTCGCCCTTCCTCGGGCAGAAGCTTCAGTCCCACTCCGAGTTCGGCCAGAATGAAGGAGAACTCGCCGATCTGAGCGAGACTCGCCGAAATCGTCAGCGCCGTCGAAACGCCCTTGCGGAAAAGAATGACAATCAGGAAGGCGGCCGCCGATTTGCCGATCACGATAATGAAGACGGTTGCCAGGATCGCCAGCGGCTCGCGGATCAGAATCGTCGGGTCGAACAGCATGCCAACCGAGACGAAGAAAAGTACGGAGAAGGCATCGCGCAACGGCAGGCTTTCGCGCGCGGCGCTGTGCGACAGCTCGCTTTCCGACAGGACCATGCCCGCAAAGAAGGCGCCGAGCGCCAGCGACACGCCGAAAAGCTGCGACGCGCCGAAGGCGACGCCCAGGGCAATGGCCAGAACACCAAGCCGGAAAAGTTCACGCGAGCCGGTATGTGCAATCCGGTGAAGAATGGCCGGGATGACCTTGCGGCCGAACACCAGCATCAGGGCGACAAACAGCGCGACCTTGAGCAGCGTCAAGGCGATCAAGCCACCGATGCCGATGTCCAGGCCGCTCAAATCGACCAGCGCCACTGCCAGAGGATCAAGGAGCCGTTCGCCATTTCCGACGGAAGCGACGGCCGGGATCAGCACGAGAGCCAGAACCATCGCGAGATCCTCGACAATCAGCCAGCCCACGGCAATGCGGCCCTTGGCGGTTTCCACCATGCGCCGCTCCTGCAGCGCCTTGAGAAGGACAACCGTGGACGCGACGGAGAGCGCCAGACCGAAAACGAGGCTCCCCCCAGTGGACCAACCCATCAGATAGCCCATGCCCCAGCCCAGAAGCGTGGCAAAGGCAATCTGAGCAATTGCGCCTGGCACGGCAATTACCCGTACGGATAGCAGGTCCTTCAACGAAAAATGCAGACCGACGCCGAACATCAGCAGGATGACGCCGATCTCGGCGAGCTCCGGCGCAAGATTCTGGTCAGCGACGAAGCCGGGCGTGTAGGGGCCGACGAGAACACCGGCAACCAGATAGCCAACGAGAGGCGGCAGCCGGAAACGATGCGCTATCGCCCCCAGGATGAATGCCAGCACGAAGCCCCCGACCAAGGTTGAGATTAGGGGCGTTGCGTGCGGCATGGACGACTCCTCTTGGCTCCGGTATAAGAAAATGATATATTTGATCGATATCGACCAATATGGGAATTTCTGAGGCGAAATTCAACCACATGAATGATGAAGCAAAACAAGTCATTCTGACACCGGAAATGTGCCGCGCGGCCCGCGCCTTTCTCGACTGGACGCAGACGGATCTCGCCGAACAGGCGGCCGTTTCGCGCGGCACGGTCAGAGACTACGAGGCGAACGCCCATGCGGTGCACCGCTCCACGCCTGCGCTTCTGCGCAAGGCGCTGGAGGATGGCGGCGTGACGCTGGAGAACCGCGAGGATGGCGGCATGATTCTGGTGCAGAAAGGTCACGCGGCCTGAAACCCGATCGGGGAAGGATGCGGACCGAAGCCAGCCATCACGACTGTAATCGTTTCGATACATTGGTCGGCCATGGTGCCGCCATCCGAAACGAAACCAGCAGAGGCCCCCATGGCTGAACTTCCTGTCATCGGTGCGGCGATGATGATCGCCGACATCGATAAGCATCTCCCCTTCCTGAAGGAAAAGGATCGCGATATCGAAATCCAGGACTTCACGAAGGTCGACATCCTCAATGGCGATTGGCGGTCCGTTTGCCGGCAGGCACTGGACAGGCTGGGAGACTACAAGGGCCGGATCGGCATTCATGGACCGTTCTGGGGGTTCACGATTGCCTCCGCGGACCCGGACATCCGGACGGTTGTCGCACGGCGCATGGACCAGGGACTGGATGCCTGCGCCGAACTCGGTGCGCGCTACATGGTCATCCACAGCCCGTTCACCACCTGGGATTATAACAATCTCCCGAACTATCCGGCGGCCTTCCAGACTGTTGTCCAGCGCACACACGACACGATCGGCGGAGCCGTCCGGCGCGCCGAACAACTCGGCGTCACCCTGGTCATCGAAAATATCGAGGACAAGGACCCTCATGCGCGGGTGCGCCTGGCCGGGAGCTTCGCGTCTCCGGCGGTGACCGTTTCCATCGATACCGGTCACGCCCACTATGCGCATGGTTCGACAGGCGCGCCGCCGGTCGATTACTATGTCGGAGCAGCGGCAGGTCTTCTGCGCCATGTGCATCTTCAGGACGCCGATGGTTATGCGGATCGACATTGGGAGATCGGCAAGGGCTCCATCCACTGGGACGTCGTCTTTGACGCCATCGGCATGCTCGATGTCCAGCCGCACCTCATGCTGGAACTGCGCGACACGACGCGCATCGAGGCGTCACTTGAATGGCTAAAGCAAAGGGGACTTGCGCAGTAATTTGATTTCGGCGTCCGATGTTCTACAACGTTGCCAAACCAAATGAGCATTGGAGTCGCATCGCATGGCCAAAGTCGCGTTCATCGGTCTCGGCGTCATGGGCTATCCCATGGCCGGACACCTCAAGACCAAGGGCGGGCACGACGTGTCCGTCTATAACCGGACATTCTCCAAGGCCGAGGCCTGGGCCGCAGAGTTCGGCGGCAGCGCATTCCGCACGCCGGCAGAGGCGGCGCGTGATGCGGATTTCGTGTTCACATGCGTCGGCAATGACGATGATCTCCGGTCGGTGACTTTGGGCGAGGCCGGCTGCATCGCCGGCATGAAATCGGGCAGCATCCTGATCGACAACACGACGGCTTCGGCGGAAGTCGCACGCGAATTGGAAGCCGCCTGCAAGTCGAGAGGCCTCGGCTTCGTCGACGCGCCCGTCTCCGGTGGACAGGCCGGAGCGCAAAATCGCGTTCTGACCGTGATGTGCGGCGGCGACGAACAGACATTTGCCAAGGCAAAACCGGTCATCGACGCCTTTGCCCGGATGGTGGGTCTGATGGGTCCGGCTGGCGCTGGGCAGCTGACAAAGATGGTCAACCAGATCTGCATCGCCGGCCTCGTGCAGGGCCTTTCCGAAGGAATTCATTTCGGCAAGCGCGCTGGCCTCGATATCGAGAAAGTGATCGACGTCATCTCCAAGGGTGCGGCCGGATCCTGGCAGATGGAAAATCGCTACAAGACGATGAACGAAGGGCGCTATGACTTCGGATTTGCCATCGACTGGATGCGCAAGGATCTGGGCATCGTTCTTTCGGAAGCCCGACGCAATGGCGCCAAGCTGCCGGTCACCGCGCTTGTCGACCAGTTCTATGGCGACGTCCAGGCCATGGGCGGCAATCGCTGGGATACGTCTTCCCTGCTCGCCCGGCTCGAAAAATGACTCCGCGCCTTGCCGCTGCAGTCGGTCTTCTCTTGGCGGCGCTGCAGTTTGGCGCCGTCGGGAGAGCCGACGCGCGGCAGGAGATCACGGACGTGATCAGTCGAGAGGTCTCCGGTGCGATTGCGCGCTGCTTCAAGGCCCCGAGGGGCTACATGCCGCCCTACCCGCCGATTTCGCTTCTGCTGAATTTCCGCCCCGACGGCAATCTCGACGGACCGCCGCAACTTGGCGATCCACCGGGCGGCGACGCAAAACGCTCCGCGACCACCGCCGCAGTGCTTTCCGCAGCCAGCCAATGCGCGCGGATCGAAAATGCAGCACGCTTCCGGCAAGACTATCTGTCCTGGAAAACCTTTCGGCTGGTCTTCAGACCGGATGGAGAAATCCGATGACGATCCTACGAGCCTGACCCGCGCAATTTCGTCGAAAGGCGTCAATCGGGCGCTCAGCCAGTTCTGTCAGCGGAACGCGCAATTCCGGGCGCGAAACCGGTTTCCACGTCTGCTGGAATGGCTCTGGACCGCAGTTCGCTCTGATGGCGTCAGGCCGGCGCTGCCAGTCTGTTTGCTTGAGGCCTCATCTTGTCGACCTTCGCTTCACTCCGGTCGGACTATGCTCTAGAGGCGGTTATGATCGATTGCAAAAAGCTTGAGGTACTGGCTGTCAGGCACAGGCTTCGGCACAAAGGCCTCTCCCGGACCGTCATTCAGCAGCGCCTCGAACAGGGAGCCTTCCGGCGCTGAAAAGAGCGCCTTCAGCGCAGCCGGATAGGTGCAGAATGCCACATAATCGAAGGGCGCGAGTGCTTCCCTGCGGGTAGGAGGTTCGGAAAGGTAAAAGGCTTCGAACATTCGACGTAGGCCGGGCGAGGCCCGGTGAAAGCTCAGGGCGGCAATTTCAACGCCGCGTCCGGCCCGTTCCAGCACGGTCAGCCCGACCATCGGGGTCACCATGTAGCGACCGGCAGGAAGAGACGTCATTGCCTTCCGGTCGGCCGCTGAACAGGTGTCGTTCATGAGAAAATCCGCCGCATCCAGAGCGTCCGGCTCTCGCTGAACCGGCATCGCCACGGCGATGATCTGGAAAATCCCGCCCGCGGCGAGCGCGGCGCCAGCGAAGCGAATGCCGATGCGTTTTTGCTTGTCCACGGGAAGCGATGAAAAGTGAGCAAGCAATTGCGGGATGAAGATCGGCAGGAGGGCAGCCGGAAACCGTATGAAGCGAAAAGCCTCCAGATTTGCCAGGAATGCAGCGACACCCATTGCCAGCACGACGGCAGGGGCCGACTGCCCTGCCCTGAGCCCTTTCCAGGCGAGCATGCCCGCCCCCAGTATGACGACGGCTTGAAGCGCGAGATTGAATGTCGCGAAAGGAAGTCCCATGCGCAGCAACAGCAATGCCGACTGCTCCTGCGCCACATGGTCCAGCCACAAGTCGCGTGAGAGAGGATCGATGATCTCATATGGCCCAGCCAGCACGCCGGGCATGGCAACGGCGATCAGAAAAAGCAAAAGCGATCCCGGAATGGCAAGGCTCACCAGACGGAGCGGAATGGAGGCGACTGCCGGAAGAAAGCCCGCTGCTGCGGCCGAGATCAGCCCGAAGCCGGCGAAAGCTGCAACATAAGGCGCGGAAACGATATCGTTGTGAACGCCGAACAGAACATCCGGACCGGAAAAGACCAGAGTGGCGAGCGGGAGCAGAACGGCCATGACGGCCGAAAACGCCCTGAATATTTCCTGTGCGCCCGGACGTCTGGTGATCCAGGCGAGTGTCAACGCTCCCCACAGAGTGCAGATCAGAGGCAGGGTTTCGAGGCCGATGGTGGCGGAAAGCGTCAGCGCCACGGCAAGCCAGACGCCACCTGCGGCAGACCAACACAAGGTGCCATAGGCTGCAGCGGCAAGAGTCACCAGTTGCGCATTATGATGATCGATCCGGCCGGGCGCGAATTCGAGCGCGGCGTATGACATCGCCAATGCCGCAACAATCACATGCAGTGATGCGGGGCGCGCGCCTTCCGGCATGAGTTTGCGCATGCAGCCCGCACTTAATCCGGCAAAGGCAAGCATGAGAGCCGGCGGCCAGATCTGGAAGGCGATGGAAACCGCCCGATCTGCCGCCATGACCTGCGAAAGGGACCATGCAATCGCCGCATAGGGTCCATCAACCAAGCGTGACCATGGAGAGACGTAAGGCTGCGGCATGGCGATGCCCGAGATCGTGAGATCGAACCAACCCTTGCCGGACAGCAATTGCCGGATCTGCAAGGCCCTCAACCGATCGTCCACATCACCGAGGAGGAGAATTCCATCTTGAAGGTCAAAGGCCATTGCCAGGCAAAAGATGCCCGCCAGGAGGGCGAAGGTCTCAAGCGTGGCGCTGCGAAAGCCACCCCTGAACATCGCCAAAATGCAGCCTTCCAGTTTACGTGCAATCAATACAAAAACTTCGCGAAAGTTGAAATTTCGTCAAACTAATCCCGCCGGGTTAACAAAATCATGTCGCCGAAAGGGGGATTATACCCTGCCCGCTGTTGACGATGATCGTCGGCTTGAATATGTAACGTTATAACATTAATTCCGTTGGCAGGAGGCTCGCATGCCAGAAAAGTTGCCCGTCACAGTCCTTTCCGGTTTCCTCGGGGCAGGCAAGACCACGTTGCTCAACCATATCCTGAACAATCGCCAGGGCCGCAAGGTGGCCGTCATCGTCAATGACATGAGTGAGGTCAACATCGATGCCTCGCTGGTCCGCGACGGCGGCGCAAATCTCTCGCGTACGGACGAACAACTGGTTGAAATGAGCAATGGCTGCATCTGTTGCACATTGCGCGACGATCTTCTGAAGGAGGTCCGGGCGCTGGCCGAACAAGGCCGCTTTGATTATCTGCTCATCGAATCCTCCGGCATCTCGGAGCCCCTGCCCGTGGCCACGACGTTCGAATTCCGGGATGAAGACGGTGCTAGCCTCGCCGACGTTGCGCAACTCGACACCATGGTGACCGTCGTTGATGCGGCGAACCTCCTGAAGGATTACGGCTCGGCCGATTTCCTTGCCGATCGCGGGGAAACCGCCGGCGAAGGCGACGACCGCACCCTTGTTGGTCTGCTGGTCGAGCAGATCGAGTTCGCCGATGTCATCATTCTCAACAAGGTCGGGACGGCCACTGCCGACGAACGGGCGGCCGCACGCGCGATCATCCGGTCGCTCAATGCCGACGCGCGGATCGTAGAGACCGATTTCGCCAAGGTCGATCTGGCGGAGGTCATGGGGACGGGCCGCTTCGATCTGGCGCGCGCCGAACAGAACCCGCTCTGGTTCAAGGAAATGCACGGTTTCAAGGACCACATTCCGGAGACGGAGGAATATGGCGTGCGTTCTTTCGTCTATCGGGCTCGCCGCCCCTTCAGGCCTGACCGTTTCATGGCCTCCCTGGATCGCTCCTGGCCTGGCGTCGTTCGCGCCAAGGGCTTTTTCTGGCTTGCGACGAAGCCCCATTACGTCGGCGAACTCAGCCAGGCCGGCGCGCTCGTCAGGACGGGCAAGATGGGGCTTTGGTGGTCGGCAGTCCCCAAGGACCAATGGCCGCGCGATCCGCGCTTCGCGGAGCGCATGGCGCCCTATCTCGACCCTGTCTGGGGCGACCGCCGGCAGGAAATCGTCTTCATCGGCACCGACCCGATGGATGAGGAGGACATCACCGAAATGCTGGACGATTGCCTCGTTCCAGACACGGCCTATCAGCCGGAGCGCTGGAAGACGCTGCCGGATCCCTTTGCGGACTGGTATGCTCGTTGATATTTCGGCCATGCACGATGCGGAGCCTCGGCTCCGCATCGGCTGGCGCAGGTCTCAGTCATCGCTGGACTTCGACGATTCCAGAGACATGTAGTCCAAGGGCAATTCGGTCGTGTACTTGATCTGCTCCATCGCGAAAGCCGAGGAGACATCGCGGATTTCGATCCTGGCGATCATCCGCTTGTAGAAGGCGTCATAGGCCGCGATATCCGGCACGACGACACGAAGGAGGTAGTCGACATCACCGCTCATGCGGTAGAATTCCACGACTTCCGGAAATTCCGCGATGACTTCAGAGAATCGCTTCAGCCACTCGATCGAATGCGCGTTCGTTCGGATCGAGACGAAGACATTGACCTTGGCATTCACCTTGACGGGGTCAAGCACGGCCACCTGGCGCTTGATGACACCGTCTTCCTCCATCTTCTGAATGCGCCGCCAGCACGGCGTTGTCGAGAGGCCTACCTTCTTGGCGATATCCGCGACGGCAAGGGTGGAGTCCTCCTGCAGCAGGCGCAGGATTTTGCGGTCCAGACGATCCAATGGTCTTTCCTTTCAACATGCATAATCCCTTTGACGCTAGCACGGCCGGCTAAAAAAAGGATTATGGTTCGCGCGGCATATCGGACTGCGCTTTGCGCCGGCATGGTTTCGGAGAACGAATCCGGCAACGGGCAACCGGATTGTTTCAGTCTATCTTGCGGCGCACAAGCTCTTTCAGGACTGGCAACAGCTCTTTCTCGAACCAGGGATTCCGCTTGATCCACCCGGTATTGCGCCAGCTCGGATGCGGCAGAGGCAGAACCGGAACGCCGTCCTGCGGTTCGATATAGTCACGCCAATGGCGCACCGTCTCGGTCATGTTCTCCCTCACGCGCCGGCCCAGATGCCAGCTTTGCGCGTGGTGCCCGACAGCCAGAACGAGCTCGACCTGCGGCATGGCAGCCATCACCGCCGTGCGCCAATGCGGCGCACACTCCTTGCGCGGAGGCAGATCGCTGCCGTTCGCGTCATAGCCGGGGAAACAGAAACCCATCGGCACGATCGAAAAGCGGTCGGTGTCATAAAACTCCTCCCGCGTCACGCCCAGCCAGTCACGCAGGCGATTGCCGGACGCATCGTTGAAGGTGATCCCCGTTTCATGCACGCGCAGGCCCGGCGCCTGCCCGGCGATCAGGATCCTGGCCCTCGACGACAGGACCGCGACGGGCCGCGGCTCATGCGGCAGTCGATGCGCTGGCCCCCGCAAGGGTGCGTCCCTGCAGAGCCGACAGAGCGCAATCGCATCGAGAAGACGTCTGACTTCGCTGTCACTCAAGAAGGGACCTCATGCCTCGGCCGACGGGCGCGCCGCCACCTCATCATACCAGCGCAGAACATTTCGAAACTCCGGTGGACACGCAATGCGCGCCGGCTTCATGAACTGGAAGGCAATGAACATCGTGATATCGGCTACCGTGAAGTTCTCTGCAGCCACGAAGCGACGGCTGGCCAGCTCGCCGTCCATGAATCGAAGAAACTCGATCGCCTTCGGCTTGTTGATTTCACCCCATTCCGGAAGCTGCGGGATTTCCCACTCCTTCATAGCCGGATGCACATGCCGGAAGGCTGCAGCAACGGACATGAGATAGCCGAGCTCGATGCGTCGGTTCCACATCTCTACAAAGGCTTTCTCCCGAGCGTCTCGGCCGAAAAGCGGCGGATCTGGATGAAGCTCCTCGAAATAACGGCAGATAGCGATCGATTCCGAAAGATTCGACCCGTCATCCAGCTCAAGCACCGGCAAGCGCTGCAAAGGATTGCGGGCGGTAATTTCATCCGACTTGTGGCCCAGCGCGCCCATGTCCACCGGCACGAGTTCGACCGTCAGGCCTTTTTCGGCGAGATACATGCGTACCCGGCGCGGATTGGGCGCCTTGCCTCCATCAAACAGTCTCATTTCATCCCTCTCCCACTTGAAAAATCCTGCCTCGAACCTGTCATCTCGCCAAATGCGGCACCAGTCGGGCGGGTTCCGCGCGCCGTGCAAGATGGCAAATGAATCCTTTCCAGCAGCAACTTCTTAACTGTTTACGGTTAGAATTTGGTCATAGTTTCTGCGTCTGAAGTTGTATCAGTCCATGCCCGAGCGCGTCAGCACATCTCCGGACAAAAACGTCGTGGACTTGTCCAAGGCGAGCCGCAATGCTGGCATGAGCAGGACATTGCGCGAAACGCGCACCAAACTCCAGAATGGCGAGGCAGGCTCTCCGCAGTTCCAGCGCGAGACGCTGACGCTTTTCATCGAGGCGAGCCTCGACAGCGCTGCGGCGGTTCCGATCCTCGCCTGCGGCATCGGAGCCTTCGCCCTTGCCTTCAACATGGGCCAGAACACGCTTCTGTGGGTTTTGACGACCCTGATCGTCCATGCGGTCCATGTCTTTGCGCTCCAGCAAATCAAAAGCCAGCAACTCATCAGGGACGAGAACGCGTCGAAATGGGTGCGCCGGCTTCTCGGGCTGCAGCTGGCCATCGGTTTTTGCTGGGCTTTCTTTGCCAGCCAAAGCTGCGCCACATGCGATCCCGGATCCTACCTCACGTTCAAGGGCGCAGCCTTGCTGATCGTCTTGAGCGCGACGGCGCTCACCACCTCGATGCTGAATGGAGCGGTGCTTGCCACCTTCATTCCGACTGTCGGCGCCATCGTCTACCAATATTGGCGCGACCGCGAACCGCTCGAAATTGGCCTCATCGCAATGTTCTCGGCCGCGATCGTCTTTTTCGTTTTCTTTGCCGGACGGCTGCGCAGGACGAATATCCAGCTCTTGTCCTACAAGACCGAGAAGGATGACCTGATCGCCGAACTCGAAGTCGCGAATTCCATCTCGGACGAGGCGCGCCGTCGTGCCGAAGAGGCCAATCTCGCCAAATCCCGCTTCCTGGCCTCCATGTCGCACGAACTCAGAACACCGCTGAACGCCATTCTGGGGTTTTCCGAAGTCATGGACAATGAAGTCCTCGGTCCCATGTCCAATCCGACCTACAAAGAGTATGTCGGCGACATCCACCGATCGGGCCAGCACCTGCTGAACCTCATCAACGAGATCCTCGACCTGTCGCGCATCGAGGCCGGGCGGTACGAATTGCATGAGGAATCCGTCAAGCTCTCGGAGATCACGGAGGATTGCATCGGCATGGTGCAGCTTCGTGCCCGCTCCAAGAATATCCGAATTTCGCAACAGTTCGAGCCTGGCTTGCCGCCGGTATGGGCCGACGAGAAGTCCATGCGCCAGGTCATCCTGAACCTTCTGTCGAATGCGGTGAAGTTTACCCCGCAGGGCGGCGAAGTGGCCGTCAAGCTTGGCTGGACTGCCGGTGGCGGGCAATACGTCGCCATTCGCGACAACGGGCCCGGCATCCCCGAGGAGGAGATTCCCGTCGTCCTTTCGGCATTCGGACAGGGTTCTATCGCCATCAAGAGCGCCGAACAGGGCACCGGGCTCGGTCTGCCGATCGTTCAGGCTATCCTGAACAAGCACAATGGCGAATTCATCCTGCGTTCGAAGCTGCGCGAAGGCACCGAGGTTATTGCAATCCTGCCGCCAAAGCGAGTGCTGCAGACAGTGCCGGCCGTCAAGGAAGCACATTCCAATGACCGGCGCCGGCGGTCTTTCGCCTGAGGCGGCCCCGTTGGGGGTCAGCGAAGGAAGACTTCAATCACCACATAGGCCAGATAGGCGGCGTTCAGGCCGATAAGGCAGGCGCAAGCCAGCGAGCCAAGATCCTTGGCGTGCCTGCCGAACATCGAAAATTCCGGCGACAGGTGGTCGACGAGTTCTTCGATGGCGGTGTTGACCGCCTCGAAGGCGAAGAGCACCACCATGAGACCGGCGAAGACGAAGATTCGTTCGAACGTCGCGCCGATTGCCAGCAAGAGCGCAATGCCCAGTACCAATCCGCCGATCTGCTGACGGAAGGCCGCCTCCCGCAGGAGCCGCACAAAGCCCTGCCAGGAATAGCGCGCCGCCGAGACAAAATGGCGAAAACCTGTCTCTTTCGTAAATGGCGGCTTGCCGGTTCCGTGCATGCATCACGCCTTGTTGGAAACGCCCGCACCGTCGAAGGTTGCCATGCCAGAGTGGCAGGCGGCTGCGGCCTTGACAATACCCGCCGCGAGCGCAGCACCGGTGCCCTCGCCAAGGCGCATTCCAAGCGCCAGAAGCGGCGTCTTGCCAAGGCGCTCGATGACACGCAGGTGACCGGGCTCCGCCGAAACGTGGCCGATGAGGCAATGGTCGAGTGCAGTCGGATTGGCCGCCTTGAGGATGGCAGCGGCCGAGGTCGCGACATAACCGTCAATCAGCACGGGGATTTTCTGAACGCGGCAAGCGAGGATCGCGCCGGCCATGGCGGCAATCTCGCGTCCACCGACGCGGCGCAGAACTTCCAGCGGATCGTCCAGGTGATCCTTGTGCAAGGCGATGGCCCGTTCCACCGCATCAATCTTGCGCTGCAGGCCTTCACCAGCGGCTCCCGTACCCGGGCCGACCCAGTCTTCGGCCCTGCCGCCATAGAGGGCGTAGCAAATCGCGGCGGCAATCGTCGTGTTGCCGATCCCCATTTCGCCGATGCAGAGCAGGTCCGTGCCCCCCGCGATCGCCTCCATGCCGAAGGCCATGGTCGCTGCGCAATCGCGTTCGGAAAGGGCTGCTTCCTGCGTGATGTCGCCTGTCGGGATTTGAAGCGCCAGATCGAAGACCTTGAGACCGAGATCGTGCGTCACGCAAATCTGGTTGATGGCGGCACCGCCGGCGGTGAAGTTGGCCACCATCTGCTCGGTCACTTCCGACGGATAGGGCGACACGCCCTGACGGGTGACACCATGGTTGCCGGCAAAGATGGCGACGAGCGGACGCGTCACCTGCGGGGCGCGACCCGACCAGGCGGCGAGCCAGAAGGCGATTTCCTCCAGCCGGCCCAACGCACCCGGCGGCTTCGTCAGTTGAGCGTCACGCTTGCGGGCCGCTTCCAGCGCGCGGACATCAGGCCCCGGCAGGTTGTTGAGAAGTTCGCGAAAATCGTCGAACGGCAATCCACTCACGCTCATGGACCCAGTATCCTTGTCATTTCAGTTTCGGGCAGGCATTGATGCCGCTTTCATATTGTTCCGGATGCCGCGAGGCAACGGCAAAAGCGACGTGCGCCGTCGCTGACGTGAGGGATTTTGGGGAGCACGCCATCATGCTGAGACCGGACGAGTTCTTGAAGGATATCGGGCGCGCGCTGGGCTTTCTCAGCCGCATCCACATGCCGGCAAGCCTGTTTGCCGGGCACGACGGTTCGATGCGGAATACAAGCGGCGCATTCGCCGTGGCCGGCGCCGTCATTGCCCTGCCCCCGGCGCTTCTTCTCGGTCTGCTGCTGCATTTCGATGCAAGGCCGGAGCTTGCCGCCCTTCTGGCCCTCGCGCTGCAGATCCTGCTGACCGGCGGACTGCATGAGGATGGGCTCGCCGATTGTGCGGATGGACTCGGTGGCGGGCGCACCCGCGAAAGGATGCTGGAGATCATGAAGGATAGCCGCCTCGGTGCCTATGGCGGACTGGCGCTGATCCTTACGCTCGCACTGAGGACGGAAGCCCTGGCAAGCCTTGCCGGATCAGGCCCGCTTGCTGCGGGGCTGGCGATGATCGCCGTCAACGCCGCGGCGCGTGCGGCGCTCGTGTGGCATTGGTTCATGCTGCCGCCAGCGCGCGCGGACGGCGTCGCGGCGGCGGTCGGGCAACCGGGTCGCGGCGCGCTGAGCACGGCGCTATTCACGGGGGCGCTCGTCTTCGCGCTAGCCGGCGTTGGAAGCTTCGCTCTTGCCAGCCTGTTCGGCGCGATCATTGCAGCAGCAATTGCCTCCGTACTCTTCGCCCGCCTTGTTCGTGGCAAAATTCAGGGACATACGGGAGACACATTGGGCGCGAGCGAGCAGGTTTGCGAGGTCGCGCTTTATGTCGCTCTTGCGATTGCCGCCTGAGCTGCCGATATTAGACATGCCCGAAATACAAGAAGCCACCATGGAATCACCCTGCATTCTCGTCTGTTCGATTGATGACAAGACCGGTTACTGTTTCGGATGCGGCCGCACCCGCGACGAGATCGCCGGCTGGATCGAGATGACGGATGTGCAACGTCGGGCTGTCATGGAACAGTTGCCCTCGCGACTGGAAACGGTCGAGCGCAAACCGAGGCGTGTCACCCGCCGGAGGATGCTGGCAGAAAGCGGCTCGACCTCATGACCAAGCTTGCCATCGTCCTTGCGATCCTGGGTGTCGGCCTTGCCCTGCTGCTGCTGAACCACGACAGCGGCCAGATCCTGGGAATGACGAATGACGATTTCGGGAATTTCATCTATCTCCTGCCCATCGCCATCATGATCGGCGCTGGCGCGATCGCTTCGCGCGGGCAAATGGGACGCAACCTCACCTATCTCGCGATCTGGGCCGCTGTCGCACTGGTTTTCGTCGCCATCTATGTCTACCAGGACGACGCCAAGCATGTCGGCAGTCGGGTGCTCGCCGAATTGATGCCAGGCCATTCGGTCGTGCTGACCGGGCTCAATGGCGAGAGCGAAGTCGTCATCCGCAGGACGGAAGGCAGTCACTTTGCGGTGAATGCGCGCATCGACGGCAAGCGGGTCGGCATGCTGATCGATACCGGCGCAAGCCAGGTTACGCTGACCTACGAGGATGCAAAGCGGCTCGGGCTCAAGCCGGAAACATTGAAGTTTTCCATGCCCGTGACAACGGCCAATGGCACCGGACAGGCGGCTCCGGTTACGATACCGGAACTTTCGATCGGGCCGATCGTCCGGAAGAATATTGCGGCGACGGTGGCACAGGAGGGGCGCCTCGACACAAGCCTTCTCGGGATGAACTTCCTCTCCTCGCTTTCGGCCGTGCGCATACAGCCCAACGAAATGCGCCTGATGGATTGACGGGAACACTCTCCACCCTCTTCGCGGCGGAGCCGCAAAATCAAACACCGCACGTGCTTTTCTTCAGTGGATGTCATCCAACTGAAGCATTGGGCCAGTATTCAAGCATTGCAAACGTTCTCGATTTTGCTTCCGGCCCCGCTCCGGAATTGCGTTTGCAAGCTTTGACGCCCCCATCGTCACAAGCACTTTTCGAGGCCGGTCTTCCGGCCTCTTTTTTTGCCTGTCATATCCCTCAGTCGAGGCTGCAGTAGCGCCGACCGGATTTGCGGCTGCGCAGGTCGAAGTGGAAATGGTCTCCGTGATAGGGATCGCCGGGGCCTAGCACCGTATTGAAGTACTTGCAGGAGTCGGCGCGGACGGAATTGAGAAGTCCCTTCTGCCGGAAGGAGAAGAAGCCGGGCTTGCGCACATCGATCCCTTCGCCATTGTTGAGAATGATCTGGCCGACATCGATCGCGTTTCCGCGTGCATGTTCCGACCACGGATTGCCCCGTTTCGAATTCATCGGGCGGCAGGAATAGGACGACATCTGCCGGATCGTGTTGACGCCGGAGAAATAGCGGATGCGCGCCGTTGGCACCAGGTCGTCGCGGACCCAGCGTGCGAAGGTGACCGCCATGCCGCAATTGAGCTTGGCTGCAGGCAGGATCCGAACGCCGTTGATCGACTGAACCTGAACAGGGTAATCGATTCCACAGCTCGGCCCGTCTTGGATAGCCGGGATGTCGGTATAGGAGACGCCCAGCTTCTGCAGCAATATCCGGCAGCTTTTCTCCCCGGCCGGCATGCCGCCCTGACTTTCGGGAACGGCCATCGGGTCGCTGAAGCGTGGGATATAGGCGACCTTCTGTTCCTTTATCGCTGCGGGACGCGCCACTGCATCATCGACAGGCAGGCTACGGCTTCTGGACACTTCGTGCAGATTGTCCGTCCCAATCCCATCCACGACCGGCGCGTCGACATCTCCCTCGACCAGTTGCGGGGTCTCTGGCGCCTTGCCGGCCGTCTTGCCCGGGAAACCGAACATCGTGTCCATGTCGATTTCGCCGGTCTGCGACGGGGCATCGGATGCCGCCGCCGCAGGGAGCGGTTGCGCCGGCTCCGCGGTCTGCGAACTCCCGGACGGCGTCGACTGCAGTGTGTCCATGACATCCTGGCGCAGACTTGCCGATTCCCGTTTGCGCTCAAGCTTGCCCACCGGCCCCTCGACGACCGGATAGCTCACATCGCGGGAAGCGGATTTGATCGGAGCCAGCGGCACCGCGTGCGTTTTGCCGCGAGGCCCGATGTCGGCAACAGGCATCGGATCAGGGTCATAGCAACCGGAGAGCAACAGGCAGATCAGCGCCCCGACGGGTGCGCGCCGCGCGAAAGAAGTCGAGAACACCATACCCATCTCTCTTCCAGACGCGGGATCGCAACACGCCGCCGATGTCTGTTCCCGAGTTTATTGCGAGCGCAAATTATGGCAGCCAGGCTCTTCGCCAATTCCGCCGCGACGTGTGAAAGAGGCTAGCAACGAATGGTAAATGATATCTTTCGGTCACCGGGTGGAGATAGGGATACGCCGAATGCCTGAAGGTCTGCCGCGCTCGTCGGAAGGACGGACGATGGCGAGGTGGTGCGAGCGGCAAGGCCAAACGGCCCGGCCACATGCTTCGTCGCGGCGTCGGGCAATTCCGGCCACCTTGCCCGATTGGACATCCGGAAGGGTCAGGCGCCCACCGGCAGCTTCCACTCTTGCTCAAGGCGGAAACGGCAGGTGTGGCGAATATCCTCGGCGCTTGCGGCAATCACGGCCTCGTATTCGCCGGCATCCGCCACGAAACAGCGGGCCTCTTCGTCAAACCTGCAGAGATCGCGAAGCGTGATGCACAGGTCGAGCTGCCTGGCCTCGCCTGCCCCGAGCCTGATCTTGCGAAACGCCCGAAGCTCCTTGTCAGGCCGCTCCACCTTGGGCGTGACAGGACGCACATAGAGCTGGACCACATCGGCTCCGGCCCGCTTTCCCGTATTCGTGACGTTGAGCGTGACCTTGACCCCATCGTCGCCGATCGTCTCGGCGCTAATTTTGGGACGGCCCCAGGCGAAGGTCGTGTAAGACAGGCCGTGGCCGAAGGGAAAGAGCGTCCCGATATTGCGCGTGTCGTGGTGACGGTAGCCGACGAAAACGCCTTCGCGATAGTCCACATGTCCATCCTTGCCCGGATAAACGCGCGGATCGCCGGTCGTGGCCGACGTATCCTCGAGCTTAAGCGGGAAGGTCTGCGGCAGGCGCCCCCCGGGCTCCGCAAAGCCGAAGAGAACATCGGCAATCGCGTTGCCCGCTTCCTGCCCGGGATACCAGCATTGCATGACGGCAGCCACGTCGTCGATCCACGGCATCTCTACCGGACCGCCGGTCTGCAGAATGACGATGGTCTTCGCGTTGACCGCGGCGACGCGCGCAATCAGTTCATCCTGGCGCCCCGGCAGACGCATGTCCGGCAGGTCGTTTCCTTCCGTATCCCATTCGCCCTCGCGACCGGCGAAGATAACGGCCACGTCACAGCTTTCGGCCTTTTTCAACGCGTCTTCGAAATCGGCCTCGCCCAGTGGAAGCTCTATTCCGATGCGGATTGCGTTCAGGTTCAGGCCTCCGTCCCCAGCCATGGGCGAACGGAATTCGGCGACGACCTGAACCGGCACGCCGGCTTCCAGCGAAACCGCGCTCCGAACCTCGTCATTGCCTGCGGTGAAATAGTTCGAGCCCCGCGTCCAGCTGTCCCAGTTCTCGATCACCTGCCGGCTGCCAACCTTCAGCCGTGAACGCCCGGCCGAAACGAGGCCGACGACATATTCTCCATTGACCTCGGGCGTGAAGGTGAAGACCAGGCGCGCGGAGAAGGCATTGATATCGAAGCTCTTGCTGATGGGATCCATCCAGAAGCGCTCGGACATTTCGATATCCTCGGCATGAACCGGCGCACCGGACAGATCCGTGGACTTGAAATACTCGATATGGACCGGCCCGCGATGCAGCTTGACCAGGCGATTGTTGGAAACGCCCTTGACGTGAAAGATGGCATTCGAGCCGGCAAGCGCTTTCCTGATGCCTTCGAGAGGGGAAACCGAATAATGCGCGTTGATCTGCGCCGAGCCTCCTCCCATGATTCGGGCCTCGGCGGCATTGGGGCCGAGAACGGCCAGTGTACCCGTCTCCGACTTGCTGAGCGGAAGAAGGCCGTTGTTCTTGAGAAGCACCGAGCCCTCGGCGCCGGCGCGACGGATCAGCGCGCGGTGCTCAGGCCGGTCTTCTGCCACCTCTTCATGCATTTCCGGATCGGTGAAGGCACCGGTCCAGCGAAGCAGATCAAGCATGCGGCCAGCCGATTCCCTCACCTTCGCGGCATCGATTTCACCGTTCTTCACGGCCGCCACGAGCTTCTCGCCACGATCGCGCGTCGGGCCGGGCATTTCAAGATCGAGACCTGCGGCGACGGAAGCGACCGTCGAATGCGAGCCGAACCAGTCAGACATGACGACGCCATCGAAGCCCCACTCCACGCGCAGGACCTGGGTCAGCAGCCATTGATGTTCGCTGGTGAAGGTTCCGTTCAGGCGATTGTAGGAGGACATGATGGCGCGCACGCCTGCGCGCTTCACGGCCGCTTCGAAAGGCGCCAGATAGATCTCTCGAAGCGCCCGCTCGCCGATGTCGGAAGACATCGTGAAGCGCTCGATCTCAGATTCGTTGCCGACAAAATGCTTGATCGTGGCGGCAATCCCCTCGCCCTGCACGCCTTCGATATAGCCAACGGCCATTTCGGACGTCAGATGCGGGTCTTCCGAATAGCATTCGAAATTGCGGCCGTTGAGGCTGGAGCGATGAATGTTGACGGTCGGCGCCAACAGGACGCGGGCCGACTTGGATTTCGCCTCCTCGGCCAGGGCCTTGCCGATGGCACGCGCGAGTGCGGGATCAAAGCTGGAGCCGATGGAGATGGCGCAGGGGAAGCAGGCGGATTTGACGCCTCCGACAAGGGAGCCCGCGCCGCGTGCGCCATTGGGTCCATCGGTGACCTTGATCTTGGGTATTTTCAGCCGCGGAACCGGCACTGTCGTCCAGAAATCGGCACCAGAAAGCAGGGCCACCTGCTCCTCGAGTGTCATCTTCGCCAGCAGGGTGTCTACGGCCAATGCTACCTCCTGCCGCTGACGCGGCATGTCAGTTTCAGTTATGAGCTAAAACGTTTCAGGGACGCTTTGTTTAACCGCATCGACTGGTCATTTCAATCTTGAGGCGGAAGGAGCTGCCTCGAAATTGACTTGTATGCCATGTCAAGCAATCCTCAACGCCTTGAAGAATCGTGGAGAATGAGATGCCGGAGACGCTCGGACCGAAGGGTGAATTGACGCTGAGAACGCTAGCCATGCCGGGCGATGCCAACGCCGCCGGCGACATTTTCGGCGGCTGGGTCATGGCGCAGATGGATCTGGCCTGCGGTATTCGAGCAGCCGAACGCGCGCGGGGTCGCGTTGTGACTGCCGCCGTCAAGGAAATGGCCTTCGCCATGCCAGTGAAGATCGGCGACACGCTCTGCATCTATTCCGACATCCAGGCCGTGGGGCGCACCTCCATTACGCTGAACATCGAAGTCTGGGCGCAGCGCTACCTGTCCGATCGAATGGAAAAGGTGACCAACGCGATCTTCATCATGGTGGCGCTGGACAAGAACGGCAGACCGACACCCGTGCCTCCGGAAGCGTGAGGCTCAGTCCGTGCTGGAGTTTCTGTCGATCGACAAGGCGAACGCCGAGGTCTCCCTCGATGTCCGCAATCCCGCTTTCTACCAGAATCCCAATTCCGCCTACGCGGCGCTGATCGAACTCGGTCCCGCCTTTTACTGGCGCGAGCAGCAGCAATGGTATTTCACCGGCTACGACGCGGTGAACGGACTTCTGCGCGACCGTCGATTCGGACGCCAGATCACTCATGTGATGAGTCGCGAAGAAGCTGGACTTGGGGCCGCAGATCCGAGACTCGCCGATTTCGACCGGGCCGAGTCGAAATCGCTGCTGGAACTCGAGCCGCCGGAGCACACGCGGCTGCGCACGCTGGTCAATCGCGCTTTCGTTTCGCGCCACATCGAAAAGCTGCGGCCACAGATAGGCGCACTCGCTCATGACCTGATCGACGGGTTCGGTCCCCGCGGCGAAGTCGAACTGCTTGGCGCCTTTGCCGAGATCGTTCCGGTAACCGTCATCGCCCGCATGATCGGGGTTCCGGACGACATGTGCCGACAATTGCTCGACTGGTCGCACGACTATGTTCGCATGTACCAGTTCGGCCGCTCTGCTGACGATGAGGCCCGCGCCAACAGGGCAGCGAAGGAATTTGCCGATTACGTCCTGAAACTCGCCGCCGAAAAGCGCGCGAACCCGCAGGACGATCTGCTGAGCTTGATGGTCCAGCCGGCCCGCGACGGACAATACCTGACCGAAGAGGAACTCGTTTCCACGACGATCGTGCTCCTCAATGCCGGCCACGAGGCAACCGTTCACCAGATCGGCAACGCCGTGAACACCATCCTGAAGAGCGGCCTCGACCCCAGGTCACTCACCAGTGACGAAGTGAAGACCGAGCGACTGGTCGAGGAGTGTTTCCGCATTTCCGCCCCCGTGCATATTTTCGAGCGTTGGGCGCTTGAGGATGTCGAGATACACGGGCTTGGCTTCACGAAGGGCGACAAAATCGGGTTGATCCTTGCCGCCGCCAATCTGGACCCGGCGAGGTTTACGGATCCCCTTTCCTTCCGACCGGAGCGCAACGAGGGGCAGAATCTCTCGTTTGGCGCAGGCATACATTTCTGCATCGGTGCGCCGCTGGCGCGACTGGAGTTGAACACCGTGCTGCCGATCCTCTTCGAGCGCCTGCCCGGGCTACGGCTGGCGGAAGAGCCGCAGGTCAAGGATGTCTATCATTTTCATGGCCTGGAGAGCCTGAAGCTTTCATGGTGACCTCGCGGGCGAGGTCAAGCCACGCCTTGGCGGCAAAGGAGAGATAGCCGCCTCGACGCCACACCCAGGCCATATGCCAGGTCATTGCGGGCGAACGGACGGGAATATGAACGACGCCCGGGCGGACGCGCAGGTCGGCAATCAGTCGAGGCAGGAAGCCCACTCCGAGCCCTGCACCGACAAGCTCCACAATGAAATTGATCTGGCCGCTGCGCGCCGCGATCGTCGGTTCGAAACCTGCCTCGCGACAGCCTTCCAGGATGATCGGATTCAGCGCAAAGCCGCTGTCGAAGAAGATGAGCGGCATGTCCTTCAGCTCCGCAAGCGCGATCTCCGCTCTCGTCGCCAAAGGCTGGCCCTGCGCGATGAGGACGTGAAGCGGTTCGCGCGTCACCTCCTGCCAGTCCAGTGCCTCCGGCACCGGCAGGAGAGATGCACCGAGATCGACCTCCCCCGCCAGCACCATTTCCTCCAGCCTCCGGCTGCCATGCTCGACCAGTTGGATTTCAATATCGGGGTGGCGATTGCGATATGCGGCGAAGATTGGGGCGAACAGGATGTCGCTGCCGATCGGCGGCAGGCCAAGGCGCAGCGCACCGCGCTTCAGCCCCTTGAGTTCAGAAAGTTCCGTCAGAAGGTCTTCCCGTTGCGCCAGCATGGTCTGCGCATGCCGAAGAGCCACCCGTCCCGCATCCGTCAAGGCGGGCCTGTGGGCGGACCTGTCGATGAGCGCGAAGCCCAGGTCGTCCTCCAGTTGCCGCACGACCTTGCTGACGGCGGATTGCGTCAGAAAGACCGCCTTGGCGGCCTGCGAGAAGCCGCCCTGTCGTATGACCTCGGTGAAGATGCGCAAGGCCCGCAGATCCAGGTCCATTCCTATTCCAATTCGGACTTATATTCATGAGAGCAATTCATTTTACTCATATCGCAACGCAGCATATATTTCCAGCACGAAATCAGGAGCCGCACGATGACAACGCGCCAGATCAAACTCTCCGTCCGCAGGATGATGCATGTCAGCCCCGTGATGCAGATCGGCCTGCTCATTCTTATCTGGCAGGCCGGTGAGGCAGTCGTCCACCTGCTGAACCTGCCGGTTCCCGGCAGTGTGATCGGTCTTTTCTTGGTGCTCGCTCTGCTGGCGACGGGACGCATCAACGTCGTCAGCCTCCGCAGTGGCGCGAAGTTCCTTCTCGCTGAAATGCTGCTCTTCTTCATTCCGGCGGTGCTCGCCGTCCTCGACCATCGGGAGTTTCTCGGGCTTCTGGGCCTGAAGATATTCGCCGTCATTCTGATCGGTGCGATCATGGTGATGGTCGTGACGGCGCTTGCCGTCGACTTCAGCTATCGCTTGATGATGCGGTTGGGAGACCATCATGCCCGCGCTCGGTGAAACCATCCTGGCCGCCATTTTCTGGCCGGCTGTAACGATCGGCGTCTATCTGGCGGCCCGTCAGGTCTATCGGCGCTGGTCGAGCCCGTGGCTGTCGCCGCTGCTGGTTGCTCCGGTCGTTCTCATCATCCTGGCGCTGATCCTGAAGCAAAGCTACGCACAATATATTCACGTCACGCATTGGCTGGTCGCCATGCTTGGCCCGGCAACGGTCGCCTTCGCGGTTCCTATCTACGAGCAGCGCGCCACGATCCGTCGCTACTGGCCGGCACTGGCGTTCGGCGTCGTCATTGGAAGCACGACGGCCATGGTCACCGCCTGGGGACTGGCAAGTCTGCTGAGCATTGACGGTACGTTACGGCTCAGCCTTATGGCGCGGTCTTTCAGCACGCCCTTTGCGATGACTGTTTCGAAGGACATCGGCGGCGTGCCGGACCTGACCGCCATATTCGTGGTCGTGACGGGTGTCTTCGGAGCCGCGCTGGGCGATCTCCTGATGAATGTCCTGCCACTCAAGTCCGCGATGGCGCGGGGCGCGCTCTTTGGGATGGGGGCCCATGGCGCCGGCGTTGCGCGCGCCAGCCAGATCGGCAACGAGGAAGGTTCGATCGCCAGTCTGGTCATGGTTCTCGTCGGTCTCGTGAACGTGCTTTTCGCGCCAGTGCTGAGCCTCCTGCTGCGCTAGACCCTTCGCGCAGCTGGCAGGCGGAAACCTTGGTCAAGACGCACGGACGTCGGCTTGCTCAACCTCTTGCGCCCGCTCCTCCTGCTCTTCGCCGATGGCCTCGGCGCGGGCCTCAAGCTGCTTTTTCAGCTTGTCCAGCTCGCGCTCATCCAGCTTTTCGACCCCGACAAGTTTGTTTTGCGCCGCGCCGACCAGAATGAGTTCATCCAGCTTGGCCTGGATCGCCTCGCTGTCTCGGTTCTGTGAATTCTGCAGCACGAAGATCATGAGAAAGGTGATGATCGTCGTCGACGTATTGATGACCAGTTGCCAGACATCCGAGAAGCCGAAGAGCGGGCCTGTCGCCGCCCAGGCGACGACGAGAACGACGGCCAGAACGAAGGTCGCGGGTTTACCCGCGAGTTTCGATGTCTTGGTTGCAAATTTCGAAAAGAGTTTGGTGACGTCCGGCATGATCTGTTTCTCTCCTGGGTCTTAAGTCCCGGGAATCAAACTCGATCTTTCTGCGCTTGTTCCATTATGCTCTTCATATCAGGCAGCTTGCTGCGCCAACGTGCCCACCTTGCGACCGCGATTGATGCCGAGAACTACAAGTGCAGCGATCAGGCACGCGAAACCGGCAATGTAGACGGCTGGCATGAAGGTCTCGTAATCGGTCCGGATGTAGCCCGCCCCGAAGGTGGCAGTAGCTGCCCCGATCTGGTGGGCCGCGAAAACCCATCCGAAGACGATGTTCGCCTGCTGGGGACCAAAGTTGGCCACTGTGAGCTTGACCGTCGGGGGCACGGTCGCAACCCAGTCCAGCCCGTAGAAGACCGCGAAAAGCGACAGCGTCAGATAGTCGAAACCCGACATGGAGAGCGCGATCAGCGAAAGGCCGCGCAGACCATAGAACCAGAAGAGCAGCCAGCGATTGTCGAAGCGGTCGGAAAGCCAGCCGGCGCCGAGCGTGCCGATGAAATCGAAGATGCCGATCGTGGCGAGCAGACCGGCCGCGGCGACAGGCAGGATGCCGAAATCGCCGCAGATGGAAATCCAGTGCGTCTGCACCAGACCGTTGGTGCTCAGGCCACAGACGAAGAAGGAGAAAAACAGGGCCCAGAAGACCGGCTTGCCGATGGCGCCCTTCAGCACCACGAGGGGCGTCATGACGAGTTCGCCGAAGGAAGCCGCGCGCGCCGGCGGCGGCTCAACGACTTTCCCGCCGAAGGGTGCCAGGCCCAGATCGGCCGGATAGTTTCGCATGAAGGTGAGCATCAGGACCATGGCGAGGCCCAGAACGATCACGATCACCGTCAGCGCCGTGCGCCAGCCGTAATGTTCGGTGAGGCTCGCAAGCATGGGCAGGAAAATCAGCTGGCCAGTGGCGTTGCTGACCGTCATCAGGCCGACAACGAGGCCGCGGCGCGCCTCGAACCAGCGAGTCGCCACCGTGGCGCCGAGGACCAGCGCTGTCATGCCCGTGCCGACGCCGACGAAGAGGCCCCAGAAGACCATGAGCTGCCAGAGATGCGTCATGAAGAATGAGCAGAGGATGCCGAGGCTGATCAGCCCGGCCGCCGATGCGACAACGGTGCGGATGCCAAACTGGTTCATCAAGGCTGCAGCAAAGGGTCCGAGCAAGCCGAAGAGAACGAGGCGGATCGCCATGGCGGTGGAGATTTCCTCCGTCGTCCAGCCGAATTCGGCGCTCAGCGGCCGGATCAGCACGCCAGCCGAACCCATCGCGCCGGCCGTCGCCAGCATGGTCAGGAAGGTGATGCCGATCACCAGCCAGCCGTAATGTATGCCCCTGGCAGCCAGTAGGGCCGCGACTCGCTTCGACATCGTCTTCTCTCCGTTAATGCGGGTATATGCCCGCAATTGGTCAAAAATTACAAGTCCCCCAGTGCGCCGATGAGGCGATCGAATTCCGCGGCTTCGAGCTTGGCTTCGATGCGCTGCTGAACCTCGTCCCAGATCGGCGTCGCACGCTTCAGGAGCGCCATCGCCTCATCCGTCAGCGTCAGCATGGTTTCGCGCTGGTCGTCCGGCGACGGCGTCATTGCGACAAGGCCCATGCGGTGCAGAACCTTGGTATTGCGCCCGACCGTCGAGCGGTCGAGTTCCAGAATATCCGCCAGTTCCGTCAGCGATACGGGCTGACGATGCTTGATGTGGCGCAACTGGCTAAACTGCGAGACCGTGATGCCCAGCGGCGCGAACGCCTCGTCGTAGACGGCTGTCAGACGACGGGAGAGCTTGCGCAACGCAATGCAGTAGCAGGGATGAGTCATGATGCGGGTATATACCTGTAAATTGACAAAAGCAAGCCGCGAGACGCGTCGCGGCTTGGCTCAAAGGCTAGAGGCGGATCACGTAGTCCTTGCGGGTCGTCTCGATGACTTCCCATGTCCCGGCAAATCCAGGGCGGACGATCATGCTGTCACCCGCCTTGAGGGGAATGGGCTCGCCGCCCTCCTCCGTCAGGATCGAATGGCCTTCGAGGATATGGAAATACTCCCACTCGTCATAGACGACGCGCCACTTTCCGGGTGTTGCCTGCCAGACGCCGGCATAGATGCCGCCGTCGGCCTCTTCGAAATTCCAGGTCGTGAAACGAGGATCGCCGGAGATGAGCCGGTCGGGCACAGGGGCGCCCTCCTCCGGCTCGACTGTGGAGAGATCGAACTTGTAGGTCTTCGTCATGTCACTCTCCGGCGACCTGCTGGTTTCAAACCGCCGCGAGCGACTGTTCAAGGTCGGCGACGATGTCGGCGACATCTTCAATGCCGATCGACAGGCGCACGACATCGGGCCCGGCGCCGGCAGCGATCTGCTGCGCTTCCGTCAGCTGCTTGTGCGTCGTCGAGGCCGGATGGATGACCAGCGAGCGCGTGTCGCCAATATTGGCGAGGTGCGAGAAGAGCTTCAGGCCCTCCACGAAGGTCTTGCCAGCGGCATAGCCACCCTTGAGGCCGAAGGTGAAGACGGCGCCCGCACCGCGCGGCGAATAACGCTTCTGCAGCGCGTTGTTCGGATCGTCCGGCAGGCCGGCATAGGAGACCCAGCTGACCTTTTCATGCGCCTTCAGCCAGCTTGCGACCTGAAGGGCGTTCTCGCAATGACGCTGCATGCGCAGCGGCAGCGTTTCGATGCCGGTCAGGAGCTGGAAGGCGTTGAAGGGAGAGATCGACGGTCCGAAATCGCGCAGGCCCAGAACGCGGGCGGCAATCGCGAAGGCGAAATTGCCGAAGACCTGATGCAGAACGAGGCCGTTATATTCCGGACGCGGCTCGGAGAGCATCGGGTAGTTGCCCGACTTCGACCAGTCGAACGTGCCGCCGTCGACCAGGATGCCGCCCATGGAATTGCCATGGCCGCCCATGAACTTGGTCAGCGAGTGAACGACGATGTCCGCGCCATGTTCGAGCGGACGGATGAGATAGGGCGTGGCCATCGTGTTGTCGACGATGAGCGGCAGGCCGTGCTTGTGGGCGACTTCGGCAATGGCTGCGATATCGACAAAGGTGCCGCCCGGGTTGGCGAGGCTCTCGATAAAGATGGCGCGCGTGTCGGCGTCGATCTGGCGCTCGACCTCGGCAAGATCAAAAGGGTCGGCCCAGCGCACCTGCCAGCCGAAGCTCTTGAACGCATGGCCGAACTGGTTGATCGAGCCGCCATAGAGACGCTTGGCCGCGACGAAATTCTTGCCCGGCTGCATGATCGTGTGGAAGATCAGGAGCTGTGCGGCATGGCCGGACGCGGTCGCGAGTGCTGCCGTGCCGCCCTCCAGGGCCGCCACCTTTTCCTCGAGAACCGCCTGCGTCGGGTTCATGATGCGGGTGTAGATATTGCCGAACTGCTGCAGGCCGAAGAGAGCCGCAGCGTGATCCGCATCGTTGAAGACGAAACTCGTGGTCTGGTAGATCGGCGTCGTCCGCGCGCCTGTAGTGGGATCCGGCTTGGCACCGGCATGAACGGCAAGCGTTGAAAAACCCGGAGTGGTGGTCATCGTTATTCCTCCCGTAGAGACGTTTCTTGCACCGAGGATGCTACGGGTAACAGGTCATCGGGAGGCGTGCGAGGATTTATTATCTAATTCAAGGGGCAAAGTTGGAAAGCGGCGGGCAGCCTTCTGGCTACCGGTAAAAACGCGCTGCGAGACTTGATCAGGATCAAGGCGAACCGGAGCATCCGGATCAAAAATACCGGAAAGCAAGTCGAGGAGAGCCTTCATGCATCACGCCATGGCCAAACAGGAACATACAGTCTTCCAGAGCCTTCGGGACCGAGTCCAAAGCTGGTGGCATGAAAGGCAAGAGATCGCACGCGAACTGGAGGAGCTGTCGGCGCTTGGCGACCAGGGGCTGACGGCCCTGGCAAGCGATGTCGGCGTCAATGCGCAAATGCTGGCTGCGGTGATCCGCCATGGCGCGTCAGCCGCCGATGACATGCAATATCTGATGCGCGCGCTCAACATCGATCCGGACGCGGTGCATTACGAGGAGCCCGGACTTTATCGCGGATTGCAGACATCCTGTGCACTCTGCGAGGACAAGGCACGCTGCCGCGCCGAACTCAATGCAGGAACCATGCGCGACAACTACACCCATTTCTGTCCGAACCACGAAACCATGAGCGAATTGCGCGCTCATCCCGAGTTTCAGATCGACTGAGCCGGCTCATCCGATCGTCGATCGTCAGAGCCCGAGACGGGGGATTTCGATAGCCGGGCAACGGTTCATCACGACAGTGATCCCCCTCTCTTCGGCGCGCGCCGCCGCAGCATCATTGCGCACGCCGAGCTGGCCCCAGATATAGCGGGGCAACGTCTTCATTCTGAAAACATCGTCCACGACGTCGCCCATCTGCGCCGGCGCACGGAAGACATCGATCATGTCAACCGGCACATCGATATCTTCAAGCCGGGCGACAACCGTCTGCCCGTGGATCGTCTTGCCAACCTGACCTGGATTGACCGGGATGACGGTATAGCCACGCTTCAGGAGGGCTGCCATCACGCCGTTGCTCGGCCGTTCCGGCTTGGGCGATGCACCCACAAGCGCGATGGTCTTCGTCGATGTCAGGATGTCGCGAATGAGTGTGTCCGGGTAATTGTCGTGGTTCATGCCATTCTCCGCCATAAGCGCGCCGTTTTCCGAGGGAACAGTTTCGAGCCTCATCCCGTTCATATCGAATGCCGAGACCCGAATTGAAAGGGCAGTCTGATGATAAAGTTCATGCTCCCTATCGCCGCCCTTGCCGTGACCGTGACGGCAAGCGAGGCAAGCGCGATCTCGCGTTACACGTCAACCGGCATGAGTTGCGAGCGTATTCAGGGCATCCTGAGAAGCGAGAGAGCTGCGATCTTCCGCTACCCGTCCAAACGCGTGGCGAACCTGCAGCTTTATGATCGCTATGTCCGCAGCGGCGCCTTTTGCGGACCGCATCAGATTCCGGAGAATGTGACCATTCCCTCGGCAAACGGCGAATGTCCCGTCCTGCATTGCATCGATGAGCCGGACCCGTGCGACAGCCTGTTTCTGGAGGTCTGCCGCTGAGGGCACGTTATTCCGGCAATACGAGATGGCCGGAGGCGTCCTGCTGTACAAACGGATTGTGGGCCACTTCCCAAAGATGTCCGTCCGGATCGGCGAAATAGCCGGAATAGCCGCCCCACGAGACCTTCTCCGGTGGCTTGACCGGCGTCGCGCCGCAGGAGAGCGCGAACTTGTACACGGCATCCACGCCGGTTTCGCTGGACACATTGTGCGCAAGCGTCACACCCGAAAAGCCCTTGGGCGTATCCTCGACATGGGCGTCCTCCGCCAGCGATGCACGCGAAAACAGCGCGAGTACCGTGCCCTTCAGCTGAATGAAGGTGATGGCATCCTGCGAGGCGGAGCTCCTCTTCCAGCCCAGCCGCTCGTAAAACGCAGTCGAGCGCTGAACATCCTCCACACCCAGGGTGATGAGGGAAATTCGGGGATCAAGAGACAATTTGTTCTCCTTATGTTCACTTGCGGCGACCTTACAGGCAGATCTCTCGCCTGACAAGGCGGCAGAACCACGGCCGCTTGACGACGAGACATGAGGAGCGCACTGTCACACATCTGTCATAATTCATTCTCCCGGTGCTCTCTTGCCTTTCGATGTCGCGCTCCTCGTGCTCCTTGGAGCCCTCTTCCATGCCAGCTGGAATGCCATTATCAAGGGCGGCGAGGACAAGGTTCTCAACACGGCGATGATCTCGTTGGGCGGCGCCGTGATTTCGCTTTGCGCCCTGCCCTTCTTCCCGATGCCGGGCTGGCAGATCTGGCCATTCCTGATGGCTTCGGTGGTTTTGCAGACCGTCTACTTCCTGCTGATTGCGGCCAGTTACCGGCTCGGCGACATCGCACTCGTCTACCCGCTGATGCGCGGATCCGCACCCCTCGTCGTGACGGCCCTGAGCTTTACGATCTTCGGCGAACGGATATCGACTCACGCGCTGATCGGGATCGGCTGCATTTCCGGAGGCATTTTCATCATGGCGCTCGGCGTGCGTGCCAACAGCCTGAAGGCGGCGGGACTTGCGCTCATCAATGCTGTGGTGATCGGCCTTTACACCCTCTTCGACGCGTGGGGCGCACGCACGGCGAACAATCCCATTTCCTATGTCCTGTGGATTTCACTCCTGCCGCCCGTGGCCCTTTTTGCCTATGCGCTTTATACGCGCGGCCGTGTGCGCGTTGGCGAGCATCTCAGGACCAATTGGTGGCGCGGGGCGGTCGGGGGCGCAGGCTCCATCGGCTCCTATGGCGTCGCGCTCTGGGCGATGACAAAAGCGCCGGTGGCCCTGGTCGCGGCGCTGCGGGAAACTTCCATCGTCTTTGCGCTGCTGATCTCGGTCTTTGTGTTCCGCGAAAACGGGAGCGTCTGGCGCTATCTGGCCGGCGGCGTCATTACCGCCGGCGCACTGGCATTGAAGCTCGCCTAGCCGTTGGCCGTGGCCAACGCCGCATGCTTCTCGGCCATGGCGGCATCGTCGGCCCAGACCTTCGCGAAGGACGGGCGCGCGGCGATGCGGTCGCGATATTCGACGAAGCGCGGGCGCTGCGGCACCATGCCAAACATCATCGTCCAGTTGAGCGCCACGCCCCACTGGATGTCGGCAAGGCTCAGTCGGTCGCCGAGAATGTAGGGACCGTTCGACAGCGCGCCCTCCAGGACATCGAGCATCGTGTCATAGGTGCCGTAGACGGATTGGGTGATTGGGCCCGGATCGACATTGCGGAACTTGTCCATCAGAGCCGGCTCGAAGCAGGCAGCATAGTAGATGAGCCAGCGCAGGTAAGGCCCGCGATTCGGATCGTCGACGGCCGGCGCCAGCCCTGCCTGCGGGAAGAGATCGCCGAGATAGATGGCGATGGCGATTTGCTCCGTGACCAGCTTGCCGCGATGTTCGATTGCCGGAACCTTGCCGAGCGGGTTGATCGACAGATACGCAGCTTCGCGGTTTTCGCCGGCCTTCATGTTCATGACATGCAGATCGTAGGGTGCGCCGAGTTCCTCCAGAATAATGCGCGTGCCGGCGGCGCGGGTCTGCGGCATGTAGTGAAGTGTGATGCGGTCGTTGCCGGTCATGGTGTTTCTCTCCTCGCTTGTTTGACGATGATGTCAGGTTACCGCACCATACCTGTCAGAATATGTCATATTTATTCCGGCATAATCGCGAAAAATGCGGAGAAGCTGACAGATGCGCGCAAGCCGTCTCATCAATATCCTGACGACGCTGCAGGCGCGCGGTCTGGTGACGGCCACGGAGCTGAGCGCGGAGAACGGCGTTTCGCTGCGCACCATCTATCGCGACATCGACCAGCTCTCGCTGGCCGGCATCCCGGTCTATAGCGAGCGCGGGCCGGAAGGCGGTTATCGGCTGCTCGACGGCTATCGCGTACGGCTGAACGGGCTTTCGACCAAGGAGGCGGAGGCGCTGTTCCTGAGCGGCCTGCCGGGCCCCGCCGCCGATCTCGGGCTTGGCGCGGTGATGGCGAGTGCTGAAAAGAAGCTGGCCGTCGCCCTCCCGGAAGACCTGCGCAAGAGTGCGGCGGCCATGCGCAGCCGCTTTCATCTCGACACGGTCGCCTGGTTCGGCGAAGGCGAGCAGCCTACGCATCTGGAGGCGATCACGGATGCGGTATGGAATCACAAGGTGGTGCGCATGCGCTACCAGACATGGCGCAAGGAGAAGACGATCGAGACGCAACCGCTCGGCCTCGTCCTGAAAGGTGGCGCCTGGTATCTCGTCGCGCGCACTAAGGATGCGATGCTGACCTATCGCATTGCCCGCATTCTCGATCTCATTGTCACGGACGAAACCTTCGAGCCGCCGCGCGATTTCGATCTGGCGGCCCACTGGCGTGAAAGCACCGACCGGCTGGATGCGGAAATGCACCCCAATGTCGCCCGCGTCCGACTTTCAAAATGGGGCGCGCAGATGCTGCCCTATTTTAATAGCGGATACGCGAACCGGCGGATGGAGATGAGCGAGCCGGGGCCGGATGGCTGGCGGGAGGCGACGCTGCCCATCGGCTCAACCCGGCAGGCCGCGACCGAATTCCTGCGTTTGGGCCCCGAGGTGGAAGTGCTCGAACCGCAGGACTTGCGCGACATGATGGCCGAGATGGCCGCGAAAATGGTGGCGATTTACTCGCCCGTCCATTCCGGGTGACGCTTGCCGAGGAAGGCGCCGATGCCCTCTTCCGCGTCACGCGCCAGCATGTTTTCCGTCATGACGCGGCCGGTATAGGCATAGGCCTCCTCAAGCGGCACATCGATCTGGCGGTAAAAGGCTTCCTTGCCGATCTTCAGCGTCAGCGGCGATTTGGAGGCAATGACGGCGGCATATTTGTCGACGACCTGGCGCAGATATTCCTCCGGCACGATGCGGTTGACGAGGCCGAAATCCTTGGCGTTGCTGGCATCGATCGTCTCCCCCGTCAGCAGCATTTCCATCGCCTGCTTGCGGTGTGCGGCGCGCGAGACCGCGACCATCGGCGTCGAGCAGAAGAGACCGATATTGACGCCCGGCGTGCAGAAGGTCGCCGCGTCGGTGCAGATCGCGAGGTCGCAGGTCGCCACAAGCTGGCAGCCGGCGGCGGTCGCCAGTCCCTCGATTTCGGCGATCACCGGCTTGGGGCAATGGGTGATTGTCAGCATCAGCTCGGCGCAGAGCGCGAAGGTTTTTTCGAAGAAGGCCCTGCCCCGATCAGCATCGGCGCGGTGGGCTGTCATTTCCTTGAGATCATGGCCGGCGCAGAAGACCTTGCCGCGGGCGGCGAGAATAATGACGCGAACGGCCTTGTCGGCCCCTGCCCGCAGGATCTCGGCTTTCAGCGTTTCCATCATGGCAATGGACAGCGCATTGGCCGGCGGCGAATTCAGCGTCAGCCGCAAGATCCCGTCTGACACCTCGACGATCAACGGGCTCGGCGCGCCATCGGCCTTCAGGGATACGACGTCTGCCATGGGTTCCTCCGGATAAAACTGTTTATAGTTGAACAAAAAGGCGTTATCGATATCTGTTATAAACTGGAGGAGACCGCAATGACACCCGTGCTGACGGCTGAACAGATCAACGATTTTCTGGAGCGGGAATTCCCGCAGGTTCACAGCCAGGGGCGCATTTTCGAGGTGATCAATGTGGCCTCGGGAACCGCGACGCTCCGGTTCACGCCGAACGAACTGCATCTGCGGCCCGGCGGCACTGTCAGCGGGCCGGCCATGTTTGCGCTCGCCGATGTCGGGGCCTATGTGACACTGCTTGCGCATATCGGTCCCGTCGCCATGGCGGTCACCGCCAACATGAACATCAACTTTCTGAGCCGTCCCGATCCGGTGCCTCTGGACGGCGTTGGACGCGTGCTGAAGATCGGCAAAAGGCTGTCGGTCATCGAGATCGCCATCGAGCGCGTGGACACGCGCGAACTCATCGCGCATGCCACGGCGACCTATTCGCAGCCCGTAAAGTGAGCGAAAGTTTGTGGTAAAATATTACCACACATTCAAGCCACTGTTTTTGCTTGTCTATTTTTTAGACCGCCAAATTCGGCTCGCTTGACGTATCTTTCAACCACACGTATAAGCCGGCGCAGAAACGCGGTCCCGAACGGGGCCGCTTTCATTATTGGCGGCTTGCTGCCAATTCAAGCAACAAGAAACGCTCCGGTTTCCGGAGATCGAACGAAAGAGACCCGACATGTCTACCTTCATGCAGAAGCCTGCCGAGGTGGAGAAGAAGTGGATCCTGATCGACGCCGAAGGGCTTGTCGTCGGCCGCCTCGCCACCATCATTGCCATGCACCTCCGCGGCAAGACCAAGGCCACCTACACCCCCCATGTTGATGACGGCGACAACGTCATCGTCATCAATGCCGAAAAGGCAGTCCTGACCGGCAAGAAGTACACCGACAAGAAGTACTACTGGCACACCGGCTATCCGGGCGGCATCAAGGAGCGTACGGCTCGCCAGATCATCGAAGGCAAGTTCCCGGAGCGCGTCATCGAGAAGGCAGTTGAGCGCATGATCCCGCGCGGTCCGCTCGGTCGTCGCCAGATGAAGAACCTGCGCGTTTACGCCGGCACGAACCATCCGCACGAAGCACAGCAGCCCGTCACGCTTGACGTCGCCAAGCTGAATTCCAAGAACACCAGGAGCGCCTGATCATGGCTGACCTTTCTGCTCTCAAGTCCCTCGCAGGCTCTTCCGAGGCTGCTGCTGCTCCGGCACACGTCCGCAAGGTCGACGCCCAAGGCCGCTCCTATGCCACCGGCAAGCGTAAGGACGCAGTTGCTCGCGTATGGGTCAAGGCCGGCTCCGGCAAGATCATCGTCAACGGCAAGGACTACAGCGCCTATTTCGCACGTCCGGTTCTGCAGATGATCCTGCAGCAGCCGCTCGTCGCTGCTGCCCGCGGCGGCCAGATCGACATCGTCGCCACGGTTGCCGGCGGTGGTCTTTCCGGTCAGGCCGGTGCCGTTCGTCACGGCATCTCCAAGGCCCTCACCTACTTCGAACCCGCTCTGCGCGGCGTTCTGAAGAAGGGCGGCTTCCTGACGCGCGACAGCCGCGTTGTTGAACGTAAGAAGTACGGCAAGGCCAAGGCCCGCCGTTCGTTCCAGTTCTCCAAGCGCTAATTGCTTTACGTTCGAGGCGCTTCGCGCTTCGGATCTATGGACTTTCGAAAGGGCTGCCTTCGGGCGGCCCTTTTGCGTTTCAGGTATCAAAAAGGAGAATGGCTTGAGGAAAGCTTCGGCTGCGAAGTTCCTCGCAATACCCATGGAGATTCGCGCGCGTGCAGGCGGAAAACGTCAAGATCATCCTCGTTCTGGCTTCCTGGAGCTCCGGCTCCACCTCGGTTGCCGGCTATCTCGACAAGTGCGGGGCCTATTCCTGTCCACCGCATGTGCACACGGTCGACGAACGGACGCCGAATGCCTATGAGCCGGCCGAATACAAGCAGGTACTCGGGCTCTGCATCGACGAAAACACGCTGGAGGCGACACCGCGCGTCAATGCGTTCGAACCCTTCTTCGCCACCTGGATCGCCAAGCAGCGACAAAAGGCAGCCGAAGCCGGCTGCGCCTTTATCGTGCTGAAGCATCCGCTTCAGTCCTTTATGCTGCCCGCCATCACGAAAATCGAGCCGAACTGCCGGATCGTCGTGGTCAGCCGCCCCTTCGCGAAGATCGAGGCGACACGTGCGCGCCGAAACTGGGCACATTCCTATGGGGAGGCCGGCGCACGACAGGTCTACGGCATGACCTATACCTGGCTGCATGAAAACAATCATGGCTATCTGGTCGTCCCATATGAAAGGCTGCGCAGCGAACCGACGCTGCGCGACGAAATGCTCACCTATCTGGGCGTCTCGCCCACGGCGGAGCAGCGCGCAGAGGCGGACGCATTCCTGAAGTGAGAGACCGCAAGCGATGAGCCACCAGGCCAAACTTCCCCAGCCGCCCTATTACGTCGTCTGCTTCTCTTCGCAGAGAACCGAGGGCGACAACCGTTATGGCGAGATGGCCGACGCCATGGAACGTCTGGCACATGAACAGCCGGGATTTCTGGGCGTCGAAAGCGCCCGCGGCATCGACGGTTTCGGCATCACCAATTCCTACTGGACGGACGAAGACGCGATCCGCGCCTGGAAACGCAATATCGATCACCTTGTCGCGCAGAAGCGCGGGCGGCAGGACTGGTATCAAACCTATGAAATGCGCATCGCGCGTGTCGAACGCGCCTATGGCTTCAGCCGGACGGACTGAACCGCCGTTTCGCTCAAATGCGCGGGATCGGCTTCAGCTTTTGCTTACGCCGCCTCGCTAGAATGCTCCGGATCGAAGTTCCGGACATCCGCCATGAGTTCCATCTCCACCGCCATGAACACCGCGCTTTCCGGCATGCTGGCGCAGCAGCAGCGCGCCGCGTCGACCGCGAGCAATGTGGCGAATGCGCTCACACCCGGCTATGACCGGCTGGTGACCAGCACGCAGGCAAACGTCGGAGGCGGTGTTTCGGCATCCACCATGCGGTCCGGAACCGCGACCTCCCCCGGCAGCTCCAATGTCGATCTGGCGCAGGAAGCAGTCGACATGATCGAGACGACCATGGCCTACAAGGCGAATGTCTCCGTGTTCGAAGCCGGCGCGGACATGTGGGAGGCGCTTTCCACCGTGCTGCGCGATAAGGATGGCGAAGGCCGGTAAGCGCTTGCATTCCATTTTCGCATGCCTCCATTCACATGAGCGCCATTGTCGCCCTGTAGAAGGCGCTATATATCAAGGCCGCAAGGCGCGAATTGCGCCGCAGACGGTTTATTCCAGCGCAGGACGGACAAGATGGCACCGAAAATCTTCATCGATGGCGAACACGGCACGACGGGCCTGCAGATCCGGCAGCGTCTGGCCGAGCGCCGCGATCTCGAGATGCTGTCCATCCCGGAAGCCGAGCGGCGCAACGCCGCCATGCGCGAGGACATGCTGAACTCCGCCGATATCGCCATCCTCTGCCTGCCGGACGACGCATCCATCGAGGCGGCCAGGATGACCGAGGGCAACAACAATGTGCGCCTCCTCGACGCCTCGACAGCGTTCCGCGTCGACCCGGACTGGGCCTACGGCTTTGCCGAAATGGACAAGGCCCAGGCCGACAAGATCAAGACGGCGCGGCGCGTCTCGAATCCCGGTTGCTATCCCACCGGCGCCATTGGCCTGATCAGGCCGCTGCGCGCAGCCGGCATCATTCCAGATGGCTATCCGGTCAGCGTGAATGCGGTTTCGGGCTACACCGGCGGCGGCAAGACGATGATTGCGCAGATGGAAGATGCTTCGCGCGAGGATCACATCGCTTCACCGAATTTCGTCTATGGTCTGACGCTGAAGCACAAGCATGTGCCGGAGATGAAGGTTCACGGGTTGCTTGACCGCCCGCCTCTCTTCTCCCCCTCCGTCGGACGGTTCGCGCAGGGCATGATCGTTCAGGTTCCGCTTTTCCTCGAAGACCTCAATGGCGGGCAGACCCTGGAAACGATCCACAAAGCCCTGGTGGAGCATTATGCCGGCCAATCGATTGTCGAGGTGGTGCCGCTCGACATGTCGGTCAAGCTGCCCCGCGTCGATGCGGTGGAACTGGCCGGCAAGGACACGATGAAACTCTTCGTCTTCGGCACGCCGGGGCAGCCGCATGTCAACCTCGTGGCGCTGCTCGACAACCTTGGCAAGGGCGCGTCGGGTGCTGCCGTACAGAACATGGATCTGATGCTCGCCGCCTGATCGCGGCGTGGATGCCAACGGGAGGAGAGGCAATGATCGACCATATGGGAATTTCCGTCTCCGACTATGCGGCGTCGAAGGCGTTTTACGACGCCGTCATGCCGACGATTGGAGCCGCGCGCTGCATGGAAGTCACGGCTGAAGAAACCGGTGGATCCTATGAAGGCGCCGGCTACGGCGTGGGCGGCAAGCCTTCCTTCTGGATCGGCATCGGCGGCGCCCTTCAGGGACGGCTCCACGTCGCCTTCACGGCACCCGACCGCGCCTCTGTGGATGCCTTTTATGCCGCCGCGATGAAGGCCGGCGCAACGGACAACGGTCCGCCCGGTGTCCGCGCGCATTACCATCCGAACTACTACGGTGCCTTTGTGCTCGATCCCGACGGCCACAATATCGAAGCGGTCTGCCATCGCCCGGCCTGATCATCGTTCGCGAATATCGAACGATCCATCCAGAAAACCTCCGTAGCGAAGACAATCGAAATCTCTATATTCGTATCATCAGACGATAGAGGTGCTACGATGTCTCAGAAGCAACCGGTATATTTCATTCCTCATGGCGGCGGCCCATGGCACGTCATGGAGGGAAGCACCCGCTTCGGCGGCTGGAGTGACCTCAGGTCGTTTCTCGAAACGGTGCAGGGCGAGTTGCCGGAAAAGCCAAAAGCTATTCTGGCTGTCACAGCCCATTGGGACGATGTCGGCACCGTGACCGTGTCGACAGCTGAAAGACCCGGCATGCTGTATGATTATCACGGCTTTCCGCCCCACACCTATCAGATCAAGTATCCGGCGCCCGGGGCGCCCCAGATTGCTGAACACGTGCGCAAGGTCCTGTCCGATGCCGGCATTCCGACCGAGGCGGATTCGCAGCGTGGCTACGACCATGGAACCTTTGTGCCTCTGATGGTCGCCTTCCCCGAAGCGGAAATTCCGGTCGTCCAGATGTCGATCCGCCGCGATCTCGATCCCGCCTTCCACATTGCGCTTGGACGGGCGCTGGCGCCGCTTCGCGACGAGGGAATATTGATCGTCGGCAGCGGGCTGTCCTATCACAACATGCGGATGTTCGGCTCAACCGACCCAGGTCATGTAGACCAGGCGCGGGCCTTTGATGCATGGCTGAAGGACACGCTCGAAACCTCGGACATGGCCGAACGTGACAGCCGCCTGACGCATTGGTGGGACAATCCCGCCGCGCGCGCCTGCCATTTCCCGACGCCGGAGCATTTCCTGCCGGTCATGGTTGCCGCCGGCGCCGGTGGTGACGTCGCAGGGCATCAGGTCTTCCAGGGGATCGTGCTCGAAAAGCCCTATTCCGGTTATCGCTGGGGCTGAGTGTCGGCCCTACAGATCAGCCAGAACGTCCAGACAAAACTTGCCCGGACGCAGAAGCGCCCGAGCAAGCGGTTCGACAGCCACCTACCCGGCTGCCGCCAGCCGCGTCTCTTCCCGCGAATATTCCCCGATAAAGCCGCGCCAATGCGCAATCGCGAAGCCGAGTACGACGAGGGCGCCGATCTGGTGGGTCAGCGCGGCGTGCAGGTCGACCTGGGTCAGCAAGGTCGCGATGCCGAGACCCGCCTGGATCGTGACAAGGACGAACAGGATGATGCCCCGCCGGCAATGGGTCGATCCACGCGCGACGCGAAAGAGCCAGACGGTTTGCGCAAGCGATGCCGCAAAGAGCAGATACGCGCCGCAGCGGTGAACGAACTGCACGGTCTTCGGATTTTCGAAAAGATTGATCCACCAAGGCTTCTGTATGAAGAGATCGCCGGGGACGATTGCGCCATCCATCAGCGGCCAGGTGTTGTAGCTAAGCCCCGCATGGAGACCGGCCACGAGCGCGCCGAGATAGATCTGGAAGAGCGCGAGGAAGGCGATGACGGCCGCAAAGACGGCCCCGCCCCTTGGAGCCTTATCCGACGAATGCGGCGCAAGGCCGCGCATGATCCAGATCGTTGACGAGAAGATCAGGCACGCCATGACCAGATGGACGGCCAGACGATATTGGCTGACACTGGTCAGTTGGGTCAGGCCGGAGGCGACCATCCACCAGCCGATGGCGCCCTGCAGTCCGCCGAGGAGAAAGATGCCGAGAAGCGGCAGACGCAGACGCCTCTCGATCTTGCCCCTGGCAAGGAAATAGAGGAACGGCAGGAAGAAAAGCAGGCCAATCGAGCGCGCCAGAAGGCGGTGCGCCCATTCCCACCAATAGATGCTCTTGAAACCCTCCAGCGTCATGTCGGAGTTCATCTGCTGATACTGGGGGATGCGCTTGTAGAGATCGAACTCTTCCTGCCATTGCTGGTCGTTCAGCGGCGGCACGACGCCGTGGATCGGCTTCCACTCCGTGATGGAAAGGCCCGACTGCGTCAGACGCGTTGCGCCGCCGACCATGACGAGGGCAAACAAGGCGAGCACGACAAGACCGAGCCAGATCCGCAGAGGCCGCCGATCATCCTCCGGAGGCTTGTTCGTTTGCTGTCGTATTGCCGTGACATGCGCCATGGATCATCACCTTTAGGAAACCACTGTTGATTTGCCCTCAAAGCAGGTGCATTACAAGCGCCAAAGGGTCGCATGCGGGAGATGGGAAAGCACATGCCTCTTAGACTGCGAAAACTGGTCGGCATGATTGCCCTCATCGTCTTCATCGGCATCTACGTGCTGATCGTGCTTTCGGTTGCCTCGGCGCGGTTTGCCGACGCTCCCTGGTGGTCACATCTCATCTTCTTTGCGGCGGGCGGATTACTCTGGGTGCCGCCGGCAATGGTCATCATCAAGTGGATGGAGCGGCCTGTCGACGGCAACCGTCGTTAACAGTGCGCTAACCCAAAACCCAGAAACCGCGCGCGCCAGTTTCAAAATAAACCAATCCTTTGCGGAATACCCGCCATGATCGCATGAAACGGTCGAAAGTGCCGGGAGAAGAAGCGTGCGTACCGCGATTTCCGCCTCATGACCAGCCCCGCCAACAAGGACGCCCTGACGCGCATGAACGCCATTCCGATGGAAGTTGCGGCATCGAAGGCACGCTCCGCGCCGGATGTCTGCGTCTACCATAGCTTTGAGCCCGTCGAGCGGGAATGGCGCATGCTCGAGGCCGGGCGGCACGTCTCGCTGCATCAATCTCTCGCCTGGTGCAAGGCCTGGGCGGCGAACATGGCTCCGGAACTGGCGATCGTGGTCGGACGCGTTCGCGGACGCACCGTCTTCATTCTGCCGCTTGAGATCCTTTCAACCGATCTTGGCCGCATTGCCCGCTTTATCGGCGCGCGTCATTCCAACCTCAATACGGGCCTGTTCAACGAAAGCTTCGCTCTGGGTCTCAGCAAGGCCGATCTCAAGATCATATTTGCCTCCATCCGCCGGCAGCTGACCGGGCGGGCCGATCTCATCCAGTTGAGCAACATGCCCGAAAGCTGGCGCGGGGTCCCTCTCCCGTGGCTGTTCGCCGGCGCGATCGAGAACCAGAACAAGGCCTATCAGCTGCCTATCCGATCCTCGATGGAGGAAACGCTCGAACAGGTTCATGCCAAGCGGAAGCGCAAGCTGTACCGAAAGTCGACGCGGCAGTTCAACGAACTGGGCGGCTACGACCATGTGATTGCGGAAACGCGGGAACAAAAGGACGCGTTGCTCTTCGAGTTTTTCCGTCAAAAAGCGGACCGGCTGCAGGCCATGCACCTGCCAAACCCGTTTCGGGAAGAGAGGATCCGGGCCTTCTTCCGCGACGCTGCGCATTCCTCGCAGGAAGCTCCGAATACTGCACTCCAACTTCACGCAGTGAAACTGAGGGACCAGGCGGGAACAGTCGTGGCAATTGCGGGCCTGTCACGCAAGGGTGATCACGTGATCTGCCAGTTCGGCTCGGTTGCGAGCGAGGCGGTGCCCGGCGCAAGTCCCGGCGAATTTCTGTTCCACCTCATGATCGAACAGGCTTGCCATGAGCGAGTCGCCTTGTTCGACTTCGGAATCGGCTACCAGCTGTACAAGAAGAACTGGTGCCCGGTGGAGACGCAGCATTACGACGTGCTGGTGCCGATCAGCCTGCGCGGAAAGCTGGCGGCGTTTGCGGTGTCGGGCGTGACGCGCCTCAAGGCGGCCATCAAGCGGAACCGCACACTTTATGCCCTGATCCAAAGGCTGCGGGCGGACAAGCAAAACTCGCCCGCCCCCGAAGAGGATCATTAAAGCCGGTCAGCTTTTCAAGCGACCTGGCTGTCACCGTTTCCTGCCGGCGGTAACGGGCTGTTGCTCATCAGGATGACTTCATCCCGACCCGTCGCCTCGAAGGAGGCGAGGATGCGTGCGATTTTTTCCTCGCTCGCGCCCGGCATGGAAAGAACGATCTCCGCATTGTCGTTGCGGGTCAGTCGTTCAGCGCTGCGGCCATCGATCGGTCCGCATTCGATGAGCACCTTTTCGTAAGCTTCGCTCAGCGCGCCGACAATCATCGTCAACCGGTCCGCGCCCCGCATGGCGCGTGCGGGATCCGCAGTGCCGTGCGGAATGAAGTGCGCTTCGGAATATTTGTCTCCATGAATGCAGCTCGCAATCGACGACTTACCGGCCAGAATATCCGTAATGCCCTGGAGGTTGCTGCTGTCGCCCATCAGGCGCGACGGCAGTGCCGAACCGGTCATGTCGATGATGATCGCGCGGAAACCAAGCCCGGAGATGCGGCGGACCAGCTCAACCGAGGCTGTCGATCCATCGTCACCGGTCGGAGATATGCAGGCGACGATCCGCTTGTCGGAGGCCGCGAGATAGCGTGCAACCGACGCCACGGAGAAGTCGTTGCCGTCGTTCTCCTCATCGAGGGGAGATACGGCCACGACGTCATCACCATCGAGCGCAGGCTCTATGGACTCGGCCTCGGATGATACGCTTTCCGCAGAGACGTCCGGCGCGGTCGCTTCGCTTTCCGCAGCCGTCTCGTTCGCCCGGTCGAGGCGCGCCATCACGCGATGGGTGAAGGGCGGCACGACCTCGGCTTCCGGCTTGGCGGCGTCTTCCGCCTCATGATTTTCCGCAGGCTGCTCGCTGTCCAGTGCGACGACCTCATCAGCCGCTGCGGGCACCGGTTCGACTACGGCATCACTTTCGACATTCACCTTCTTGGCAACATCGGATGCATCCGAAACCGCGTGCGCGTCGGACTTGTTTTCCGATGCCGCCACGACTGCTGCGGCCGCTGCCGCCGCTGCGGCTGTTGCAGCAATGCCGGGTGACAGATGCGTCGATGAAGACACCTCTTGCGCGGGTTTGCGCCTTGAGCGAATCGAACGCAGCAGGCGCGAGGGACGGCTCTCTGCCGATGCACCCCTTGTCGCGGGCCTTGTCACAGGCATTGCCACGGGCGCCCCGTCAGCAAAGACGGGTTCCGGGCCCACGGCTTTCCAGGCGCGGCCACTGAACAATTCGCCGAGCATGATCACGACGGCCGTCAACAGGAAGGCGGCAAAGGCGGCAACGGAGACGATCGGCACGACCTTTGGGAAGTAGACCTCCGTGGGCACCACGGCGGTGGAAATGACGCGCGCATCGGCGGGCGCCGCATTCTTGCCTGCGCGAGAGGAAGCCTCGCGGTAACGGGCCAGATAGGTCTGCAGCAGATCGCGTTGCGCAGCGGCTTCACGCTCCAGGGCATTCAGCCCAACCTGCTGCTCGTCAGCCCTTGCAGACGCCGCCTTGGCCTTGTTCATCTGTGCGACAAGCTGAGCCTGGCGGAACTTGGCCACTTCGGCCTCGTTTTCGAGACTCTTCAGGATCTTGCGGGTTTCGACATTGATCTGTTCGCGAACGCCCGCCAGCTGGGCGCGCAGGCCTTTCAGACGCGGGTGGCCATCCAGCAGAGACATCGACAGATCGGAAATCTGATTCTGGATCTGCGCTTCCTGCGCCTTCAGCTGCTGAATCGTCGGCGATGAGATCACGTCGGCGATCGTATCCACGGCGCCGCCGGACTTCAGGGCCTGACGCACAGCCTCCGCACGGGCATTCGCGTTAGCGTAATCCGCCTGAACGCGCGCCAGCTCGGCAGAGACGTTGGTCAGCTGCTGACCTGCGAAAGTCTGATCCTGGCCCGTCATCTGTAGATCGTTGGCGGAGCGATAGTCAGCGACCTTCTTTTCGGCCTCACGGACCTTTTCACGAAGCGACGCGATTTCGGGCTCCAGCCAGCGAGCCGCTTCCGAATCGGTATCCAGCTTCGCACCGCTCTGCATGGCGAGATAGACCTGCGCCATCTTGTTGGGAACGGCCGCCGCAAGCTTGGGGTCTTCGGAGGTGAAATTGAGGCCGATCACGCGAGACTTGTCGACCTGATAGACTTGCAGCTTCTCGCGAAACACCTTCAGGACGCGCTCTTCCGGCGCGACATCGAGGGGATTGCGAATGACACCGAACGAGATCAGCAGGCGCTTAAAGAAGGATGTGTTGGCCGCCGGGTCAAACTCCTCGCGCTCGGAAAGCTTGAGATCGCGCGCCACCTGCTTGATCAGGTCGGTGGACTGAAGGACCTGAACCTGGCTGGAGATTCCAAGATCGTCGAGGATGGGATCCGCATTGCTGCTGGCGGGCTGGACACGTTCGGAAAAGTCGGGCGTCCGAAGCTCGATCAGGACCTGCGCCTCCCCCTTGTATTCAGGAGAAACCACCTTGGTGCCGACGAAAGCAAGCACAGCGACCCCAGCCGTCACGGCAACGATCCGCAACCGCCGATCCCAAAGGGCCCGGAACAGTTGACCGAGATCGATATCCACATCCTGACCCGGCTTTGCGCCTGACATATCGCACTCCATAGATGTAACAATTGCGTGGAAGGTAAACGCCTATGGTAACTCTTTCGTTAATTTGCCAATTTTCCGCAATCTGCACCCCCGATCCATGCAGCGCAAAAGATTGTAAAAAAAGGTCCGGGCACTCCTTTTGGTTTACCCGGAATTAACCCTAATGGATCGATAAGGATGGCAACTTCAATTTTATCGGAGCTATCCGCGGGATGTCTCTCGACCTCAGCAGACGCAAGTTTATCTTCGCTTCATTGGCGCTGACGGCGCCCCTGGCTGCGTGCAACACAACGGCACCGGCGTCTGGAGCTTTCAATCAGTCCCTGGTCGCGCCTTACAGGCTCGATTCCGGTGACCGGTTGCGCATCACGGTTTTCGATCAGCCCAGCCTGACCAACACCTACAATGTCGACCAGTCGGGCTATGTCGCCTTCCCGCTCATCGGTTCGGTCGCCGCGCGCGGCAAGACCCTTCAAGAGCTCGAGGTTACGATTGCATCGCAGTTGCGCAAGGGTTACCTGCGCGATCCGGATGTGACCGTCGAGGTCGACCGCTACCGCCCCATCTATGTGATGGGCGAGGTCGGCCAGCCGGGGCAATATTCCTATGCGCCCGGAATGACTGTTCAGAACGCCATTGCGGCTGCCGGCGGCTTCACGCCCCGCGCGCTTCATTCCAGCGCGGACATCACGCGCAAGATCAATGGCCGCGTTCTGACCGGGCGCGTCGCCATTACCGACGCAATCCTTGCCGGCGACACGATCTACGTTCGCGAACGTCTGTTCTGACCGTTATGGCCAAGAATGGCAAAATGCGCATCATCCATTGTTTCCGCTCGCCAGTCGGCGGGATATTCAGGCATGTTCGCGATCTTGCCATAGAGCACAGCAAGGCGGGTCATGAGGTCGGGATCGTTTGCGACAGCATCACCGGTGGCGCTTACGAAGACAGCCTTTTCGACCAGATTCGCCCGTATCTGGCGCTCGGTCTGACCAGAATCCCCATCAATCGCGCCATCGGTCCGTCCGACTTTGGCGCCTTCATGAAGAGCTATCAACAAATCAGGAGTTTGCAGCCGGATGTTTTGCACGGGCACGGCGCCAAGGGCGGCGCCATTGCACGTGTCATCGGCTCACTGCTGCGGGTCAACAGGTATTGCGTAGCCCGCCTCTATTCGCCGCATGGCGGCAGCCTGCATTTTCGGCCGGGCGTCCCCGGCTCAACGGTGTTCACCCTGGAGCGCATCCTGGAACGGATGGGCGACGCCACGGTCTTCGTCTGCGAGTTCGAGCGCGACGCCTATGTCGACAAGATCGGCAAGCTGACACGAAAGGTTGTTGTCAATTACAACGGCATCGACAGCGCGGAATTCGCGGCCCTGAGCCTCGTCGACGAGCCGCGTGATTTCCAGTATGTCGGAATGATGCGCGATCTAAAGGGCGGCGATCTCTTCATTCGCGCCTTCGCGGAGGCCGAAAGGATCGTCGGACGTCCCATGACGGCACTGATGATCGGCGACGGGCCAGACCAGGCGCGTTACGCCGACATGATGGTGCAGCTGGGCCTCGGCAAGCGCATCAGGATGCTTCCCGCCATGAACCAGCGCGATGCGTTTCGCCTTGCGCGTACGCTCGTGGTGCCGTCGCGCGCGGAAGCCATGCCGTATATCGTTCTTGAAGCCGTTGCCGCACGCAAGCCGATCATTGCCTCGCGCGTCGGCGGCATTCCGGAAGCGCTCGGGCGCGACAATCCTGCCCTGACGCCTGCGGGCGACTGGAACGCCATGGCGCAGGTGATGGCCCGCGCCGTGACGGAACCGGACTGGCTTAAAATGACACAACCCGATCTCGAAACCTTCGAGAAGACGTTCTCAAGCCAGGCCATGGGGCAACGCATGATCGAACTCTACCAGTCAATCAAGGACGAGATCTGCACTCGCTCTTAAGCGTCTGTTCACCATAGATCTTAGAAGTTCCCGGTTGCAACCGGACGTAAACAATCTTTTCGAGGGTGAGTGCTATGGTTCACCTCGCTTCATACGATGGACGGCTGCCATGAACCAGTTAGAGCGCCACGAACAATTCGACATCGAAAAGATCCGCAAGCAGATTTCGGACGTGCACGCCTTGTCCGAGGCAAAGCTGTCCGAATCGACGAAGCCGCTGAACCCTTATGCTGCACAGATTGCGAACCAGTTTGCCGTCGACAGCAAGAAGCCGGCCATCGTTGCCGGTTTGATCCGTATGGGCGAAGCTCTGCTGGTCGCCGTGACCTGCTTCGGTTTCTATCTTGCAGCTCCGACTGCTCTTGGCATGAGCATACCATACGCGATGCTTGTCGCCGTCCTGACCGGGGTCATGGCAGTATTTCTCATTCAGATCCTCGATGGCTACCTCTTCCCGGTCCTGCGCGCGCCTCGCCTCGGCGTGCCGCGTGTTGCCGGGGGCTTCGTCACGGCCGCGCTGATCTTCTGTCTGGCGGTTCTCTATCGGGGCGGTGACGCCGCGGCGCTCTTTTCGAGCGCAGGCATCGGCGTGGTGGCCGGGATGGCTGTCCTTTCCCTGGAACGTGTCATGGTGTCCTATGCCATACGGCGCTGGACCCGAAACGGCTTCATGGAGCGCCGCGCCGTCATCGTGGGTGGCGGCGCACCGGCGCGAGACCTGATCCGCGAGATGGAAAGCATCAGCGACAACGACATCCGCATCTGCGGCATCTTCGACGATCGCGACGACCGTCGGTCCCCGGACATGGTTGCCGGCTACCCCAAGCTTGGCACATTCGATGAGCTGGTCGAGTTCTCCCGTACCGCGCGGATCGATATTCTCATCATTGCGCTGCCCCTTTCCGCGGAGGTGCGCATTCTGGAGCTGCTGAGAAAGCTCTGGGTGCTGCCGGTCGACATTCGCATCGCCGCCCATTCCAGCAAGCTGCGCTTCCGTCCGCGCGCCTATTCCCGCATCGGCAAGGTCTCGATGCTGGACGTCTTCGACAAGCCGATCGCCGACTGGGATTCGGTGGCCAAACGAGCCTTTGACATCTTCTTCTCGGTCGTCGCGATCGCGCTGTTATGGCCCATCATGCTGGGCGCGGCGCTGGCCGTGAAGTTCACCTCCAAGGGACCGATCATCTTCAAGCAGCGAAGGCACGGCTTCAACAACGAGATCGTCGAGGTATACAAGTTCCGCTCCATGTACACGGAGATGAGCGATCCAACAGCGCAACGGGCTGTGACGAAGAATGATCCCCGCGTCACGCCCGTCGGACGCTTTATTCGCAAGACCTCAATCGACGAATTGCCGCAGTTCTTCAATGTCCTGCAGGGGCGTCTGTCGCTGGTTGGCCCGCGTCCGCATGCCATCCTGGCGCAGACCCAGAACCGGGTCTATGCGGAAGTGGTCGAATCCTATTTTGCCCGGCACCGCGTGAAACCCGGGGTCACGGGCTGGGCGCAGATCAATGGCTGGCGCGGCGAGATCGACAATGACGAGAAGATCAGGGGCCGCATCGCCGCCGATCTCTACTACATCGAAAACTGGTCGCTCTGGCTCGATTTCAAAATTCTCGTCCTGACGCCCATCCGTCTCCTCAATACGGACAACGCCTATTGACCACGCTCGACGCCCCGGACAGCGGCCTGTTCCGCCCGCGTATCGCGACGTTCCGGCTTATGGGAACGGCGCTGCTGGCGCTCGGGGTCTTCCTGACGGGCTTCGTCATCCACGAGCCGGCGCCTACTGATGCGGTGATCGCACTTCTGTTGGCAATCTGGTTCGTCCTCGGATTGAAGGTGACCCGCGGCACCGGACCGCTCGCCATGCTGCTGATCGCAATCGAGACAGGCTGCCTTCTCTCCCTCACGCAGATGACGGATTTGGCCACCGGCTTCTCCTATTTCGGGATCAGTGCCTTTCTAGCCCTGACAGCGATTTTCTACGCCGCCATCATTGAGGAGCGCTACGACCGCCTGGAGTTGATCTTCAAGGCCTGGACCGCCGCTGCGGTGATCACGTCTCTGCTGGGCGTGCTGGGATATTTCCACGCTTTTCCGGGATCGGAGATCTTTACCCGCTACGACCGCGCCATGGGTGCATTCAAGGACCCGAACGTCTTCGGCCCCTATCTCGTGGCACCGGCCCTCTACCTGATCTACGGCATCCTCACCGGCAAGGCCTACCATCTGCCGATGCGCGCCGTCTCACTCCTGATCATCACGCTCGGGATCCTGCTCGCCTTCTCGCGCGCGGCATGGGGTTTGTATATCTTCGCCGCCGCGCTGCTTGTCCTGATCATGCTGCTGAAGGAGCGCACATCGGCGTTTCGGCTGAAAATCCTCGTTCTGGCGATGATCGGCGTCGGTGTCATGGTCGCGGCGGTGCTGATCGCCTTGCAGTTCCAGCAAGTGGCCGATCTGTTTTCCGCCCGCACCCAGCTCGTGCAATCCTATGACGGCGGGCATCTCGGGCGCTTCGAGCGACACCGGCTGGGTTTCCTGATGTCCATGGAGAAGCCCCTGGGCATCGGCCCCATGGTGTTCAGCACCATCTTTCCCGAGGACGAGCACAATATCTGGCTCAAGATGCTGACGAGCTACGGCTGGCTTGGATTTGTCTGCTACATCGCTCTCACGGCTTGGACCCTCGCTGCAGGTTTCCGGCTCCTGCTGCGCAATCGGCCTTGGCAACCCTATCTCATGATTGCCTGGATCGTTCTCGTGGGCCATGTCGGCATAGGAAACGTGATCGACACCGACCACTGGCGGCATTTCTATCTCGTGCTGGGTATCATCTGGGGATGCCGCGCGCTGGAAATGAATTATCAGCGGGAACGGGCTCTTGCCGGAGAGCCCGAAGCGGTCACTTCATATGGCTGAAGAGGACCGGCGTCTGCATGTGCTGCAAGTCCTCGAGCCGAGTGGCGGCGGATCAGGCAGGCATTTCATCGATCTTTGCGCCGGGATGATCGCACGGGGACATCGCGTCACGGCAATCTACTCACCGCTGCGCGCGGAGGCGCGGTTCCTGGGCGAACTGGGTGCCCTGACGCTCGATTCGGTACACAGCGTGCCGATGCGACGCGCGCCGCATCCTTTCGACATGACCGCGACGCTCAGCATTCGACGCATTGTCCGGGAATACGGGCCCTTCGACATCATCCATGGGCATTCCAGCAAGGCGGGTTTTCTCACCCGGCTTCGCATGCCGGGACTACCCCACACACCGCGGATCTATACGCCGCACGCATTTCGCACCATGGACCCGACCCTTGGCAAAGGGGGCAGGATGGTCTTCGGTACGGTCGAGGCGGTGTTGGGACGGGCATTGACGGAAAAGGTGATCTGCGTGTCGGCCGACGAGCACGAGCATGCCGCTCGCGTTCTGAATATCCCCACGCATCGGCTGGTAACCATCGTCAATGGCGTTGCATGCCCGGCACATGACCGGCGGGAGCCAATGCGAAAGCGTTTCGGCTTCAAGGCCGATGATTTCGTGTTCGGCTTTGTTGGACGCCTCTCCGCACAGAAAGCGCCCGAACGCCTCATCCGCGCCTTTGGCAGGATCGCCGGGCACTTCCCCGCGGCGCGCCTGCTGATGATCGGGTCCGGCGAGCTGGAGGCCGACATCCGCGCGCAGGCGCAACTTCTCGGCATACAGTCACAACTCGTGCTGACCGGCGAGGTTCCCGGCGCGGAGGCCATGCAGGCGATGGATGCGCTGGTCATGCCCAGCCGATACGAAGCCATGTCCTATGCGATGCTCGAAGCCGCCGCCGCAGCCAAACCACTGGTTCTCACAGAGGTGGGCGGCGCCTCGACCGTTCTCGAAGACGGCGTGAACGGCCGCCTCGTGGGAAACTCGGATGAGGTTTCGGCTCTGGCCGCCGCGATGCTCGAGTTCAGAGAACCCGCCAGGGCGCAACATTTTGCCGAACGCGCGGCCGCAAGGGCCAACCGTTACGATCTCGACACGATGGTGGATCTGACGATCCGCACCTACCGTAACGTGATGCGCGCCTGAACAACGAGGTGCAATCTATTGGAAATTCAGGGGAATTAATGGTCGGAGCGGCGGGATTCGAACCCACGACCCCTTGACCCCCAGTCAAGTGCGCTACCGGGCTGCGCTACGCTCCGACCTGCCTTCATGGAAAGCACGCACTCCATAGCCGCGTCGCATGGCAAGCGCAAGAGGCAGGCGGAAGAAATCGACGGATTGCATGCTGCGAATGACAGCGAGACGATGTCAGCGGACCTGGTCGAGCAGACGCTTGCATTCGAGCAGGTCGTATAGCGCCTCCTGCAGGAGGGCGCGATCCTCCTTGCCGACCCCAGCAGGGCCCAGTTCGGGCTCCTGATTCGACGTACCAAAGCCGAAGAAGCGGCGTGTGGACGGAGGCTTGGCCTTGCCAACGATCTGATCTTCTTCCAGCGACGGTGGCTGAACCTTCGCGGCGGCCTGTTCGGCTGCTGCGGCCTGCGAAAGCGCCTCGACAGCATCCATATCGCCATTGCCGATGGCCATGACGAACTTGTTGCCGTTCGATTTCAGAAGCTTCTGGACACCCTTGATCGTGTATCCGTGGTCATAGAGCAGATGGCGGATGCCCTTGAGAAGATCGACATCTTCGGGGCGATAGTAACGGCGGCCGCCGCCGCGCTTCATCGGCTTGATCTGCGGAAAGCGCGTTTCCCAGAACCTCAGGACGTGCTGCGGAAGATCGAGGTCGTCTGCGACCTCGCTGATCGTCCGAAATGCGTCTGGGCTCTTTTCCATTGTCTGTCTTCCTGCAGGCCGCGTTTATAGCCGAAGCCGGCGCCCCGCTCTTCCTGTCAGGATGCGGGTGCTGCAGGCTTCTGCTTTGCCTTGCGCTGCTGATGCGATTTCAGGATGCGCTGCTTGAGCACATTGGAAGCCTTGAAGGTCATGACGCGACGTGGCGAAATCGGCACTTCCTCGCCCGTCTTCGGGTTCCGGCCAATGCGCTCGTTCTTGTCGCGAACCTGAAATGTCGCGAAGGACGACAGCTTGACGCTCTCGCCACGAACGATGGCGTTGCAGATTTCGTCGATGATCGTTTCAACAAGTTCGGCGGACTCAGCGCGCGAAAGGCCCACTTTGCGGAAGACCGATTCGGCAAGATCGGCGCGTGTCACGGTTTTACCTGTCATTTTCCCCGCTCTTATCAAAGCTTGTTGTTGATACGGGCTCCACGGAACGGGCGCCTCGTTCATACCTGTCTCGAAGCGGCGATGCGCCGGCCAATGCTCCTCACGCCAGCATATCGTACCTCAAGCAGAGGCGAGACTATTTCCCTTGCCGTTAACGGTCAAGCGTTGAAAAGCAAAGAAAATTGGAATTCAGACCCGGGATCGCCCTACCAGCGCAGAAGCACGGAACCCCAGGTGAAACCACCACCCATGGCTTCCAGAAGAACGAGATCGCCTTCCTTGATGCGACCGTCGCTTGCCGCCGCCGACAACGCCAGCGGGATCGAGGCCGCCGACGTGTTGCCGTGCTGGTCAACGGTGACGACCACCTTCTCCATCGGTATGCCAAGTTTCTTGGCGGACCCCTCGATGATGCGAATGTTGGCCTGGTGGGGCACGAGCCAATCGAGCTGCTCGATCGACAGACCGGTGGCGTCGAAAGCTGCCACGATCACGTCCGTGATCATGCCAACCGCATGCTTGAAGACCTCCCTGCCCTGCATGCGCAAATGGCCTACAGTGCCTGTGGTCGAGGGACCGCCATCGACATAGAGCTTTTCCTTGTGCGCGCCGTCGGATCGCAGATGCGCGGTCAAGATGCCGCGATCGGACGAATCGCCCTTTCCTTCAACCGCTTCCAGTACGACGGCACCTGCACCATCGCCGAAGAGGACGCAGGTTGTGCGGTCTTCCCAGTCGAGCAGGCGCGAGAAGGTCTCGGCGCCAATGACGAGCGCGCGTTTGGCGAGCCCCCCGCGTATGTAGGCATCGGCCGTGGTCATGGCATAGACGAAGCCCGAGCACACCGCCTGCAGGTCAAAGGCGGCGCCATGGTGAATGCCGAGGCGATTCTGGATTTCAACTGCCGTGGCAGGGAAAGTGTGGTCGGGCGTCGACGTCGCCAGGATGATCAAGTCGATGTCGTCGGGTTTGAGGCCCGCTCGATCCAGCGCTGCACGCGCGGCCGCCGTGCCCAGGGAAGCCGTCGTCTCCCCCTCGCCCGCGATATAGCGCTGGCGGATACCGGTCCGCTGAACGATCCACTCGTCAGAGGTCTCAACCTGGCCTTCAAGCTCGCGATTGGTCACCACGCGAGCAGGCAACGAGGCTCCAAAGCCTCTCACCGCGGAACGGATCATAGATGTCAAACCCCGTCGTCATCCGCGTCGACCTTCACGGGAAGACGCCTCGAATGAAAGTTTTTCAGATCGTTTTCGATCTTTTCGTTCAATTTGTTGCGGGCCATGTCATAGCCCACTTCGACTGCCGCCGCGAATCCTTCGGCATCCGTCCCGCCATGGCTCTTGATGACGATGCCGTTGAGGCCCAGAAACACGGCCCCGTTGACCTTGCGCGGGTCCATCTTGTCGCGCAGCATGTCGAAGGCGCTCTTGGCAAACAGATAGCCTATCTTGGCAAGCAATGTGCGCGACATTGCGGCACGCAGATAGGTCGCAAGCTGTCGCGCGGTTCCTTCTGCAGCCTTCAGTGCGATATTGCCCGTGAAGCCCTCGCTGACGACGACGTCCACCGTTCCCTTGCCGAGATCGTCGCCTTCGACGAAGCCCGAATACTGGATCGACTGAAAGTTCGATTCGCGCAGGATGCGTCCTGCTTCCTTGACCTCTTCCTGGCCCTTGACCTCTTCCACGCCGACATTGAGAAGGCCGACGGAGGGTCGCTTGAGTTCAAAGAGCGCGCGCGCCATGGCGCCGCCCATGAGCGCGAAATCGACAAGCTGCTGAGCGTCGGCACCGATGGTGGCACCGACATCGAGCACGATGCTTTCGCCCTTGAGCGTCGGCCAGATGCCGGCGAGCGCCGGGCGTTCGATATTCGCCATGGTCCGCAGGCAGAAGAGCGCCATCGCCATGAGCGCGCCGGTATTGCCGGCGGAGACCGCCACATCGGCCTCTTTCAGCTTGACGGCCTCGATGGCCTTCCACATGGAGGATTTGTAGCGGCCGCGGCGCAGCGCCTGGCTCGGCTTCTCGTCCATGCCGATCGCAACCTCGACCGGGTGGAATTCCGATTTCGCCTTCAGGGCCGGATACTTGTTCAGGATCGGGAGGCATTCGGCTTCGATGCCATAGATGACGAAGCGCATGTCGGGATGCCGCTCCAGCGCGCGCGCTGCTCCGGGAATGGCCACGCCCGGGCCGAAATCTCCGCCCATCGCATCAAGTGAAACTGTTACCACGCGCTACCCTGTCCTGCTGTTCGCATCCGCATTTCTGCGCCCTGCGAAATTGCGGTCAAAATACCCGTTTTCAAACCGCGTACAACTGCAATTGCGGATTTTCAAACGGATTTGCCTTTCGGCGACGCTCAAGGCGCACAGAAAAAAGGCAAATTTTCCACGGCCTAGCGGCGATCACTCGGATTTTTTCCAGTCCTTGAGAACGGCAAAGGGAGACGGCTTGCGGTCGTCGGCCTCCGTGGACTCGACATGATCTGCGAATTCGACGCCCGCCTTGCGCGGGTATGGATCGATGGCCAGGGCTACGGCCTCGCAGACAGCATCACCGGCGTCGATCGTGTCTCCACTGAACTGTTCGGGGATGTCGTCGCCCTCGGGATCGAGCACCATCTCGCCCCGCTCATCCAGAACGAGGCGGGCCAGCCGCGAACCTTCCGGCACATAGATGCGATCGAACTCTTCGGAAATCCTGGTCGCGACTGGATCGAGAGTCACGACGCAGGACTGGACGATCTCGGCTTCGACATGGCCGTGGATACGCACGCCATCCTTCTTCCAGCGCGCGACCTGCAACTCGCTTTCCAGCCGCTTCACGGTTTCGACGCGCCACAACCTGGCGAGGCCCTCAAGTTCCGAAGCATCCGCGACAAGCTTGACCGTGACCGGGTTGGCCGAGATGTGCCCAACCTTGACCTTGTAGGAAAATGGCGTGTCGCCCTTCTCTTTCACCGGCTGCATGTTCATGTCCTTTCCATCGGCTCAGGCTCCATCAGCAGAGCCGAGCCCGTAGCGATACTGTCTTCCGAAACGGCTTTCAGGGCGGTTTCGGCCTCTATCATGTAGGACGCAAGCGCCGCCATGTCTGGAGCATCGGATTCATCGGGGCGGATATTGCGCCGGAGTGCCGCCTTCAACGCTTCAAGATCGCCATTATCCAGGGCACCCGCGTAGGATTCGAGCCGGCCGTAATACATGCGGGCGAATTTCTTCACACGCTTGGGAACGCCCGTATCGCCGACCCCCAGTTCGCGGATCGAATGGTCGATGTCCTCGAAGAAATAGTCGATGATCTCCTGGGCGATTTCCTGCCCGCTGCGCTCGGACGTCGCCGTGCGGCGAAAATAGAGAATCAGGATAATCGTCAGCATCTCGAAACGGCCGAGAACCGTGTCCGGCACCCCCATGTCGGAATAGAACAGAGGGCGGCGGGCCGCCTGGGTCAGGTGCTCGTACTGCCGGGTGACGATGGCCTGGTTGTTATTTTTTTTCCTGAACAGCCCGAATAACATGAAAAAGCCCGGTAATGATTATTTGTCCACGCCCTAAAGCGCGGTCACGCCGAGGACTGATGTTGCATCATCGTTAAAGCTGGTTTACCCAAGCAGGCACGAAATGCAACGCGTATTTGCCCCGCGCCCTACGGGAAAGGATTTACTTTGGCTATCGTGTCAAAACTCAACATCGCGCGGTCGTCACTGCTGGTAGCCGTCGCCGCGGCGGCGATCGTGACCTCCGGCTGCATGGGCACAAGCGAAACAATCAACAACGGTTTCATCGTTGACGAACAGACCTTGAAGCTGGTTCCCGTCGGGTCGAGCCGCGAACAGGTTCTGCTGTCGCTGGGCACGCCATCTGCGACGGCAACCTTCGACCGCGAAGTCTTTTACTACATTTCCCAGAAGCGCGAACGCAAATTCGAGTTCATGAAGCCATCCCTGGTTTCCCAGAGCGTGCTTGCCGTCTACTTCAGCAAGAACGGTACGGTCGAAAAGCTGTCCAACTACTCGATGCAGGACGGCAAGGTGGTCGACATGATCTCGCGCACGACGCCCACCGGCGGTACGGAACTCACGTTCCTGCAACGCATCCTGTCCGGCGGTGCCTCCAGTTCATCGATGGCGAAGGGCCTTCTCAGCGGCGGCAACAAGTATTGACGCCAGCGGGCAAGCCTGCCCCACATCGACATCAAGAGACCCACGATGCGAACATCGTGGGTCTTTTTTTGCTTTCCGTCAGGCGAGGACTGCCAGAAGCAGAAGAGCGACGATATTGGTGATCTTGATCGCCGGGTTCACGGCCGGTCCCGCGGTATCCTTGTAAGGGTCGCCAACGGTGTCCCCCGTGACCGAAGCCTTGTGCGCCTCCGAGCCCTTCATGTGACGAACGCCATCCTTGTCGACGAAACCGTCTTCAAAGGACTTCTTGGCATTATCCCAGGCCCCGCCACCCGAGGTCATCGAAATGGCCACGAAGAGACCGTTGACGATGACGCCGAGAAGCGATGCGCCAAGTGCCGCGAAGGCCGAGGCCTTCGAGCCCGAGATCAGCAGGACGCCAAAATAGACCACCAGCGGAGCGAGCACCGGCAGCAACGACGGCACGATCATCTCGCGAATGGCCGCCTTGGTCAGGATGTCGACCGCGCGCCCGTAATCCGGTTTTTCGGTGCCCGCCATGATGCCAGGCTTAGCCTTGAACTGGCTCCGCACCTCTTCCACGATGGAGCCTGCGGCACGGCCGACCGCCGTCATCGCGATACCGCCGAAGAGGTAGGGGATGAGACCGCCGAAGATCAGCCCTGCCACGACATACGGGTTGGAGAGATCAAAGGAGATTTTTCCAACATCGGCGAAGTAGGGATACTTGTCGGCATGGGCCGCAAAGTATTGCAAGTCGTTCGAATAGGCCGCAAACAGGACCAGCGCGCCAAGGCCGGCCGAGCCGATGGCATACCCTTTGGTGACAGCCTTGGTCGTGTTGCCGACGGCGTCCAGCGCGTCGGTGACCTTGCGCACCTCAGGCGGCAGCTCCGACATCTCGGCGATGCCGCCGGCATTGTCGGTGACCGGGCCGAAGGCATCGAGCGCCACGATCATCCCGGCAAGCCCGAGCATCGCGGTGACGGCGATGCCGGTTCCAAAAAGGCCGCCGAGCTGGTAGGTCGCGATGATGCCGCCGACGATGACGATGGCCGGCAGCGCGGTGGATTCCAGCGAGACAGCAAGACCCTGGATCACGTTGGTGCCGTGGCCCGTGACCGAGGCCTGTGAGATCGAGTTGACCGGACGCTTGTTCGTGCCCGTGTAGTACTCGGTGATGACGACGATCAGCGCCGTGACCACCAGGCCGACGAGGCCCGAGATGAACAGGTTCTTGCCCGTGACGACGAGACCGTTGACCGTGCCGACCTCACCCCAGCCGATGGTGAGCGAGGTCGCGGCAGCGAGACTGACGATGGACAGAAGGCCGGTCACGATCAGGCCCTTGTAGAGCGCGCCCATGATCGAATTGTTGGAGCCGAGCTTCACGAAGAAGGTTCCGACAATCGAGGTGATGATCGAGCCGGCGCAGATGGCGAGCGGGTAGATCATCGCGGTGCCGAGCATCTGGCTGCCGGCGAAGAAGATCGCTGCGAGAACCATGGTGGCGACGACCGACACGGCATAGGTTTCGAAAAGGTCGGCGGCCATGCCGGCGCAGTCGCCGACATTGTCGCCCACATTGTCGGCGATCGTTGCAGGGTTGCGGGGATCGTCTTCCGGAATGCCTGCCTCGACCTTGCCGACGAGGTCGCCGCCGACGTCTGCCCCCTTGGTGAAGATGCCGCCGCCGAGACGGGCGAAGATGGAGATGAGCGATGCGCCGAAGCCGAGCGAGACCAGCGCGTCGATGACTTCACGCGAGCCGGGCTCGTGATGCATGGGGCCGGTCAGGATGTAGTAATAGACAGAGACGCCGAGCAGCGCGAGGCCCGCTACCAGCATGCCGGTAATGGCGCCGGACTTGAAGGCGATGTCGAGGCCGCCCGCGAGGCTTTTGGAAGAGGCCTGTGCCGTGCGCACGTTGGCGCGGACCGAAACGTGCATGCCAATGAAGCCGGCCGCGCCCGAAAGCACCGCGCCGATGAGAAAACCGATGGCGGCCGCACCGGACAGAAGCAACCAGGCCGCAATGAACACGATGACGCCCACAATGGCGATCGTCTTGTACTGCCGTGTCAGATAGGCTTGCGCGCCTTCGCGGATATAGCCCGCGATCTCGCGCATTCTCTCATTGCCCTGGTCAGCAGCCAGAACCGATTGCGTGGCCCAAATCGCGTAGGCCACAGACAACAAACCACATGCAATCACGCCGAATAGTATCGTCATTCGCAAGTTCCTCCTTCAGCGCTTCGCCTCCCAACGTCGCGCCCTCGCATTGTTGCGAGGGTGAGAGTGCGTGGTGCAGCGGAACACGTCAAGGCCCGCCCGGATGAGCGCGCTCCTAATTTTGCAGGGTGAGGAAATTGCGCCTTGAGGTCGATCAAGACCTAGTCTTGATGCAGGGAAGGTTGCACAGGCGCGTTTCTGTCGGGATGGCGCGGCGGCGTCTTGCGGATCAGCATGACAAGCGCAACGAGGCAGATGAGGCAGACGGGCCAGATCGTATAGGCCATGACGTTCCAGCCCTGGCTGTTGAAGACCTTGCCCGACGACAATGAAGCGAGCGCCACGACCGTGAACAGAAAGATGTCGTGAAAACCCTGTACCTTGTCGGCCTCTTCCGGCCTATAGCTGGAGGCTATGATGGCAGTCGAACCGATAAAGCCGAAGTTCCAGCCGATTCCCAAAAGAACCAGCGCGCCCCAGAAGTTCCAGATCTGTGTCCCCAGGACAGCCACGACCGCGCAGCTCATGAGGACGATCAGGCCGGTGGCGACGACCTTCTCGACGCCGAAGCGGGTGATGAGCTGGCCCGTGAAGAAACTCGGCCCGAACATGGCAAGCACATGCCACTGGATGCCCAGGGTGGAGACCTCGGTCGAATAACCGCAACCAACCACCATTGCCAGCGGCGCGCCCGTCATCATGAACGTCATGAGCGCGTAGGATCCGATGCCACAGAGCATTCCGGTGATGAAGCGCTGGGTGCCGATGATTTCGGTCAGCGGCCTCGCAGGCTTGCTGTCGGCATGTCTTTCGCCGACATGCGGCAACCTGAGCATGCTCAAGACCGCAATGCTTGCCATCGCGAGCGGGATAATGGCGAGAAAGGCCCCGGCGAATGGAACGCCCGGCAGGCTGTCGCGCAGCCAGATGGCGATCTGGGGACCGATGACCGCCGAGACGATACCGCCGACGAGGATCCACGAGATTGCCTTGGGCTTGTAGAAGGAAGGCGATGCGTCGGCTGCCGCGAAGCGGAACTTCTGCACAAAACCGGATGAGGTTCCCAAAAGCAGCAGCGCAATGGCAAAAAGCCAGAAACTACCCTTGATCAGCGCGGTTGCCGCCAGCAGCGCCCCAAGCGAGGCAATGAGCGCGCCCAGGATGAACGCATGCTTGCGCCCGACATAGCGGGTCACAAACGCGATCAGGGCCGCGCCGACAGCCGTGCCAACGTTGAAACCGGTGACCGGCGCAGTCGCGAGCGACTTGTCAACGGCCAGCAATTGATAACCGGCAAGGGCTGCCAGCGAAATCGAGATGGGCGAAACCGCGCCCTGGATCGCCTGCGCGACCGTGAGGAGCGCCACATTGCGCCTGGCCTTTGCCAGCGCCTGATCCAATCCGCCCAGTGCGGCGTCCATGAAGCCCCTCCCTGCCCCGTCACGAGCCTGCGCACTCCCCGGACGAGACCCGGTTTTCACCCTTTCCGGGAATGCTATTCAGTTCGGCCTGACCTGCTTGGCGATCCGATCGAGGACGGCGTTCACAAGGCGCGGCTCTTCTTCTTCGAAGAACGCCTGAGCGATCTCGACATATTCATTGACGATCACCGCGATCGGCACGTCCTTGCGCTCGATCAATTCGAACGTGCCGGCGCGCAAAATCGCACGCACCGTGCTGTCAAGCCGGGAAAGCGTCCAGCCCTCCTGGAGAGCCTTGGTGATCATGGGGTCGAGCTTCAGCTGGTCGCGCACGACGCCGGCGACGATCGACCGGAACCATGACGGATCTGCCTTGAGATACTGGTCGCCATCGATCTCCTGACCAAGCCTGTAGGTCTCGTATTCGGAAACGACTTCGAGCACGCCGGAGCCGCCGACATCCATCTGATAAAGCGCCTGGACAGCGGCGAGACGCGCAGCGCCGCGCTGGTTTGCCGGTTTGACGGCCTTTGCAGAATTGTCGTTCGTCATGATCAGCCGCCGAATTTTTCCTTCAGCGCGATCATGGTCAGTGCCGCGCGCGCTGCAAAACCGCCCTTGTCGAGTTCGGACTTGCGCGCCCGAGCCCAAGCCTGCGCCTCATTTTCCACCGTGAGGATGCCGTTGCCGAGCGCCAGCGACTCGCTGACGGCGAGGTCCATCAAGGCACGGGAGGATTCGTTCGACACGATGTCGAAGTGATAGGTCTCGCCGCGAATGACCATGCCGAGAGCCACGAAACCATCATAGACGACGCCACCGGTATCACCGCCGTCGAGCGCCATGGCGATCGCAGGCGGAATCTCCAGCGCACCGGGAACGGTGACAACGTCGTAAGTCGCGCCGGCTTCCTTCAGGGCGGATGTCGCGCCTTCAAGAAGCGCATCGGAGAGATCATCGTAAAAGCGCGCTTCAACAATGAGTAGATGAGGCGTGAGGTCCTCGGTCATGGGCCTGTCCAATCTTTACAAATGCGGTGAATTGGGCCGGTCAAACCATGCCAAGCCTCTCTTGGCAAGCGAATTCGGGAAAATTTCAACGGCGGCGCCGGACGCCACCAGTGAAGGGCGGCGAGCGGGCGTCCGGACATAGGCCCCGCGCGAGCAGGGTCGACTTCCTACAACCTACCGAATTGCGGCAAAAATGCGTCGAAGCAGATGAAGAAAGTTTAATGCAGTCAATGACTTAATTACAGGCATTTAAGTTGAGCTGCCAAATGCGCTCACGTAAATTTTATCCATGAAGGATGGGTTCGAGCACGAAACGCCTTCATGTACGGGATCGCGTCGAAGATGCGCCTCATGGGGAGGTGTAGCGCGGGACCGTACACGGGACGCAGCCGCAGCGGGCGGCGCGTTCCTGCCTCATGGAGATCGACAATGAACATCAATCTCAAGACTGTTGGCGCTCTCGCCTTCGGAGCACTCTTGACGGGTACGGCTGCTCTCGGCGTCGCCGGGACTGCAAACGCCCAGCCGCACAAGCAAATGGCCGTGACCGAACAGGCACCGACGGGCGACGCCCTGGAACAGGCCATCCGCGCGTCGAACGGTTCCGACTTCTCGATCGTCTCGCAGGCCCAGCTCTCTTCCGGATTGTCGGCGGATATCCGCATGACGACCTCGAAAAGCGAACTTGATGGCATCCGTTCAGCCATCAGCGCCAATCCGGCACTGGCCAGCAAGATCACCGGCCAGAATATCGAGATCAAGGAGATCACCGGCGCAACCAAGGCGCTCGATGGCAGCCTTGTCTTCTACACGATGTGATACGGCTTCTCCGGCCCGTCCCGACGGGCGGGCGCGCTAAATCCCTCCGTGTCTCAGCACGGAGGGATTTTTGTTTCAGGGCCTACCTGAACTCGGCGAGGCGCGCGGCGTAGCGCGCCATCGTATCGATCTCGAAATTGACCTTGTCGCCGACCTTCCGCTCGCCCCAGGTCGTGACTTCCAGCGTGTGACGGATGAGCAGGATATCGAAGTCGCAGCCGGACACCGCATTGACGGTCAAGGACGTTCCATCCAGCGCCACCGAGCCCTTGGGCGCGACGAAGCGGGCAAACTCTTCCGGGACGCGCAGGCGAAAGCGCGTGGCATCGCCCTCCGGCTCGATCGCAACAATCTCCGCCATGCCGTCCACGTGACCGGAGACGATGTGACCGCCCAGCTCGTCGCCGATCTTCAGGGCGCGTTCCAGATTGACGCGAGAGCCTTCCTTCCAGGTGCTGATCGTCGTGAGCCGCAGCGCCTCCTCCCAGGCCTCGACTTCGTACCAACGGTCGTTCGAACCAGCGTCGGGCAAGGTCACCACCGTGAGACATGTCCCGGAATGCGATATGGAGGCGCCGATATCGATAGTTGCCGGGTCATAGGCCGTCGCGATGCGCAGGCGCAGGCCCTCCGCGAGCGGCGTGATCTTCTCCACCTTGCCGACATCCGTAACGATACCCGTGAACATCTCATTCCATCCTTTCGAAAATTTCCAGGCGATCCTCGCCCAACGTTTCCGTCGAGACAAGCGCAAAGCCGTCTGGGACATGGCACGGCGTCAACGGTGACACCACGCCCGAACCGCCGACCGTCACGGCCCCCTCGAAGAGCCATATCCGATCCACGAGACCAGCCTTCAGGAACGCGTCGGCAACGCGCGCGCCCCCTTCCACCATGAGGGAGCTGAAACCGCGAGAGGCGAGGAGCCGTAGCAGATCGATGAGAGTTCCTGCTTCGACGATCTCCACCCCGCCCTGTCGCAGCGCGTCGCTGCGCGCAAGCCAGGCCTGGTCGCGCAGGGCATGATCGGGCGAGGTGACGGCCATCACTGGAACCTTGTCGGCGGTGAGCGCCAGCCTTGAAGAGGGTGGCAACAGCAGCATACGATCGAGGACCAGCCGCACCGGCGAACGATCTTCGAGGCCCTGCAAGCGGCAGGTGAGTTCCGGATCGTCGGCAAGCGCGGTTCCGATTCCGACCAGAATGGCGTCACTTTCGGCGCGCAGGTGTTGTACAGCCTCGCGCGATTGAGCGCCGGTGATGCCGATCTGCCCTTCGCCACGCCGCCCCAGCATCCCGTCCTTCGACACGGCCAGTTTCAGGGTGACATGCGCCCTGCCCTTCGTCTGGCGGGTCAGATAGGCGGCAAGTCCGCGTCGCGCAGCCTGCTCCATCAGTCCTGTCTCGACCGCGATGCCCGCCTCGCGCAGCATGCGGATGCCGTTGCCGCTGACCCGCGGATCCGGATCGGTCACGGCAACGGCGACGCGGGCCACGCCGGCGCCGATCAACGCGTTGACGCAAGGCGGCGTCTTGCCGAAATGGGAACAAGGTTCGAGCGTGACATAGGCTGTTGCGCCACGCGCCAAGTCTCCGGCTTCGGCCAGGGCCTGCGGCTCGGCATGCGGCCGACCAGACTTGGCCGTCACGCCGCGTCCCACAATCGCGCCGTCGTGGACGATGACGCAGCCAACGGATGGGTTGGTGCCCGTCTGGCCGATGTGGGTCGCGCCCAAGGCTATTGCTTCCGCCATGAAATCCTCATCAGCGGAATGGCATGCGGACTTCACGTCAATGATCCCCGGGATCACGAGAGATCTTGGCATTCACCTCGGAAAGAACCTGCGTGAAGTCCTCGATATGGGTGAAATCGCGATAGACCGAGGCATAGCGAATGAAGCCTACGTCATCGAGCGATTTCAGGGATTCCAGCACCTGAAGGCCGATTTCTTCGGAAGGGATTTCCGTGTCGCCGGAGCTTTCGAGACGGCGCACGATGCCCGACACGGCGCGCTCGATGCGGTCGCGATCCACAGGGCGCTTCCGCAGCGCGATCTCGAAGGAGCGAACCAGCTTCTCGCGATCGAAGGGCACCTTGCGGCCGGTCTTCTTGATGACCATGAGTTCGCGCAACTGCACGCGCTCGAATGTCGTAAACCGTCCGCCGCAATCGGGACAGATACGCCTACGGCGTATGGCGGAGGAATCCTCCGCCGGCCGCGAGTCCTTCACCTGGCTGTCCAGCGATCCGCAATAGGGGCATCGCATAGGGCGGCTCCTCGAAAATTGAAATGGCTCCGCACCAGAATCAGGCGCGGAGCCACTCTATTACGCCATGTAGGGATACATGGGGAAGCGGTTCGTCAGTTCAACCACCTTGGAACGCACACCGGCTTCGACGGATGCATTGCCTTCGTCGGAATTGGCGACTTTGAGGCCGTCGAGAACTTCGACGATCAGGTTGCCGATTTCCTTGAATTCGGCCTCCTTGAAGCCGCGCGTCGTGCCGGCCGGCGTGCCGAGACGAACGCCGGAGGTGACGAAGGGTTTTTCGGGGTCGAACGGGATGCCGTTCTTGTTGCAGGTGATGTAGGCGCGGCCGAGGCCGGCTTCCGCACGCTTGCCAGTCGCGTTCTTCTTGCGAAGGTCGACGAGCATCAGGTGATTGTCGGTGCCGCCCGAGACGATGTCGAGGTTATGGCTGATCAGCGTGTCGGCAAGCGCCTTGGCGTTCTTGACGACCTGGGCGGCATAGTCCTTGAACTCGGGCTGCAGCGCTTCGCCGAAGGCGACGGCCTTTGCGGCGATGACATGCATGAGCGGGCCGCCCTGCAGGCCGGGGAAGACGGCCGAGTTGAACTTCTTCGCCAGATCCTCGTCGTTCGTCAGGATCATGCCGCCACGCGGGCCGCGCAGCGACTTGTGAGTCGTGGAGGTGGCGACATGGCAATGCGGGAACGGCGACGGATGCTGGCCACCGGCGACGAGGCCGGCGATGTGGGCCATGTCGACCATGAGATAGGCGCCGACTTCGTCAGCGATCTCGCGGAAGCGCTTCCAGTCCCAGATACGGGAATAGGCCGTGCCGCCGGCAATGATCAGCTTCGGCTTGAACTTCCGGGCCTTCTCGGCAACGTCGTCCATGTCGAGCTGGTGGTCGTCTTCACGCACGCCATAGGAGACGACGTTGAACCATTTGCCGGACATGTTGACCGGCGAGCCATGGGTCAGGTGACCACCCGAGTTGAGGTCGAGGCCCATGAAGGTGTCGCCCGGCTGCAGGAGCGCGAGGAACACGGCCTGGTTCATCTGCGAACCGGAGTTCGGCTGAACGTTGGCGAAGTTGACGCCGAAGAGCTTCTTGGCGCGTTCGATCGCCAGTTCTTCGGCGATATCGACGAACTGGCAGCCGCCATAGTAGCGCTTGCCCGGATAGCCCTCGGCATACTTGTTCGTCATGATCGAACCCTGCGCTTCCAGAACGGCGCGGGAGACGATGTTTTCGGATGCGATCAGTTCGATCTCGTGACGCTGGCGACCGAGCTCCTTCTCGATGGCGCCGAAAATATCCGGATCGGTTTCAGCAAGGGTCTTGGTGAAAAAGCCAGCAGTCGCGCTCATGGGCAGCCTCTTAAGGTAAAGCAGCGGAAATCGTTGATGGCCAGTCTCTTAAAGCCCTTGGGGCGCAACGGCAAGTCGGGATTGCGCCACCGCCTGTCAAGGTCGCGCCAAGCCTTACGATTGTCACAAAACTTTCTTCCAATCGTAATATCCGGACGCCGTGACCGCAGTTGCGGTGAAGCCCGCGCCGTCAAATTGCGCTGAAACAGGTGAAACCTTGCCCCCTCTTCCAGGAACGCCGGACGCAAGACTTGAAATCTTCTACTTCGACGCGGGAGGCGGGCATCGAAATGCCATGACGGCGCTGACGCGACTGATCGAGAAGGAGAAACCGGGCTGGCAGGTGACACCTGTGGATCTGCAGGCTCTGCTCGAGCCGATTGATCCCGTCTACAAGCTGACGCGCCGGGTGACCGGCTCCCTGAAACGGTTACTGCGCCCTGTTGCCCCAAGCTTCAGCACCATCGAGCCCTGGCAGGCGCAGGACATCTACAATAGCGCGCTCAAGCGTGGGGTCACCACTGGCATGGGCGCGATCCTGCCCGTGCTGCAGCGCTTCATCGCGCGCTATGCGACCGAGATCGAACCTTTGCTGGCAAAGCGCTGGAAAGATCCGGCGACCCCTCGCCCCGATCTGGTCGTCTCCGTCATTCCAAATTTCAACTGGGTTCTCTACGGCGCGCTCCGCCGCGCGCTGCCAAACGTTCCCTACGCAACCGTCATTACCGACTTCGCCGATTGCCCGCCGCATTTCTGGATGGAGGATCAGGACCAGATCATGATCTGCGGCACGGATCTCGCCTATCGGCAGGCGGTTGCAACCGGTTTCTACAAGCCGCAAGACATCCATCTCGTCTCAGGCATGATCCTGAAGGACAATTTCTATACGCCGCCGCCTGCAGATGCGCCGACGCGCGAGCGGCTCGGGCTTTCGGCCAACGGTCCGGTGGCGCTGATCATGTTCGGCGGCAATGGGGCCTCCAGTGCGACCAACAACATCCTCACCCAACTGGACAAGACAGGGCTCGGCATCGAATCGATCGTCATGTGCGGACGCAACACGACGCTATTGGAATCGCTTGAAGATCGCCCCGGCTGCCGACCGATCGGCTTCGTCAACAATGTCGCCGACTATATGCGGCTTGCGGATTTCTTCATCGGCAAGCCCGGGCCGGGCAGCGTGGCTGAAGCGCTGCATATGGGTCTCCCGGTCATCGTCGAAAAGAATTCGAACACGATGCCCCAGGAGCGTCCCAATCCGGACTGGATCGCCGAAAAGGGCGTCGGCGTCGTCATTTCAAGCTTCCGCAAGGACACTGGCAGCGCCGCACGGCAGGTCCTGGCGGATCTGAAGCACTTTCAGGACAATATCCGCAGCAACGTCCCGGATAATCGCGCCGTCTACGAGACGGTCGCAATCTTCGAGCGCTACCTGATGAAAGCAGACCGTCACATGGTCGCCAGCGCCCAAGCCACGATGGCGGCGGACACCTGACCGAAGGCGGAGTTCAACGCCGCGATATAGGCCTTGTTGCCGGCACCATTGATCGGCACGGCTGCGCGGAAATTCCTGGAGGCGCGGACCTGGCCGTTGCGGTCGTTGAGCATGCGCGCCGAGATGTCCACCACGGCAACACCCTCCGAAGCCGAGACTTCGAATGTGTTGATCGTCGTCTGGATCTGCTCATCGATGGCCAACCCGTCACCCGGCAGGCCGGCGCCTCCGACCTTGCCGGAATTCTGGAAGGCCTGGGCAAGCTTCAGCTGAACCAGTTTCGGCAGCCGGTCGGACCATTGGCTGTCTCCCAGGAACTGGTATTCCTGGCCGGACACATGCACCACCACGTTCTGGCTGTCGAGCATCTGGGTCGCGACCGGATTGGCGATCAGCACCTGCCGCCCCTTCCGGGTCGGTCCGGAGACGGACGGGGTGGCCGTCAGGCCAAACGTGTCCTTAGGCGCAGAAGTCGCACAGGACGAAAGGCCCATGCCCGCCGCAAGTAAAAAGGCTGCTGTGAATTTGGTCACACGGTTGGTCGTCGTCAAAGCCTGCACAACTCTACCTCACTCTTGCCTTCTAACCGGGCCTTCAACGACGGGTCCGTCCGTCGAAAGTCTTCACCTGATCGCCGCCGAAAATCAACCGCTGCGGATCGTTGTCGAAATTGGTAATCGTTCGGTTGAGATTGTCCACCGCCTGTCGCATGTCGCCGACAAGCGCCTGGATGCCGCCGAGCCCCTGCGACGAGAAGCGAGAGAGATTGTCCGCGATCGGGCCGATCTTCGCGTTCAGCGTCACGGCGACTTCCTTGTAAGCGGCCAGCGTCTCCCGGGCCTGCGCCATCAGCGAGGAGCTGTCGCCCGAGCCCAGCATGTTGTCCACCTTGGCGAGAATTCCGTCGACGCGGTTGGACGCCTTGTTGAGCTTGGAGGCAAGTTCGGACGCATCGCTGATGGCCTGATCGATCTCATGACGGCGGTTGTTGATGTCGTTCGTGATGGACTTGATGTCCTGCACGGCCGAACGCGCATTGGCCACAGCCTGCGAAGCATCCTCCACCGACGTCTTGACCTTGTCGGGATCGACCGCAGCGATCAGCTTGTCGGCCTTGGCGAGTGTTTCGTTGGCTGAGGACGCAAGCGTCGCGATGTTGTCGGCCGCCTTGTTGAACTTGTCCAGGGACGTCTTGATCTCGCCGGAGCTCTGGGCAAGGTTCGCCGTCACGGTATTGGCGTTGGCGAGGATGCTGTCGACCTTCTTCGGATCAACCGCCTTGATCAGTGAATCCACCGAGGCAAGCGTTCCGTCGAGACGGCCAGACAGACCGTTGACCGTGTCCGAGAGCTTGCCGACGCTCGCCAGGAATTTATTGACCCCATCGGCATTGTCAGCCAGCGCCTTGCTGAAGGTCTCGGCGTTCTTGACCGTATTCGTCAACGGTTCACGGGCGTCGGCCGCAAAGGTCTGAATCTGACCAACTGCCTCATCGGCGCGCTTCAGGATCTTGTCCGCCGTTGCCAGCAGGTTCGTCACGCTCGACTGGTCGGCCAGCAGCATGGGCGCGCGTCCGGTCTTGCGCGCCTCCTCGAGAAGGTTGAGGCCGCCAGGCTTGCCGCCGGAAAGCTCGATATAGGCGGCGCCCGTCAGGCCCTGGATTCCCAGCACGGCCTTGGTCGACTCATAGATCGGCGCATCCGCATTCACCTGCGTGAAGGCGACGGAATAGTTGGGGTCGGTGGCATCTATGGCCAGCGACTTCACTGAGCCGATCTGGATACCGTTGAAGCGCACGGCGGAGCCAACGGACAACCCATTCGCGGAGCCCGGGATACGGATGATCAGATCCGACATCGGCCCCTGACGCCCATATTGGGACATCCAGAAGACGAACACGAACGCCGCGGCGACGACTGCCACCGTGAAGAATCCGACTATTGCGTAATTCGCTTTGGTTTCCATTGTCCGGCCAATCAGGCTTTCGCCCGTTTCGAATTTCACCCATGCCCGCTTGCGGCAGGCTTCACAATCGTTCTTGCTCTTTTTCCCCGGAAATAGGCCTGTACCCATTCATCATCGAAATCGAGCATTTCCTCGATGGTCCCGGTCACAAGCACGCGCTTCTTACCCAGGACAGCAATACGGTCGCAGACCGAGAACAGACTATCGAGGTCGTGCGTCACCATGTAGACCGTCAGGCCAAGCGTGTCCCGGAGCCGCGCGATCAGTTCGTCGAATTCCGCCGCACCGATCGGGTCGAGACCCGAGGTCGGCTCGTCAAGAAAGACGAGGTCCGGATCGAGCGCGAGCGCACGTGCCAGCGCGGCGCGCTTGATCATGCCGCCCGACAGTTCCGAGGGAAACTTGTCGGCCGCGTCCGGCTCCAACCCCACCAGCTCGATCTTCAATCGCGCGAACTCATCCATCATCGGCTGAGACAGATCGAGATATTCGCGCATCGGGAGCTGGATGTTCTCCTTCACGGTCAGCGCGGAAAACAGCGCGCCGTGCTGGAAGAGAACGCCGAGCCGGGTATCCATCTCGACGCGCTCCTTGGCATCGAGCGAATCGTAATCATGGCCCAGGATAGAGATCGTGCCGGATTTCCGCGGCACGAGCTTGAGGATCGTGCGCATCAGCACCGACTTGCCCGTGCCCGAGGCACCCACGAAGCCCAGGATTTCGCCGCGCCGCACATCGAGATCGAGATTGTCGAGCACGACCTTCTCACCAAAGGCGACGGTGACGCCCTTGACCGAGAGGATGATGTCGTCGTTCTTCGCTTCGTCCGCCATCGCCGCCTCAGAACTTGATTGCCGCGTAGAACATGGCGAAGAGCCCGTCCACGAGGATGACGACGAAGATGGCGCGCACGACGGAGGACGTCACATGCTTGCCGAGCGATTCGGCGCTGCCGCCGACCTTCAGGCCTTCCACAGCCGCCACGATGCCGATAATGAGCGCCATGAAGGGCGCTTTCAGCATCCCGGAAATGAGCGTGGAATAGTCGATCGCATGCCGAAGCCGCGACAGGAAGACTTCGAACGTGATGCCGGAATAGGACCAGGCAACGAAGGCCGCACCCGACAAGGCGGCGAAATTGGCAATGATCGTCAACAGAGGCAGCGAAATGATCAGCGCGACGAGCCGCGGGAAGATCAGAACGCCCACGGGATTGAGGCCCATGACGGTCAGCGCGTCGATTTCCTCGCGCATCTTCATCGAGCCGACCTCAGCCGTGATTGCGCTGCCTGAACGACCCGCAATCATGATCGCGGTCAGCAGCACGCCGATCTCGCGCAACTGAAGGATGCCGACGAGGTCGACCACGAACACTTCCGCACCGAAGTAGCGGAGCTGGAACGCGCCCTGCTGGGCGATGATCGCGCCGATGAGAAAGCTCATCAAAATGATGATCGGCACGGCTCCGACGCCCATCCGGTCAATCTGATTGACGATGGATGCGGGCGATACGCCGGAGCTGCGTCCCAGCTTCAGCTGTGCACCGCTGACCGCCGAGCCGAGGATATGCATCGCCATGAGGATATCCTCCCACAGCGCAACCGTCACCTTGCCCACCGGCGCCATCAGCCGCACGAACAGGCTGTCACGGGGCGCCTTCGGTCCCGTGTCTTCCTTGAGCCGCTCAGGCAGAGAACTGATGAGGTCGAGATGCGATTGCCGCGCATTGACGACCTCGGTCTCTCCGCCCGCCGATGTGATCAGACGTCGGATGAGCCATGCGCCGGACGTGTCGAGATGGTCGACGGCGGCGATGTCGATGACGGTCCGGCCGGAATAGGCGACCTGCTCGAGCGCCATCATCTGCTCGCCGGCACGGCGCAACGAGGCCTGCCGCCAGTCGCCCGACAGCGTCACCACGCGTTCACCGCCGGAGCCGTGCTCCTCGACCTCAAATGCGGCCTTTTCTGCCGGCAAGAAAGCCACCCTTAAAAACACGTCCCTTGCGGGACCAATATCAACACGACGCCACAGTTCTGGCGTCCCAAGCACTACTCTTATATAGACCAAGCACCAGCCGGCGACAGCCCGACCTCATCATTAACGACTTTCATGCAAGGCAAAATCATGATCCGTTACGCCGAAGCCACAATCGAGAGCTTTCCGATTGCCGGCAGCTTCACCATTTCCCGCGGCTCAAAAACCTCTGCAGACGTCGTGGTCTGCACCATTCGCGAGGGCGGTAACGCGGGACGGGGCGAATGTGTTCCCTATCGCCGCTACGGAGAAACGATCGAGAGCGTCATGGCCGAAATCAACGCCATCCTGCCGATGGTGGTCGAAGGCATGGAACGCAGCGTGTTGCAGTCGCTGATGAAGCCGGGGGCTGCCCGCAATGCGGTCGATTGCGCCCTCTGGGATCTTGAAGCGAAAAAGCGCGACATGACCGTCATGGAGGCGATGGGCCTGAGCATCGCGCGGCCTCTCGTGACGGCCTACACGATTTCGTTGGCTTCGGCCGAGGAGATGGCAGCGCAGACGGCGAAATGGGCGCATCGCAAGCTGCTCAAGGTCAAGGTCGGCACGGAAGACGACGAATCACGCATTCGCGCGGTTCGCGCCGCCGCCCCCGACAGCGCCATCGTTCTGGACGCCAACGAAGGCTGGACCGAGGACAATCTGACACGCCATCTGACCATCGCCGCCGAATGCGGGATTGCGCTGATCGAACAGCCGCTGCCAGCCGGCAAGGACGCCCTGCTCGCACGCATTCCGCATCCCGTGCCGATTTGCGCGGATGAAAGCGCGCACGAAGCCGAAGGGCTCGAACTGCTGCGCGACCGATATGATGCGATCAACATCAAGCTCGACAAGGCGGGCGGACTGACGGAAGCCGTCAAAATGAAGAATCGAGCCCGCGAACTCGGCTACGAGGTCATGGTCGGCTGCATGGTCGGAACGTCGCTGGCCATGGCCCCCGCCGTGCTGCTGGCCCAGGACGCGGACTTCGTCGATCTCGATGGGCCGCTCCTGCTGTCGCGGGACCGGACGCCGGGCCTGGTCTATGACGCCTCGTTCGTCCTTCCACCTGCGCCAGCTCTTTGGGGCTGAGACAGCCAGCCGGCGATGACCGAGAGCGTGCCCGCAATGGCCAGTACGCACATGAACAGGAAGCTGACGCCGCCGAAGCGGTTGAACACGAAGCCGCAGAAGAAGGTCGAAACGGCCAGGAAGATGTTGCTGTAGAAGAAATACAGCCCCTCCGCGGTGGCCTCCTGATGGCCCGGCACGCGCTGTGTGATCAGCCGCTGCAGCCCGAGATGCGCGGTGGCGAAGGTGAAGGCGTGCAGGACCTGCAACGGAATGAAGCTATAGAAATCCGTTGCTAGCGGGAACGCGGCCCAGCGCACGATCGACATCATCGTTCCGGCAAGGATGAGCTGCCAGATCGAGAAGCGGCGCAGCAGCCAGCTCGACCACAGGAAGACGCAAACTTCGGCGGCGACGCCCGCGCCCCAAAGCAGACCGATCTGCGATCCCGGGATCCCGATCTGCTCCCAGTAAAGCGATGAGAACGTGTAGAGCATGGCGTGGCTGGAGCCGGACAGTGTCACGCCGATGAGGACGAAGAGGAAGTCCGGCTTGCGGAAAACACGCTCTTCAGGAACCATTGTCGGCTCCGTAATCGGCTTCAGGCGGCTGACACCCGTTTTCGGTGCGATCAAGCCGCCGAGAACCGTCAGGAGGAAGCCGAAGGTAATGGCAGGCAGCACCGAGCTTGCCCCATGTGCACCGACGAGATAGCCCCCGGCCAATGTCGAGACGATGAAAAGGATCGAGCCCCACATCCGCATGTGACCGTACTGGAAGGCCCAGCGGCGCGCGCCCGTCATCATCAGCGATTCGGCGACCGGCGAATAGGGCGAATAAAATGCGCCCAGCAGGCCGTAGATCAGCAGAACCGGCCAGAACGCCACCGAATAGAACAGGGCGCAACAGGTGATGAACGAGGTGAGTCCCGACCAGAAGAGGACGGTTGCCCGCTCCCCGATCCTGTCGGAGAGCGCGGCCACCACGGGCGCGACGATCACGCGGACGATCAGGGGCACGCCGGTGATCAGCCCGATCTGCCAGTCCGCCAGATGCAGCGACTGAAGCCAGACTGGAAAATAGGGCATCAGAAGCGCATTGGTGATCATGGGCGCGCAGAACGTCATTGCGGCCCGCGTTCTGTAATAGAACGGCGCTTGCCCGAACTGGGCGTCCGAAAGAACAGTGGTCATGTGATACCTGGAGGCGTGCGTCCGCGGAAAATGCCGGGACTGACTCGATTGCTAACACGCCCTTATGAGGTACGCCAATCAGCCTTTTTAATGGTCTGATCAATTCCGTGAAAACACGAGGATCGGTGTGACTTTTTTATCGGCTTCTCAGCGCCGCGCCGAGCGCCGTGCGGGCAAGCGTCGCCATCTCGTCGGGGTCGTCCCAGCCGATCTCGGGCATGGACCAGTAGGGCATCTTGACGTCCTTGCCGGTCTTGTTGTGCTGGTAGGTCCATTGCACACCGCCTTGAGCTTCGTATTGCGCGGCGCATTCGGCGTCGCCCTTGAGTAGCATGCGGTCGCGCAGCCAGATCGCGATGATCTCGCCATCGCTATAGATGCCCTTGCCGCCAAACATGCGGCGAATGGAGATGGGGGCGACGGCCTGAAACATCTCCTCAAGCTGATCGTTATCCATCGCCCTACCCCTTCAGCACACCGCCGGCCGCCTCGATCGCCTCAATGGTATCCACATCAAGATGGGCGGCCTCGCCGATTTCGACATCCACGACCGGCAGGCCGCTTTTCTCGATGATATGCCGCGCACCGACATCGCCCTCAAGGCGCAGGAGCGCCGGGTAGAGCGTCTTCGGCAGGATCACAGGGTTACCGCGCTTGCCGGCGGACACGGCGCGGACGATGGCATTGCCACCTTCGCGACGGAAGGCGTCGATCAGCTTGCTGTAGTCGTCGGCGGTGACTCCCGGCATGTCTGCGAGCGCAATGACAATGCCGTCCCTCTCCCGGAGCGCCTCGACGCCGACGCGGATCGAGGAGGCCATGCCGCTGGCAAAGTCTGGATTGCGGATGCTTTCCACGTTGAGCCCGGCAAGCGCCTCCCCGATCTCCTCGGCTCGATGACCTGTGATAACGGCGACCTTTTCGGCACCCGCAGACACTGCCGCCGCGACGCTGCGGCGCACCAGCGGCTCGCCGGAAAATTCGGCCAGCAGCTTGTGTTTTTCTCCGCCCATGCGGCTGGCGCGGCCGGCGGCGAGAACGGCGATGCCGACCGTCGGGCGATGCGGCTCCTCCGTCGCCTTTTCGCGCGGCAACGGGCGCAGCGGAATTTCCATCAGAAGACCTCCGACGCCCAAGCTCGCGGCATCCTTTTGCGTGGGCCGTTCGCCGGCGAGGATGCGGTTCAGGATCCAGTCGAAACCGTTTTCCTTGGGGCTTCTGGCACAGCCCGGGGCGCCGATGACCGGAACGCCGTGGACATAGCCGAGCACCAGAAGATTGCCCGGGTCGACCGGCATTCCGGCAATGGCAAGCTCGCCGCCAGCCAACCGAATGGCGGCGGGGATGACATCCCCTTCATCGGTCATGGCGGAAGCGCCAAAGACGATGACAAGGCCGTAGCGGCTCGCGAAATCGGCGATATGGGCAGCAACCGCCTGTGCGTCGTGCGGACAGCGGGCTTCCTCGGCAATGCGGCTGCCACTCGGGCGGAGGCGGTCCTCGGTGAGGCGCTTCGTCTTGTCCATGACGGAGGGTTTCAACGAGGGAAGCACCGTTGCGACCAGACCGGCCGTAAGGGTCGCAAAGGGCTTGACCGAGACGGCAGAGCCCGCCGCAAGCAGAGCTCGGCCCTGCTCCGCCAGTTCAGCCGAAACGGCGAGCGGAATGATCTTGACGGTCGCCACCAGATCGCCCTTGCGAACGGGTGCGCGGTCGGCCAGCGTCGCCAGCGTCAATGCGGGGTGAACGGCGTTGAAGGTATCGATGAGCGTGCGGTCGGCGCGGAACAGGCCATTCGTCTCGGCATGGAAGTTGACGCGGCCCGTCGCCGCGGGTGAGGCCTTGAGACCATTGGCGTCAAGCGCAGACGCGATGCGTGAAGCAGCCTCGTCCTCGCCGATATCACCCGGCTCCAGCCGCGCGGCGATCACCGACGCAACGCCAGCAGCGCTTAACGTAACGATATCCGCTTCCGTTACGACATGTCCTTTCGGCAGACGGCCGCCCTCGAACATCACCGAATGGGCAAGCACGCAGGCCTTCGCCTCGGCAACCGGCACAGCGCCGAAGATCATGCTCTGGCTCCAATCGCGCGCTTGCGCAGCGTCTGGATGATGTCGCCGAGGATCGCGACGGCGATTTCGCCGGGCGTGGAGGCACCGATGTCGAGGCCTATGGGGGCCGAAATGCGGGCGATCTGCGCGTCCGTGCAGCCGGCTTCCTTCAAGCGTTCCACGCGCTTTGCATGCGTCTTGCGGCTGCCAAGCGCGCCGACATAGAAGCAGCCGGTTTTCAGTGACGAAACAAGCGGATAGTCATCGATCTTCGGATCGTGAGTCACCGCGACGAGCGCCGTGAAGGCATCAAGCGGCGTGTCCTTCAGCACATCCTCCGGCCAATCGGCGGTCAGCTTCACGCCGGCGAAACGTTCGGGCGTCGCAAAGGCCGTGCGCGGGTCGATGATCTCAAGATCAAAGCCGGCAGCGGGCGCCATGGCGGCCAGCGCCTGGCTGATATGGACGGCACCGATCACGATGATGCGCGGCGGCGGAACGTGGACGTTGAGGAAGAAGCTCTTGCCCTCTTCATCGACCAGGCCGGATTTGCCGGAGAGGAAGGCCTTGTTCAGCGCCTCTGCCGAGAGGCCGACCAGTGTCTCACCTTCCAGCGCCAGCCGGTCCTCGCCCGTTGCCAGATCGGTGATGAGGATGGCGGCGCGGCGGGCGCGCTTGGCTTCGTTCAGTTGCTTCAGGATTTCGATGCGCATCAGGCGACCTTTTCGACATAAACACGGATTCGGCCGCCGCAGGAGAGGCCGACACGCCATGCCGTCTCGTCCGCCACGCCGAATTCCAGCATCCGCGCACTGCCCGATCCGATCACATCCATCGCCTCGGTGATCACCGCGCCCTCGACGCAGCCGCCGGAGACGGAGCCGTGGAAATTGCCCTCGCCGTCGATCACCAGATGGCTGCCCACCGGGCGCGGCGCGGAGCCCCAGGTCTCGATCACGGTCGCCAGCGCCACATCGCGCCCCTCATTTTTCCAGCCTTCCGCGATGAGAAGCGGATCGTCAAAACCGGCCATGTCGTTCATCGGTGCCTCCGTTTTGTTTCGTATGTGGGGGCATCAAGACCCCCTCTCTTGCAAAATCTATGACTTAGCCTTTGGCTAAGCTCATGATTTTGCTTTCTCCCCCACCAGGGGGGAGATGGGGAGGATGGCGGCCCCGCGTTCTCCAATCTCCCCCTTGGTGGGGGAGAACGGAATTTCAGCATCTTAGCTTCAGCTAAGTGCTAGAAATTCCAAGAGAGGGGGTAGCTCGTCCTCGATTTATCAAACCCGCCCCAGATACCGCCGCGGGTCAGCCTTGCGCCCGCCGCCTTCGCCTGACAGCGCCGCCACCAGATCGCCGATCGCTTCCAGATTATGCACCGGGCGGAACTCGTCAACATGGGGCAGCATGGCGCGGACGCCGCGGGCGCGGGCTTCGAATCCATCAAAACGTAGGAGCGGATTGAGCCAAATCAAGCGGCGGCAGGAACGATGCAGCCGATCCATCTCGGTTTGCAGCTCTTCGATACTGTCGCGCTCCAGTCCGTCGGTGATCAAAAGCACGCTCGCGCCCTGCCCCAGCACGCGCCGCGCCCACAGCCGATTGAACTCGCGCAGCGTTTGGCCGATGCGCGTGCCGCCAGACCAGTCGGTAACGGCCGCCGAACAGGCATCCAGCGCCTCGTCCGGGTCCTTGTGGCGCATCTGGCGGGTGACGTTGGTCAGCCGCGTTCCGAACAGGAAGGTGTGCACCCGCCGGCGGTTTTCCGTCATGGCATGGAGGAAATGCAGGAAGATTCGGGTGTACTGGCTCATCGAGCCGGAAATGTCGGCGAGGATGACGAGCGGCGGGTGGATCGTCCGATGCTGCTTGAACTTCGGCAGAAGCAGATCGCCGCCCGTCTTCATGCTGGCACGCATGGTCTGGCGAGCGTCGAAGATCTTGGGTCGGTTCGACGGGCGGAACCGCCGGGTGCGGACCTCGTCGAAGGGCAATTGGATGCGGGCGATTTCGGCCTTGGCGATGGCGAGTTCCTTTGCCGACATCTGGGCGAAATCCATCTTCCGCAGCACTTCCGAGCCGGACATGGTGAAGCGCGCGTCGAATTCGATTTCCGGTTCCTCGGGCTTTGCACTGTGGCGGTCCTTCTCCGCCACCAACGCGTCGGCGGCGCGGGACTGGCCGGCACGGCTCTTCTCCTTCTGGCCGAGATTGGGCGTGCCGTGCAGCATCATCTGCATCATCTTGGCGATCAGCTCGCGCGAGCGCCAGAACAGCCGGAACGCCTCGTCAAAGACGGCCTTGTCCTCATGGCGCTTTACGAAGACGGCGAAGAGCGCCGTGTAGAATTCCTCGCGCGAGCCGATGCCGATGGCCTCGACCGCCTCGACGGCATCGATGACAGCGCCGGGGCCGATCTTCAGGCCCGCCTTGCGCAGGGCGCGGGCGAAGAAGGTGATGTTGTCGGCAAGCCTGCCGTCGCCCCTGCCGCCACCTGCGATTTCGCCCGAGACATCCATCGTGTCAGCCTGCGGCCAGAAGTTCGGCCTTCACCTCGGAGAGGATCTTCGTGCCCTCGCCACCCTGAATGCGCGCAATATCATCCTGATACTTCAGAAGCGTGCCGAGCGTATCGGCAATCGTTTCCGGGTCGAGCGCCACGCGGTCGAGCTCCGTCAGCGCCGTTGCCCAGTCGATGGTTTCGGCAACGCCGGGGTTCTTGAAGAGATCGACCTCGCGCAGCTTCTGCACGTAAGCCACGACCTGGCGCGCCAGCGTGTCGTTGCAGCCCGGCACCTTGCGGGAGACGATTTCCAGCTCCTGCTTGGCATCCGGATAGCCGACCCAGTGATAGAGGCAGCGGCGCTTCAGCGCGTCATGCACTTCGCGGGTGCGGTTCGTCGTGATGATGACGATCGGCGGCTCTTCGGCGCGGATCGTGCCGTATTCGGGGATCGTGACCTGGAAATCCGAGAGGACTTCCAGCAGGAAGGCCTCGAAGGCTTCGTCGGTACGGTCGAGTTCGTCAATAAGGAAGACGGGTGCGCGGCCGGCGGGCGCGGAAATCGCCTGCAGGACCGGACGACGGATCAGGTGCTTTTCGGAGAATATGCCGGCTTCCATCTCGCCGCGATCCGTCGCGCCCGAGGCTTCCGAGAGGCGGATTTCCAGCATCTGGGCGGGATAGTTCCACTCATAGACGGCGGACGAAATGTCCAGACCTTCATAGCATTGCAGGCGGATCAGCGGCCGATCGAGCGCCTTGGCCAGAACCTTGGCGACCTCCGTCTTGCCGACCCCGGCATCTCCCTCCAGGAAGAGCGGGCGCTTGAGCTTGAGCGCGAGGAAGAGCACCGTCGCCAGCGAACGCGAGGCAAGGTAGTCGTTCTCTTCCAGAAGGCTGGCGGTCTCGTCGATGGATTGCGGCAGCGGCCGCGCGGTCATGCCGGTCATGTGGGGCGAAATCTCCTCTTATGAGGAGAAGTCTATATCGCGTGATAGCTCCGGTCCATATAAACAAGAGACTGATCTTTGGAGCCGAGCCGCAGGCCCACGACCTCGCCGAAGAAGATATTGTGGGTCGACACCGACTTCGTATCGACGATGCGGCAATCGTACGTCGCGATCGAATCCTTCAGTGTCGGCGCGCCCGTCACCAGTTCGTCCCACTCGCCCATGGCGAAGCGCTCCTCGACCGGCAGTTTTGCAAAGCCGGCGAAGGCATCGGCAAGATCTCTGTGATGGGCGGCGAGCGTATTCAGCGCGAAGACGCCGCTTTCGACGAAGATGTCGTTGCTGGCATTGTGGCGGTTGAGGCAGACGAGGACCATGGCGGGACTGTCGGAGACCGAGCAGGCGGCGGTGATCGTCACGCCGCGACGCACGCCTTCATGGGCGGTCGTGACGATCTGCACGTGGCCGGCATAGCGCGCCATGGCGTCGCGATAGAGCTTCGGATCGATGCCGGGTGCGCTCAACACTTCATTCTCCAGTCTGTTCTTGTGATGATAAAGATAAGGCAGGAATGTTAAAATTCACCGCCCCAGCCCCGACAAATTGCCGTTTTCGACCGACATGTCGTAATTCCGTTTGAAGCGGAGCCAGCGCCCCACTATTGTTTTCAACACGATACGAAACGGATGCCGCACCGGATGAAGAAACTTGCCCTGACGACTGCCGCCCTTGTAAGCCTGCTTGTCGCCGACCATGCCGACGCCAAGGGGCTGACGATCGGCGTCGTCGCGCCGCAGGACGGCCCCTTTGCGATCCTCGGCAGGCAGATCATGGACGGCGCGAAGGCACAGGCCGAAGCCGCAGGCAACACGATTCTTCCCGTTCCGGAAAGCTGCGCGCCGGACTCCGGCGTCGATGTCGCCAGCCGGCTGATTGCGGGCGGCGCCTCGGTCGCCATCGGTTTTCTCTGCGCCGATTCCCTCCTGGGCAGCGCGCAGGCGCTGAAGGATGCCGCGATCCCGGCGATCACGCTCTCGGCCCGTTCGAAGATCCTCTTCGAGGATGCGGTCAAGCATGGATGGCCGATCTACTCGCTCAGCCCGCGGCCCGGCGAGGAGGCAAGCGCCACCGCCGGCTTCATCGCAGACCTCTGGCCAAACTCGGCCATCGCCATTCTCGACGACGGAACGCTGAACTCGCACGAATTGGCCGCCAATATTCGCCTGGATCTGGAAAGCAAAGGCATAAAGCCGGTGCTGGCGGAGAATTTCCGACCCAGCATCGACAATCAGAAGATCCTGGTGCGGCGGCTGCAGAAGGCGGGCGTTTCCGCGGTTTATATCGTGGGCGCCCGGAGCGACGTCGCAACGATCGCGCGGGACGCAGCCGGAACCGGAATTACGCTGATGGGCGGAGACCAGCTTCTCGCTGCGGACGATGGCGTCGCCCTGCCCGACGGCGTTCTGGCCGTGATTCCGGAGCGTTGGCGCGATCAGCCGGCAGCGTCCGCGATTGTTCATGCGCTGGCCGATCAGCAGATCGTTGCCGAAGGCTATGTCCTGCCAGCGCACGCCGCAGCGCAGATCGTGAACAAGGCGGAGACCATGGTGAGCGGCAAGCAGGATCTGGCCGCATCCATCGCGGGCGGCAGCTTCGATACGGCGGTCGGCACGGTGACCTTCGGGAAGGACCATTTCCGAGCCGAGGACATCTATCGGCTGATGGAATGGCGCAATGGCGCGTTCCAGACGCCCGGGCAATCCTCCGCCCCGGCAGGCTCCAGGTCCGGGCAGACACAATAATATCGGTTTAAAGGAAAGACGGCGTTGCGCGCGGCATTGCCGCAGCCGAAAAGCGATGTTACGGCGCGGCCACCGACTTTGCTTTTTGCATGTCACTCATCCGCTCTGCGTAGCCTCGTTCTGCGCAGCATGCTTCAGGAGGCAGACCCCATGAAACCCATCCGCATCGCGCCCTCGATCCTTGCATCGGATTTCTCCAAGCTCGGGCAGGAAGTTCGCGACGTCGTTTCCGCAGGCGCCGACTGGATCCATCTCGACGTCATGGACGGGCACTTCGTGCCCAACATCACGTTCGGACCGGATGTCATCAAGTCGCTGCGCCCGCACACGGATGCGGTCTTCGACTGCCACCTGATGATTTCGCCGGCCGATCCCTATCTGGAAGCCTTCGCCAAGGCGGGCTGCGATTACATCACCGTGCACGCCGAAGCCGGTCCGCATCTGCACCGCTCGCTGCAGGCGATCCGGGCGCTCGGCAAGAAGGCCGGCGTCTCGATCAACCCGGCGACGCATGAGAGCGTGCTGGAATACATTCTCGACGACGTCGACCTCATCCTGCTAATGAGCGTCAACCCCGGCTTCGGCGGGCAGAAATACATTCCTGCCGTCACCGAAAAGGCGAAGCGCATCCATGCCATGATCGGCAACCGGCCGATCGAGCTGGAAGTCGATGGCGGGATTACGCCGGAGACGGCACCGGCCGTCGCTGCCGCGGGCGTCAATGCGTTTGTCGCCGGTTCCGCCGTCTTCAAGGGCGGGAGCGTCGAAAGCTACCGCGCCAATATTTCGGCCATCCGCGCGGCGGCTGAAAAGGGCCGTGCATAATCCTTCCGCACGATGGTTCATGGCCGGCATGCGTTGAGATTGCCGGCCATGTTTGCTATGGCGCGGCCAACGATATTCAAACCTGCAAAGGCGAAGGCTGATGATCCCCCGCTATTCCCGCCCCGAAATGGTGTCCATCTGGTCGCAGGAGACCAAGTTCCGCATCTGGTTCGAGATCGAAGCGCATGCGTGCTTTGCGCTCGCCGATCTCGGCGTCATCCCGAAAGAGGCCGCGCAGAACATCTGGTACAAGGGTTCGGCCGCCGAATTCGACGTCGCCAAGATCGACGAGATCGAGGCCGTCACCAAGCATGACGTTATCGCCTTCCTCACGCATCTGGCCGAATTCATCGGCCCAGACTCGCGCTTTGTCCATCAGGGCATGACGTCCTCGGACGTGCTCGACACGACCTTCAACATCCAGCTCGTGCGCGCCGCCGACATCCTGATCGCCGACATGGACAAGGTTCTCGCCGCACTCAAGAAGCGCGCCTTCGAGCACAAGGACACGGTTCGCATCGGCCGGTCGCATGGCATTCATGCCGAGCCGACGACGATGGGCCTGACCTTTGCCCGCTTCTATGCCGAGATGAGCCGCAACCGCGACCGTCTCGTTGCCGCCCGCGCCGAAGTCGCAACCGGCGCGATCTCCGGCGCCGTCGGCACGTTTGCCAATATCGATCCGAGCGTCGAGGAGCATGTCTGCGAGAAGCTCGGCCTCAAGCCGGAGCCGATCTCAACGCAGGTCATCCCGCGCGACCGTCATGCGATGTTCTTCGCGACGCTCGGCGTCATCGCCTCGTCGATCGAGAACGTCGCCATCGAAATCCGCCACATGCAGCGCACGGAGGTTCTGGAAGCGGAAGAGTTCTTCTCGCCCGGCCAGAAGGGTTCGTCGGCCATGCCGCACAAGCGTAACCCGGTGTTGACCGAGAACCTGACGGGTCTTGCCCGTCTCGTGCGCATGTCGGTCGTTCCGGCGCTCGAAAACGTGGCGCTCTGGCATGAGCGCGACATTTCGCACTCCTCCGTCGAACGCGGCATCGGTCCGGACACAACGATCACGCTCGACTTTGCCTTGAACCGGCTTGCCGGCGTCATCGACAAGCTGGTGATCTATCCGGAAAACATGCTGAAGAACATGAACAAGTTCAAGGGTCTGGTCATGAGCCAGCGCGTGCTTCTGGCCCTCACCCAGGCCGGCGTTTCGCGCGAGGACAGCTATCGTCTCGTCCAGCGCAATGCGATGAAGGTCTGGGAAAAGGGTGCGGACTTCCTCGAAGAACTGCTTGGCGACGAAGAGGTTCGCAAGGCTCTGTCGGAGGAGGAAATCCGCGAGAAATTCGACCTCGGCTACCACACCAAGCATGTCGACACGATCTTCCGCCGGGTTTTCGGCGAAGCGTAAGCCGTTCCGACATCATCTCAATTGAAGCCGGTGGCGAAAGCTGCCGGCTTCTTTCGTTTGACGACTCGCCTGAACCTCCTATCGTGCCGTTCAGTTCACGAAGGAGTTTCATCATGGCAGGACGTCTCGCAGGCAAGGTCGCAATCGTTTCTGGCGGAGCCACCGGCATGGGCGGGGCCTCGTCCAGCCTGTTTGCGGCAGAAGGGGCGAAGGTCGCGATCATCGACCGCAATGCGGAGGCCGGTGCGGCCAAGGTCGCGGAGATTGAAGCGGCCGGCGGTGTCGCGATGTTCCGGCAGGCGGATGTTTCCAAGGCCAATGAGGTCAACGCTGCCGTGAAGGCGATCGAGGCGGCATTCGGCCCGGTGACGGTGCTGTTCAACCATGCCGGCACGATCGTCATCAAGCCGTTCCTGGAAACCACCGAAGAGGAATGGGACTGGCTGCACGACGTCAATGTGAAGTCCATGTATCTCATGACACGAGCCGTGCTGCCCGGCATGATTGCGGCGGGCGGCGGCGCGATTGTCTGCACCTCCTCCATCTCGGCCGTTGCGGCGACACCGATGGAAGTGCTCTACGACACGACGAAGGGTGCTGTGCATATGTTCGCCCGCGCGATTGCCGTCGAATTCCGCGACCGCAACATCCGCTGCAACGCCGTCTGCCCCGGTTTCGTGCGCACGCCGCATGGACTTCGCGAGGTCAAGGACCTTCAGGCGCTTGGCGTCGATGTGTCGGAAGCGGCGCTTGCTGCGCAACAGGGTAGGATCTGCGAGCCGGAGGAAGTCGCGAAGGCCGCCCTTTTCCTCGCCTCCGACGATGCCAGCTTCGTCAACGGCGCGCATCTCTTTGTCGACAACGGCTTTACTGCCCTTTGATCACGGATCTTCCGTGAGACGTCGGACATTGCATTAGCTGATTGATACATATCAACAATGCCATCTGAGTTCTCCACTAGTCTCGATCCTGCGGGTCAGAAGAGTGGAGAATATCATGTCAAACTACACACGACGGACTGTATCAACGGCGCTGGCCTTGGCCTTGGCCTTGATGGCCGGCAGCGCCTGGGCACAACAAGGCGCCGGACCGGGGCGCAAGGGGCCGCCAGAGAACACGCCCTTCGAATCCATCGACTCGGACGGCAACGGACGACTTTCGCAGGCCGAGGTCAATACCTGGGCCGAAGGCGTGTTCGGCGCGATGGATTCAAATTCCGACGGCAAGCTGACGATGGAAGAATACATGGCCGTGCGGATGGGGCCTGGCGCTGCCGGCACCGGCAATGCGAAGCGGCAGGCGCAAATGCAGGCGGCCAAGGCCGATCGCTTCAAGGTCATGGACACCGACCATGACGGCATGGTGAGCCATGACGAGTTCATGGCCGGCGCCCAAGCGCGCTTCGCTGCCGCCGGCGGCCAGAAAGGCAGCGTCAACCGGAAGAACTGGATGAAGTCCCAGTAAGACGACGTTCCAGGAACAAGACGGCCGGCTTGAGGCGCAATGCTCTCAGGCCGGCTTCTACAACCAAATCCTGTTCAAAGTGACGTTTGCCAAACTTCAGGACTTGAAACATATATAATATGATATATATGTTTCCTTGAATTCAAATCAGACTGGAGTCTCTGCCATGACACTTGACCGCGCCGTTTTCGCCTTTGCCGGCATCATGACCCTTCTTTCGGTCCTGTTGACCGTTTTCGTCTCTCCCTATTTCGTCTGGTTCACCGTCTTCATCGGTGTAAACCTTTTGCAATCCGCCTTCACCGGTTTCTGCCCGGCGGCGATAATCTTCAAGCGGCTGGGTATCAAGGCCGGCTGCGCATTCTGAGGGACTGAGGTCATGCAAAAGACATTGATGGTCGCCGGCATTCTTGCGCTCGCGCATCCGGCGATGGCCGGTTCGCTTACCTTGCAGCCGAGCGACATGACCGAGTGGAAGGCCGTCTACGGTCAGGTCGAGGCGAAGGACACTGTTCCGGCACGCGCTCGCATCGGGGGCGTCATCACCGAGCTTGATGTGACCGAAGGCGATGTCGTGAAAGCCGGTCAGAAGATTGCCGTCGTGCGCGACGACAAGATCAACTTCCAGCTCGCCGCCTATGACGCGCAATTGCAGGCCCTGCAAACGCAGCTTGCCAATGCGCAGTCGGAGCTGGCCCGCGGCACGGCGCTGATCGGCAAGGGCATCACGACCCAGCAGCAACTCGATCAGCTGAAGACCAGTGTCGATGTGCTGGGCAGCCAGATCGTGGCGCTGCAGGCGCAGCGCTCCGTCTCGGTCGAGCAGCAGAAGGAAGGCGACGTGCTGGCGCCGGCCAATGGCCGCGTGCTTCAGGTTCCCGTCACGAAGGGCGCGGTCATCATGGGCGGCGAACCCGTCGCGACCGTCGGCGGAGGCGGCTTCTTTCTCAGGCTCGCCATTCCCGAACGGCATGCCGCCGCCCTGAAGCAGGGCGCGAGCATTCACATTTCGGCGGGCGGCGCCAAGGAGACCGGCAAGCTCGTCAAGATCTATCCGGAAATCACCAATGGCCGTGTCGCCGCCGATGTCGAGGTGGCCAAGCTCAGTTCCGATTTCGTCAATGCCCGCGTGCTGGTGGAGATACCGGTGGCGACGCGCAAGGCGCTTCTCGTGCCGAAGGATGCGGTCGTGACCCGTTCCGGCATCGATTTCGTCACCGTTGAAGAGAATGGCCAGCCGGTCGAGCGCGCCGTCATTCTCGGCGAAACGATGGAAGACAGCAATCCGCCCATGGTCGAGGTTCTGACCGGCCTTGCCGCCGGCGATACCGTGGTGACACCGAAATGACTGACGAGAACAACAAGAACGCGGAAGGCGGAAGCCAAGAAGAGCTGGGCGCCTGGCCGGTCGAGCATCATCACGAAGCAGACGAAGACGCTGGCATGCGCGATCTCGGCATAGCCGGTCGGCTCACCAAGGCATTCATCAAGTCGCCGCTCACCCCCCTCTTCCTTCTGGCCGCCTTCGCCTTCGGTCTGGTCGCGCTGATCAGCCTGCCGCGCGAGGAAGAGCCGCAGATTTCCGTGCCGATGGTCGACATCCTCGTCCAGGCGCCAGGACTGAAGGCCGAAGACGCGGTCAAGCTCGTCACCGAACCGCTGGAAACGGTGGTGAAGAGCATCGATGGCGTCGAGCATGTCTATTCGCAATCTTCTGACGACAATGTCATGGTCACGGCCCGCTTCAAGGTCGGCACTTCCTCCGATGCGGCGGTCCTGCGCGTCCATGACAAGGTCATGGCGAACATGGACAAGATCCCGCTCGGCATCCCGCAGCCGATGATCGTCGGGCGCGGCATCGACGATGTCGCGATTGTCTCGCTGACGCTGTCGCCCAAGCCGGAAGCCGCCGACCGCATCACCCCCAACGACCTTACCCGCATCATGCGGGAGCTTCGCACCGAGGTGTCGAAGATCGACAATGTCGGCCTCACCTATCTCGTCGGCGAGACGGGCGAGGAAATCCGCATTGCGCCCGATCCGGCCAAGCTCGCGCTCTATGGCGTCACGCTGCAGCAGCTGGCCGGCAAGGTACAGGCCGCCAACAGCGCCTTTCCTGCCGGTACGATCCGCCAGAACAACCAGGAAATCGGCCTGATCGCCGGCGAGACGCTCTCGACGCCTGCCGCCATCGGCAATCTGCTGTTGACCTCGCGCGACGGCCGACCGGTCTATGTCCGCGACGTCGCCGATATTTCGCTGGCGACCGACACGGCCGACCTGCGCGTTTCGACCGTCACGAAGACGGATAAGGGCATCGAGCGCGTCCCCTCCGTGACACTGGCCGTCGCCAAGCGCGCCGGCTCCAATGCGGTGACGGTCGCCGAAGCCGTACTCAAGCGCGTTGACATGCTGAAGGGCGACCTCATCCCCGGCGACATGCATCTCGAAGTCACCCGCAACTATGGTGAAACGGCCAATGAGAAGGCCAACGAGCTGCTCTATCATCTGGGGCTTGCGACCGTTTCGATCATCCTGCTCGTCTGGCTCGCCATCGGGCGGCGCGAGGCGATTGTCGTCGCCATCGTCATTCCGGTGACGATCCTTCTCACCCTCTTCGCCTCCAATGTCATGGGCTACACGCTGAACCGTGTTTCGCTCTTCGCGCTGATCTTTTCCATCGGCATTCTCGTCGACGACGCCATCGTCGTCATCGAGAACACGGCGCGGCACTGGGGCATGCATGACGGGCGATCGCGCCGCCGCGCGGCCATCGAGGCCGTGGCGGAAGTCGGCAATCCGACCATCGTCGCGACGCTGACCGTGGTGGCCGCTCTTCTGCCCATGCTCTTCGTTTCCGGCATGATGGGCCCCTACATGAGCCCCATTCCGGCGAACGCCTCGGCTGCGATGATCTTCTCCTTCTTCGTCGCCGTGATCGTCACGCCCTATCTCATGCTGAAGGTCAGCGGCAAGGCGCCCGTCGTGCATCATGACGAAGCGCATGGCGGCAAGCTCGGGCAGATCTACGCGTCCGTCGCCCGGCCGATCCTGAAGACGAAGGCGCGCAGCTGGATTTTCCTGCTGGCCGTCGGCGCACTCACCCTCGGTTCGCTCAGCCTCTTCTACACCAAGCATGTGACCGTGAAGCTGCTGCCCTTCGACAACAAGTCGGAACTCTCCGTCATGATCGACCTGCCGGAAGGCGCCTCCGTCGAGGCGACCGACCGGGTGGCGCAGGACGTCGCCCGCATCGTCGTCGGCCTGCCGGAAGTCGTCTCTGTGCAGACGCATGCGGGGACTGCTGCGCCCTTCAACTTCAACGGGCTCGTGCGCCACAGCTACATGCGGTCGCAGCCCTATATGGGTGACGTCGCCGTCAACCTTACCGGCAAGGGCGAGCGGGACCGCTCCTCGCACCAGATCGCGCTCGATATCCGCGAGCGCATCGCCAAGCTTGCCGTGCCTGCCGGCACGAGCCTCAAGGTCGTCGAGCCGCCGCCGGGTCCGCCGGTCATGGCGACGCTGCTCGCCGAAATCTATGGTCCGGATTCAGACACGCGCCGCAAGGTCGCGGCCCGGGTCGAGGAAGCCTTCCGCAGCGTTCCGTTCATTGTCGATATCGACAACTCGTACGGCACGCGGGCTGAGCGCATGCGCATGACGGTGGATACCGACAAGGCCGAGTTCTTCCATGTCGAGGAAAGCGACGTGTTCAACACGATCTCGATCCTCAATGGCGGGCAGACGGTCGGCTATTCGCATCGCGGCAACGGCCGCACGCCGATCCCGATCCGGGTGGAGCGGGCCAAGGGCGACCAGACGCTCGGGGAAGCCTTCCTGACCACGCCCATCCCGGCCAATGTGCTGCCGGGCGGCAATGGCGTCGTCGAGCTTGGCGATGTCGTGAAGGTCACGAACGAGCTCTCCTCCTATCCCGTCTTCCGGCATAACGGCCGCAGTGCCGAGATGGTGACGGCGGAGCTTGCCGGACAGTTCGAGGCGCCGCTTTACGGCATGCTCGCCGTACAGGACGCCCTCGACAAGATGGACTGGAAAGACTTGCCGAAACCGGTGATCGCGCTGCATGGCCAGCCGGAGGACGAGCGTCATCCGACGCTGCTCTGGGACGGCGAATGGGAAGTGACATGGGTCACGTTCCGCGACATGGGGGCGGCCTTCATGATCGCTCTCCTGGGGATCTACATCCTCGTCGTTGCGCAGTTCGGCTCGTTCAAGCTGCCGCTCGTCATCCTGACGCCGGTGCCGCTGACCTTCATCGGTATCCTCGCCGGCCACTGGATATTCGGCGCGCCCTTCTCGGCGACCTCGATGATCGGCTTCATTGCGCTCGCCGGCATCATTGTCCGCAACTCGATCCTGCTGGTGGACTTCATCCGCAACAGCGACATGACGGGCCGGACGATGACGGATGTGCTCATCGAGGCCGGCGCAATCCGCTTCAAGCCGATCCTCTTGACGGCGCTCGCCGCCATCATCGGCGCAGCGGTGATCCTCACCGACCCGATCTTCCAGGGGTTGGCGATCTCGCTGCTCTTCGGGCTGGCATCCTCGACGGCGCTCACGGTTCTGGTGATCCCGGCGATCTATCGGGTGCTGAGGACGTGAGGCGCGGCACCTGAAGAGATGCCCCCGCGGTCAGATGGGCCGACGCGGGCGCCGCACCCGTCTCCCCCCTTGTGGGGGAGATGGCGGCAGCCAGAGGGGGACTTTGCGACATATCCCGACCTTGATAATTTGACGTTTTTCCGTGTGGCTTTCCCCCTCTGCCACTCTCGTGGCATCTCCCCCACAAGGGGGGAGACGAACGTCTGACGTCGTGCCAAATCACCCGGAAAAAACCTCTCCCGAGTTATCCTCCGGTCTTCACGCTTCCGCCCCTGTCTCTGGACATCAGCTTCCGGAGAGCCACGCTGACGCGCCGCCCTGATTGAGTAGTAAAAATACGGCGGAGCGCCAGCGCGACCCGTCGAGATCTGCAAGGCAGGACCGCATCCGATCCTGATCCTCAAGCGCGGGCCGCCTCGCTAAACCGCCTGCGGAGGCAGACGGGTTCTCTGGCACAGCCAGGCCGCCGAGCTATTCGCAGCCCATCGGGGGAGTCGTTTCACTGAGGTTTTTGTCTCAATGCCGCCCGCGCCCCCTGATACGATATCCCGCACGTTACGAAACACCGCATCAGGCTCTCCTCCCGCCTGAACCAGTCGTCGCTGGCCCATCCGGTGACGGGAGGGGTTTAGGATAAGGGCAAACTTTGAGAGTGGGGAAAACGGTGCGGCCGGGTTAGCCTCTCCCCTTGTGGGAGAGGAAGGAAAATCAGCATCTTAGCTGAAAGCTAAGTGCTAGATTTTCCAGGTGAGGGGGTAAATTCTTCCCCGCAGCGTTACCCCCTCTCTGGCAAAATCTACGACTTAGCCTGCGGCTAAGACCGTGATTTTGCTTTCTCCCCCACCAAGGGGGAGACTGGAGGGTGCCGCGCCGCCTCACCCTCCCTCAATGTCCGGTCCGATCCGCAAATCGGACCCCTGACCTCACCCTTACGACGCCATCGGCAACCTGTACTCCTTCATCTGCTCACGCAGTTCCGTCTTCAGGATCTTGCCGGTTGCCGTGTGCGGAATAGCGTCGACGAACACCACGTCGTCGGGCATCCACCATTTGGCGATCTTGCCGTCCATGAAGCCGAGGATGTCGGACTTCGACGGATTGCGGCCCTCCTTCTTGACGACGATCAGCAGCGGGCGCTCGTCCCATTTCGGGTGCGCCACACCGATCACGGCGGCCTCGGCGACGTCCGGGTGGCCGACGGCGAGGTTTTCGAGGTCGATGGAGGAAATCCACTCGCCGCCGGACTTGATGACATCCTTGGAGCGGTCGGTGATCTGCATGTAGCCTTCTGCATCCATATGGGCGACGTCACCCGTATCGAACCAGCCGCCAGGGCCGAACTGCTCGGCGCCCCTGCCCTTGTAATAAGAGCTTGCGACAGCAGGCCCGCGCACCTTGAGCCGGCCGAAGGTCTTGCCGTCCCACGGACGTTCGACGTCCTCGTCGTCGGTGATCTTCATCTCGACGCCGAAGGGGGCGTGACCCTGCTTCATCTGGACATCGTAGCGCGCTTCGCCTTCGAGCTTGTCATATTCCGGCTTGAGGCTGCCGAGCGAGCCGACCGGGCTCATCTCCGTCATGCCCCAGGCATGAACGACATCGACGTCGTAGTTTTCCTTGAAGGTCTTGATCATCGAGCGCGGTGCGGCCGAGCCGCCGATGACCACCGAACGGAGATCGGGAAGTTTGCCGCCCTCCTTCTCCATGAATTGCAGGAGGCCGAGCCAGACGGTCGGCACGGCCGCCGTGACGGTCACGTGTTCGTCGGTCAGCAGGCCATAGATCGACTTGCCGTCCATGCCCGGCCCAGGCATGACGAGCGTCGCGCCGACCATCGGGGCGGAGAGCGCAATGCCCCAGCCGTTGGCGTGGAAAAGCGGCACGACCGGCATCAGGCGATCGCGCGACGAGAGCTGCATCGCATCTGGCTGGATGCAGATCATCGAATGCAGCACATTGGAGCGGTGCGAATAAACGACGCCCTTGGGATCGCCTGTCGTTCCCGACGTGTAGCACATGCCGGCTGCCGCGCGCTCGTCGAGGTCCTTCCAGACATAGTCGTCATCGACTTCGGCAAGCCAATCTTCATAGGGCACGACGTTCGGCAGACTCGTCTGCGGCATATGGGCCGCGTCGGTCAGCACGATCACCTTTTCAAGCGTCGGCACCAAGGGTGCAATCTTCTCGACGATCGGCATGAAGGTGATGTCGACGAAGAGGAAGCGGTCTTCCGCATCGTTCATGATCCAGGCGATCTGCTGCGGGAAAAGCCGCGGGTTCAGCGTGTGATAGACGGCGCCGCAGCCCATGATGCCATACCAGGCTTCCAGATGCCGCCAGGTGTTCCAGGCCAGCGTCCCGATGCGGTCGCCGACCTTGATTCCGTCCTTTTCGAGCCGCTTGGCCAGTTGCAGCGAACGGCTTCGTACCGTGGCGTAATCGGTGCGATGGATCGGGCCTTCGACTGAACGGGAAATCACCTCGCGCTTGCCATGAAACAGACCAGCATGGTCGATAACCTTGTGGCAAAGCAGCGGCCAATCCTGCATCAAACCGAGCATATTCACTCCTCCCAAAGTGGTTCGGATGTCCAGAGTACCCGGAAGGATGACGCGCGCAAGTCCAAACTTTCGTCTTAGGTCTTGAAATTGCTTCCATTTTTTGCATTGCAACATAAGGCTTTGCTGAGGTTCTTGACGATCGCGTGCGGAAAGCAGACATAAGGGCCATGAAAGTAGCAGACGTCGAAATTCTCATCGTTCCCGGTTACACCAATTCCGGTCCGGACCATTGGCAGACACGCTGGGAAAACAAGCTCTCCACCGCCCGCCGCGTCGAGCAGGCCGAATGGTCCAAGCCCGTGCGCGAGGACTGGGTTGCACGCGTCGCGGAAGAGGTGAATGCGGCGGAAAAGCCGGTGGTGCTGGTCGCCCACTCTTTGGGCGTGCCGGCCGTCATTCATGCGGTGCCGCTGTTCAAGAAGCCTGTTGCCGGCGCTTTCTTTGTTGCACCGCCAGATGTGGCCAATCCATCGATCCGGCCGAAGCATCTGATGACATTCGGCCCCTACCCGCGCGAGCCGCTGCCCTTTCCGTCGATGACCGTGGCAAGCCGCAACGACCCGTTCGGCACATTCGAGCATGCCGACGAAATTGCGGCGAACTGGGGCTCGCTTCTCCTCGACGCGGGCGAGTCCGGACACATCAATGCCGATTCCGGGCATGGCCCGTGGCCGGAAGGGACGATGATTTTCGCCCAGTTTCTGAGCAATCTCAGGCCGCCAAACTGATACCATCGCGGACGAAACCGGGGATCGCGGAAGCCAAGCGTTGTTAAATGCCGCGAGATCGGTTATGGAGCCGCAAAACTTAAAACAAGCATGTCGAGTCCAATCCAGCGACATGCGCCGAACAGGTCGAATTTTTCATGAACCGTCGCCGCCGTATCTACGAAGGCAAGGCCAAGATCCTTTACGAGGGACCTGAGCCGGGCACACTGATCCAGTTCTTCAAGGACGATGCCACTGCCTTCAACGCCAAGAAGCATGCCGTCATCGACGGCAAGGGCGTGCTGAACAATCGCATCAGCGAGTTCATCTTCTCGCATCTGAACCGCATGGGCATTCCGACGCATTTCATCCGCCGGCTGAACATGCGCGAGCAGCTGATCAAGGAAGTCGAGATCATTCCGCTCGAGATCGTCGTGCGCAATGTCGCCGCCGGCTCGCTCTCGACCCGCCTCGGCATCGAGGAAGGCGTGGTTCTGCCACGCTCGATCATCGAGTTCTACTTCAAGTCGGACCAGCTCAACGACCCGATGGTCTCCGAAGAGCATATCACCGCCTTCGGCTGGGCAAGCCCGCAGGAGCTTGACGACATCATGGCGCTCGCCATCCGCTGCAACGACTTCCTGTCCGGTCTCTTCCTCGGCGCCGGCATCCAGCTGGTCGATTTCAAGATCGAATGCGGCCGCCTTTTCGAAGGCGACATGATGCGGATCGTTCTGGCCGACGAAATCTCGCCGGACAGCTGCCGTCTCTGGGATATCGAGACCAAGAAGCGCATGGACAAGGACATTTTCCGCAAGGATCTCGGCGGGCTCATCGAAGCCTATCAGGAAGTCGCCCGCCGTCTCGGCATCATCAACGAGAACGAGCCTGTGCGCGGCACGGGTCCGGTTCTGGTCAAGTAAACCGTCAGGGGATTAGACGTGATCAAGGCACGCGTAACCGTCACGCTCAAGAATGGCGTTCTCGACCCGCAGGGCAAGGCAATCGAAGGCGCGCTCGGGGCTCTCGGCTTCGACGGCGTAGGCCATGTCCGCCAGGGCAAGGTCTTCGACATCGAGATCGACAGCGCCGACAAGGCCAAGGCCGAAGCCGACCTGAAGGCCATGTGCGAGAAACTTCTGGCGAACACGGTAATTGAGAATTATACTATCAACCTCGCGTGAAGGTTGAAGGATGGTTCCATGGCCGAGGTCAGAGCAGAGCTCGTCTACGAAATGTTAAAGCGGATGCAGGCCGATATCTCGAACGTGAAGGAAAGCGTTCGGGAGCTTCGGCAGGATAACATTTCGATCCGCAGCCAACTGCACACCATGCAGGGCGACATCAATAATCTACGTGCGTCTGTCGGCCATATCGAAATGCGCCTCGACCGCATCGAAACCCGTCTCGATCTTCGCGAACTCGCAGAGCGCGGTCAGACACCCTTCGACCCTTCCTCCTGAGACGCGCAAAGGTCTCGGGAGAACCGGGAAAATGCGTTGACGCTTCGAGCGCGGCGCATTATCCGACCCAGTATTGACCACTCCGGAACTGGAGCTTTGAAAGCCATGAAATCTGCCGTCGTTCAGCTTCCCGGGCTTAATCGTGACCGCGACATGATCGCGGCGCTGACCAAGATTTCGGGCAAGGCGCCCGTCACGGTCTGGCAGACGGAAACGGAGCTTCCGGATGTCGATCTGATCGTGATCCCCGGCGGGTTTTCCTATGGCGATTATCTGCGCTGCGGCGCCATTGCCGCGCGCATGCCGGTGATGCAGGCGATCCGCGAGAAGGCCGAACAGGGTGTCAAGGTTCTCGGCGTCTGCAACGGTTTCCAGATCCTGCTCGAAGCCGGCATGCTGCCGGGCGCGCTGATGCGCAATGCCTCGCTGAAGTTCGTCTGCCGCGAAGTGAAGCTCGAAGTCGCCAATGCCGAGACTTCCTTCACGCGCGCCTATGCCAAGGGCCAGATCCTGCGCTGCCCGGTTGCCCATCATGACGGCAACTATTTCGCCGACGCCGAGACGCTGAAGGCGATCGAGGACAAGGGCCAGGTCGTGTTCCGCTATGCCGAGGGCACGAACCCGAACGGCTCGATGAATGACATTGCAGGCGTGATCAACGCCAAGGGCAATGTGCTTGGCATGATGCCGCATCCGGAAAACCTGATCGAGGCCGCGCATGGCGGCTCGGACGGTCGCGGGCTCTTTGCCTCCGCGCTCGACGTCATCGCTGCCTGATTTCTCCAGCCGACAAGGTTTTCCATGCGCGCTTTTCTCAAGCTGTCCGTCGCAGCCGGTCTTTCCGCTGTGGCCCTCTCCTCCTGCCAGACGCAGAAGGCCGCACAGACGCCCTCAGCCGTTGGCTCGGCAGCGCTTCCGGTGATGGAGCGGATCACGACCGGGGCCAATGCCTGCTGGTTCCGGACCAAGGATCCGGCCTTCGCCGCTTACAGGATGGCGCCGGAGCTGAACTCGTTCAGCGGCAAGCCGCGTCTCCTGCTGGTCGCCAAGCACAGCCCGGAATCGCGCCCGCTGCTGGTCATCATGGCCGAGGGCGACCCGGCGCGGCTTCAGGCTTTCGGCCCGATCATGCAGGGCGCGCTGCATGACAAGATCACGGCCGGCGTCAACCACTGGGCGCGCGGCAACACCGGCTGCCCGACCTGATCCCTTCCCCTCTCCGTTACAGCGTCATCGGCGCTGACGGCGCGGGGCCGGATTCGTAGGCTCCCCAGACAACCTGATCGAAGCAGATCGCCGAACCGGTCATGAGCCCGGATTCGGGCGATGACAGATAGGCACAGGCGCGCGCCACCTCCTGCGGGTCGACCAGGCGGCCGAAAGGTTGGCCTGCCGCGGCCTTCGCCAGCCAGTCGTCAGACGCCCCATGATAATCGCGCTGGATGCGGTCCTCGCCATCGGAGGCCATCCAGCCGATATTCAGCTGATTGACGCGGATGCGGTTCTTCAACAGCGAGAAGGCGGTGTTTTTCGTCAGCGTTTCCAGCGCGCCCTTGGATGCGCAATAGGCCGACAGGAATGGTTGCCCGGCCATGGCGGACATCGAGCCGATATTGACGATCGTGCCTTCGACCTTGTCGCGGATCATCATCTTAACCGCCTCCTGCATGAGGAAGAACGGCGCGCGGACATTGATTGCAAACATGCGGTCGAAGAGCTCCGGCGAAGTATCGACGATCGTGCCGCGGTCGGTGATGGCGGCGACATTGACCAGCGCATCGACGCGGCCGAAGAGGGCATCGCAGGCCTTCATGACGGCAGCGGGTGCGTCGACCGAACCGAGATCCGCCTCGACGAAATGAACGCGTACGCCAGTCGCTGCCGAAATTTCGGCGGCGACGGCCTCGCCCTTCGCCTTCGAGCGTCCGCAGGTGACGATGCCGGCTGCACCCCGCTCGGCAAAGAGACGTGCCACGGCAGCGCCCAGGCCTTGGGTGCCGCCGGTGATGACGGCCACGCGGCCGTCGAGGCGTGCATGGTTCTCGCTCATGAAATCTCCTCCCTCTCGCCGCTCAGCTCTGGCGCTTCTCGTCATAGGCGGCAAGGGCGGCGTTGAAACGTTCAGCGGTCCATCCTTCGGAAAGCGCTTCCGCCATCAGGGCCGATTGCGGCTTGGGGGCGATGCCGCCAATGGGCGGATCGCGGTCGAGGTTTGTGGGGAAGGAATAGCCTTCCGCGCATGAGGCTACGGCGTTGGCAATGCCTGCGGCGTCCAGTCTCCCCTCGCCCTTCAGTTTGGTCAGCGCGGGATAGAGCTCGGCGCACATGCGCGTGCGGTTGACCGTCTCCATGGCTCGGCCAAAGGCGGAGGAGACCTGGAGGAGGTTCGCCACCCGCAGGATGTCCTTTGAGACGTTAGAGCCGGCGGCATGGAAGAGCGCGGGATTGAAGAAGACAACATCGCCCTTTTCCAGCGGCAGCTGTACATGGTTGGCGGCGAAATAGTCCCGGAACTCCTGCTTTTCCAACGCGACATAGCCGGGCTCATAGGCCTGGCTGAAGGGCAGGAAGAGCGTCGGGCCGCTTTCCAGCGGCATGTCGCAATGGGCGACGGCACCCTGCAGCGTCAGCACGGGCGAGAGGTTGTGAACATGGCGGGGATAGCGCCCGATCTGCGCCGCCGTCATGAAGCCGAGGTGATAGTCGCGATGCGGCGTTTGCGAGGCACCGCCGGGGTTCACGCGGTTCACCTGCGCCGTCATCTGGAAGGCGGGGCCGAGCCAGGCGCGGCTCACCAGTTCGATGATCGGGTTGGCATAGTAGAGCGCGAAGTTTTCCGGGTCGGCCAGGCAGTGTTTTTCCAGCGAGTTCCAGATGCGGTCATTGGCGCCGGGCTTCGCGAAATGGTCGCCACCGCCGGTCTTGGTGCGGTGCTGCTCATCGATGATATCGGCGAAGACCTCACTGGCGCGGTCGATCACCGAAAGATCGGCAAAGGCGTGCTTGAAGACGGCGACACCGGGGCCATGCGTCAGGAGATCACACAGTTCTGCGAGAACGGTCTCCTCATCTGCCGCGACAGCCTTCGCGAGGTCGGCGCTGTCATAGATGACGACGTTTTTCTCGATGGCGCTGGCGTTTGGATAGTCGACCAGACTGGCCTTGCGCTCCACCAGTTGGCGGAAGTCATCGAGATGGCAATCGTCCAGCGTCAGGCCATAGCGCCGGCTCTGCGGCTCCATTTTGCGTGCAGCGTCCATGTTTTCCTCCCATGAAGCATGTCTCAGGCGGCCACTCCCTGCCGCCGAGATAATTTCCGGTGAGTCACCTGAAATTATCTCTCCATTTGTTTCTCCGCAGTCCTGACGCAAAACCGCTAAAGCACTTTTGCTGGACATGTTCTAGTCATCGATCAGGCTGCGCCCCGGCAGCAGCATGCGCACCATCAATCCATCCTTTAGCGTGAACTGATGGCGCAGCGCCGCGAGCGCGTGCACCGCCGCCAGAATTAGCATGAAATAGGCGAGGAAGGCGTGAAAAACGCTCCAGATTCCAGCGGCGTGGAGCGACGCGCCGAGACCGAAGCGCGGCAGGGCAAACAGGCCGAAGATCTGGAAAGGCAGAAGTCCGCCCATTGTCGAGACGAGTAGCCATCCTGTGAGTGGAATGATGCCGAAAAGCGCCAGTAGCGACAAGTGGCTGGCGCGGGCCAGTCTGCGCTCGCCCTGCTCCATGCGCCCCGGCAGCGCCGGGCGTCGATTGCACAGGGTCCAGACGATCCTGACGACCCACAGAGCAAGAATGAGAATGCCGAACGAGACGTGGCGCGTGATCAAAGCCTGTTTCGAGGCGAGGTCCGGCTCGCTCTCCATCGTCAAACCAATCCAGAACTGGAGGAGAAAGAGCGCCGCCATGATCCAGTGGAAGAGAATGGAAACGAGGCCGTAGCTCTTTTCCGTATTCAGGATCATTCCGCTTTTCTCTCATATTTCAGCCGGCAGTCTGGATGGCCGGGCTCGCGCCGGGATAGGCCGGCACGCCTTCGGGGATATCATAGTAATCGCCTTTGTCGGCGCAATAGATATGCTGGTCGATGATGAGGCCCGTGTCGCCGTCGAACGCCCCTGCCCCGATCGAGGTATAGTCACGGCTTTCCATCTTCCAGAACAGGAAGGACCCGCAGGTCCTGCAGAAGCCACGGCGGATGCCCGGCGTTGCGCTGTACCATCCGACAGCCCCCTCGCCTTCGACGGTCAGATTCACGTCCGGCACGTTCGTCGCAGCCCAGTAGTGCCCGGATTGCTTGCGGCACTGCGTGCAGTGGCAGGCGACGACGGCGCGCAAGGTTCCGCGTGTCCTGAAGCGCACTGCGCCGCAGAGGCATCCGCCTTCATGTGTTCCAACTGACGCCGCCATTGAGCGCTCCTCCAAAAGAAAATCCGGGAGCAAGCTTCACGCATTGCTCCCGGATCATCAAATTCAAAACGTTGAAGCTAACGTTCAGGCCAAATCAGCCATTGGCCGCCAGCGCACGCTTCTCGTCGTGGCTCTGCTTCATCCGTTCGGCGAGCAGGAAGGCCAGTTCCAGCGCCTGGTCGGCATTGAGGCGCGGGTCGCAATGCGTGTGGTAACGGTCGCCAAGGTCGGTGCCGGTGAGTGCGCGGGCGCCGCCCGTGCATTCCGTCACGTCCTTGCCGGTCATTTCAATATGGATGCCGCCCGGATGCGAGCCTTCGGAGCGATGGATCTGGAAGAAGCTTTCGACCTCCGACAGGATGCGCTCGAAGGGGCGCGTCTTGTAGTTGTTGAGCGTGATCGTGTTGCCATGCATCGGATCGCAGGACCAGACGACCTTCTTGCCTTCCTTCTCCACAGCGCGGATGAGGCGCGGCAGATGCTCGGCAATCTTGTCGTGGCCGAAGCGGCAGATCAGCGTCAGGCGGCCGGCTTCGTTGGCCGGGTTGAGCAGATCGATCAGCTCGATCAGGCCTTCGGCCGTCAGCGACGGACCGCACTTCAGACCGATCGGGTTCTTGATGCCACGGCAATACTCGACATGCGCATGGTCGGGCTGGCGCGTGCGGTCGCCGATCCAGATCATGTGGCCGGACGTTGCGTACCAGTCGCCGGACGTGGAGTCTACGCGGGTCAGCGCCTGCTCGTAGCCGAGAAGCAGGGCTTCGTGGCTGGTGAAGAAATCGGTTTCGCGCAGCGAGCGGTTGTTGTCCGCGTCGATGCCGATGGCGCGCATGAAGTCCATCGTTTCGGAAATACGCTCGGCGAGCTTCCGGTAGCGCTCGCCCTGCGGGGATTCCTTGACGAAGCCGAGCATCCACTGATGCACGTTATCCAGGTTGGCATAGCCGCCCATCGCGAAGGCGCGCAGCAGGTTCAGCGTCGCGGCCGACTGGCGGTAGGCCATGATCTGGCGTTCCGGATTCGGAATACGGGCTTCCTCGGTGAATTCGATGCCATTGATGATGTCGCCGCGATAGCTCGGCAACTCGACATCGCCCTGGCGCTCGATGTTGGACGAGCGGGGCTTGGCGAACTGGCCGGCAATGCGGCCGACCTTGACGACCGGCATCTGCGCACCGAAGGTCAGGACGACGGCCATCTGCAGGAAGGCGCGGAAGAAGTCGCGGATATTGTCGGCGCCATGTTCGGCGAAGCTCTCGGCGCAGTCGCCGCCCTGAAGCAGGAAGCTGTCGCCATTGGCGACGCTGGCGAGCGCGGTCTTGAGGCGGCGAGCCTCACCAGCAAAGACCAGCGGCGGATAGGTCGCGAGGCGCTCTTCCGTTGCCGCAAGCGCTGCTGCATCCGGATAATCCGGGACCTGCTGAATGGGCTTCTGCCTCCAGCTCGACGGGCTCCAGTTCCTGGTCATTTCACTCACCCTTCCCTCGCGGCTTACCGTTCTACTTGCGCAGACTGCCGCCAATTACGATTTTCGGCGGCTTATACCCGCAGATTAAGGTTTTGCAAAGGATCGCGCCAAGCGAATTGTAACGGCTGTGGCGCGTTTGCGCCACGCCATCCTCAAACCCGCTCGCCGTTCTTCAGCCGGTAGCTCGGCGTGTACATCGTCACGAGCTCTTCCGCTGCCGTCGGATGAACGGCCATGGTGCGGTCGAAATCGTCCTTCGTGCAGCCGGCCTTCAGCGTGATGCCGAGAAGCTGCGCCATTTCGCCGGCCTCGTGGCCGAGGATATGCGCGCCGACAACCTTGCGATCCGCTGCATTGACGATGAGCTTCATCAGCATCTTTTCCGAGCGGCCGGAGAGCGTCGCCTTCATCGGGCGGAACTCGGCGCGATAGACTTCGAGGTCGGGATACGTCTTGCCCGCATCCTCTTCCGAAAGGCCGACTGTACCGATCTCCGGCTGGGAGAAGACCGCCGTCGGGATCAGGTCGTGATCCGGCGATGTCGGGTTGCCCTTGAACTCCGTCTCGATGAAGCACATGGCCTCGTGGATGGCCACCGGCGTCAGCTGTACCCGGTCGGTGACGTCGCCCAGCGCGAAGATCGAGGGGACGTTGGTCCGGGAATAGTCGTCCACGATGATCGCACCCTTGTGGTCCACCGCGACGCCGGCCTTTTCGAGGCCAAGACCCTCCGTGTTCGGGTCGCGGCCGAGCGCCAGCATGACGAGGTCGACGTCGAGCGTGCCGTGGTTCTTGGTGTGCGCCCGGAAGCCGTCAGCGGTCTTCGTGACCTCTTCGATCACATCATGGCAGAGGACCTTGATGCCCTTGGCTTCCATGGCCGTGTGAAGCCCGCGGCGTAGGTCGTGGTCGAAGCGGGACAGGATTTCCGCGCCGCGATAGATCAGCGTGACATCGACGCCGAGGCCATGGAAGACATTGGCAAATTCAACCGCAATATAGCCGCCGCCGGCAATCAGGATCGACTTCGGCAGCTCCTCCAGATGGAAGGCGTCGTTGGAGGAGATGCAGAATTCATGCCCCTTCAGCGCGACATGGGGGTTCGGCCGTCCGCCGACGGCGACAACGATGCGCTCGGCGGTCACCGTCTTGCCGGTCTTCACGATCTTCACCGTGTGGGCATCGACCAGTTCGGCGCGGCTGTCGATCTGCTCGGCCTTGGCGTTTTCCAGACCCTTGCGGTAGAGGCCTTCGAGGCGCGCGATTTCCTTGTCCTTGGCGGCCACCAGTGCCTTCCAGTCGAACGAGCTTTCACCGACCATCCAGCCGAAGCCGGCGGCATCCTCGAAATGCTCGGGGAACTGCGAGGCGTAGACGAAAAGCTTCTTGGGCACGCAGCCACGGATGACGCAGGTACCTCCGAAACGGTATTCCTCGGCGATTGCGACCTTCTTGCCCAGACTTGCCGCGACACGGGCCGCGCGAACGCCGCCGGAACCGCCGCCAATAACGAAGAGGTCGTAATCATAAGTGGACACGTTTTATCTCCTGGAGAGGCCGCAAGCCGGGCCGAAGCGAGAGGATGATGTTCCCTGTCATTTGGGAGGATTTGCTCGCCTTTGCAAGCCGTGAAAGGCGTGGACGACGAGCAAACGAAAAGAGCCCGGACTGGCCGGGCTCTTCGAATGCGATCGGGATGCGCTTACTGCTGTTGCGCAGGCGCCTTGGCAGCAGGTGCCTTCTCCTTCGGAGCCGGTGCCTTCTGGGCGGGAGCCTTTTCCTTTTGCGCAGGCGCCTTGGTCGAGGCATCTCCAGAACCGGCGGCTGCGGCATTGTCGCCCTGCGGCTCAACGGAATCGGCCGGCAGCGGGGCCGGAGCCTGGCCAGCCTTGATCTTGTCGCCGATGATCTTTTCCAGCTTGTCGCCGGCGCTCTTCGACAGGTCGCGCTGGATGCCTGCGCTCCAGATATCGGCGGCCTTGAAGAGTTCGCGGTTTGCCAGCGGAATGTCCTTCAGGAATTTCCTGCCGACGTCGGAGTTGAAGAAGTTGGCGATCGTGTTCAACTCCTCGGCCGTGAAGGTCTTGGCGTAAATGGTCGCCGCTTCCTTCTCGAGATCGCCACGGCGGGGGGCGAGCGCCAGCGCTTCGCTGTCCACGGTCGAGGAAATGATATCCTGATAGTTCGGAGACGCCTGAATGAAGCTTGCCTTCATCTGCTCGGCAATGTTCGGCAGGATGGTATCGAACGGAACCGTTGCGCCGGTTGCCTTGATGGCGGCATAGGCGGCCTTGAGCTGCTCGTCCGTGACTTCGGCGGCCTTGGAAACACTTGCGAACCCGAAGCCCGTGACAATCAGGGCGGCGGCCGCAACGCGGCCAAAAGCTGCAAACTTCGACATATAGCTGGTAACTCCCGTTATTCTTTCGAGCGCCTCAAGCGCTCTGTCTTGATGTTCTTACGCAATTCAGGACGCAAAACCGATGTCCGCATTCGCTGGAATTGCCACCCTCTTGCTTACGCAATTCCGGACGCAAAACCGGTATCCACTTTCGCTGGAATTGCCACCTTCTTGCTTACGCAATTCCGGACGCAAAACCGGTATCCACTTTCGCTGGAATTGCTCATGTCAGCATTCGAGCGCCCGCCGGTCCGGCGATCACGGCAGCCGATGCCATATTCAGGAACAGTCCGTGTTCGACCACACCCGGAATCGCATGCAGTCTGCTGGAAAGGGCCTCTGCATCAGGAATACGGCCAAATGATGCGTCGAGAATGTAATGTCCACCATCGGTCATGAAGGTTTCCTTCGTGGCACCGCGCAGCACGATGTCCCCCGAGAGACCCAGCGCGGAGGCAACCTTTTCGATCGCGATGCGCGTGGAAGCGAGACCGAAGGGGTTGACTTCGATGGGAAGCGGAAACTTGCCCAGCGTCTCGACCAGCTTGGTCTCGTCGGCAATGACAATCATGCGGTGCGAGGCGGCAGCCACGATCTTCTCCCGCAAAAGCGCTCCGCCGCCGCCCTTGATGAGCCGCATCTGGCCGTCGATTTCGTCGGCGCCGTCAACCGTGAGGTCAAGTTCGGGCAGTTCTTCCAGCGACTTCAACGGCACACCGAGTTCCAGGCAGAGCCGCGCTGTCCGCTCCGACGTGGGAACGCCCTGGATGCTGAAGCCGTCCGCAACCTTTTCGGCCAGGAGGCGCACAAATTCTTCGGCCGTGGAGCCGGTTCCGATGCCGAGCCGCATTCCGTCTTCAACATGGGCGAGCGCTGCTTCCGCAGCCTTGATCTTCATCTGGCGGGCGTCCATGCGCCGAAAACTCCTGAAATCCGTGGATTGAAGGGGCTTTTACACGGGCGCGACCGCAAACGGAAGTCAAAATGCAAAGATCGTTAAGACAACCCCCGGAAGGTTTGAACGGACTTGCGGGCATCGCGCCGCCGCTCTATCGAGGTTTCATTGCCTCTGGAGCCCGATACCGATGACATTCGCCCACGCCCCCACTGTCGTCTTCGATCTTGACGGAACGCTTGTCGACACCGCTCCCGACCTGATGGCCGGGCTCAACCATGTGCTGGCGCTCGACGGGATCGAGCCGGTGCATTACGAGGACATGACCTTCCTGGTGGGTCAAGGCGCCCGCGCCATGATCGAGCGTGGCTTCAGACTGCGCGGACGGCCGCTGTCGGACACGCGTCTTGCGGAACTGCTCGAATGCTTCATCCGCCACTATCTCGACGGCATGCCCGGCGAAAGCCTGCCCTATGCCGGCGTGGTCACCTCCCTGGAGCGAATGAAAGCCGAGGGGTTTCGATTGGCGGTATGCACCAACAAGCTCGAGATGCTGGCGCTTCCGCTGCTCAGGGGACTTCGACTGGACGGCTATTTCGATGCGATTGCGGGCGGGGATACATTTCCGGTACGCAAGCCCGAGGCGGGCCACATCCTCAAGACGATCGAGCGCGCCGGCGGCAGCGCGGCAACAAGCATCATGGTCGGAGACAGCGTCAACGACATCGTCGCCGCTCAGAATGCCGGCATCCCCTCGGTGGCCGTCCCGTTCGGCTATTCGGATGTGCCCGTCGAAACCCTCAACCCGACGCGGATCATCGGTCATTTCGATGAACTGACACCGGAGCTCGTTCGCTCCCTGCTCGGCAAATAGAAAACGGCCCGAAGGCCGTTTCCATTAGATCGTTTCAGTGTTTCATCGAAATGCTGAAACGATCTATCTCTTTGTTTTGCGCAATTCCGGACGCGAAACCGGTTTCCACTTTCGCTGGAATTGCACTAATCGGCTCTGTCTTTTGCGATCAGGTTTCCGCGCGCGCCTTGCTCGTGGCGTCCATGGCGCGTTGGAGATACATGTCGCGGCTGTAGATATCGTCGAAGAACTGGACCTTGCCATCAGCATCCGGCCAGGCGGTGAAATAGGCAACATAAACCGGGATCTTCGTGGGGACCGGAACCGACATGTTCTTGCCGGTCGCGATGTCGGAAGCAACCTTGTCCTTGTCGACACCGAGAACGGCAGCCGCCATGGCGCGCGGATCGGAGAGACGGACGCAACCGTGGCTCAGCGCACGCATGTCACGCGCGAAGAAGGACTTCTGCGGCGTGTCGTGCATGTAGATGGAGAACTTGTTCGGGAACAGGATCTTCAGCTGGCCAAGCGCGTTGGCGTTGCCTGGCGGCTGGCGCACATCGACGTCCGGGTTGCGGCCCCAGTCGAGGCTCGATGAGGAAACGACCTTGCCGCGAACGCTCACTTCATAACCCATGCGATCGAGATAGGACGGGTCCTGGCGCAGCTTCGGCATCATCTCGTTGACGATGATCGAGCGCGGCACGCCCCAATAGGGGTTGAACTCCACGGTCTGGATCTGATCCTGGAAGAAGTTCGTCTGGTGGTTGACACTCCCGACCACGACCTTCATCGCCAGCTGCTGCTTGTTGTCGTTGTAGTAATAGGCCATGAAGGCGGGCTGGTTGATGAAGACCCGGCGGCTGCCGAGGTCGTTCGGCAGCCAGCGCAGCTGCTCCATCGCGTAGATCACCTTGTTGACCTTGTTATCCTGGCTTTCGCCGCCCTGCAGGAGGCGGATCGTCCCCTTGCCGACGATACCATCCGGCTTGAGGCCCTTCTCGGCCTGGAATGCCTTCACCACGTCCACGAGGTCGGGCGAGTAATCCGGCGAGCCCGTGTAGGACTCGAGCGCCATGGCATTCTCGGCCTTCAGGCCGTCAGAGCCATTGCGCTTGATCAGTTCGATGATCTTGGAAAGCTCCGGATTGCTGCCGCCGGGCCGAATGAACGTGCCCTGCGCAATCTCGATGCGGGGCTGCTGGTCGACAGCGTTCGGGCTCTGCGCGCCGGTGAGACGGGCAAGCTCCGCCTTCAGCGCCTGGAACTGCGGATTGGAGGGATCGCGGCTTGCCAGATAGGCAGCGACGTCGGGGCTGCGCTGAAGGATGGAAAGCACGCCCTTCAGGTTCACGTCCTTGCGCTTGAACCCATAGTAGTCGGAAATGCGATTGGGATCGATCCGGCCGCGAACGTCGTCCTGCACATACGTCAGGACGGCCTTGGTGAGCTCCAGTTCGAAGGTCATCAGCTTCTGCCGGTCGGCAGCCGCGTCACCCGACAGAACCGGTTCCTCGACCTTGTAGTCCGCCGGGTTCAGGCCGACTTCACCGGCCTTCTGCAGGGCGGCCATCGCAGCGCGCGCGCGGTCGGTGATGCCCTCGTTGGTGATCCAGAGATAGGTGTCACCCTTGGCGTAGAAGGCTTCCATCGCGGACGCGACGCTGTCTTCGGCACGAACCGAGACCGTGACGGGCTCCACCGGGGCGGATGCCACGTCATTCGACACGGAGGCCGTGACGATCGGACCCATAAATGCCGGCACCTTCACCAAACGCTCGGCTTCCGGCTTGTAGGTGAAATACTGCGACTTTTTCACCGTGGGCAGCGGATCCGGATCGGACGCATCGAAATCTGCAGGGGGCCGTATGGCCCCTGCCCGCGCTCCATTGCCACCCGGAGCGCCACCCACAGGACCTTCCAGCGTTGCGCCGCGGCGGTCGTAGCGCGGCTGATCGCCAAAGAGGATATCGAAGAGGGAGCGCTGCGCGAAGGCGCCGGTTGTCTGTGCGGCAAAAACCATTCCGGTCACTGCGGCGAGCAAGGCGGCTTTGGAGGTCATTTTCATTTCAGACTGTATCCCTGGGGCCCGGAGGGCCGGCTCAAATGGATGTTCGGAACGCGTTGGGGGTCGTCAACTGCTAACCGAACGAATGGATTACGGCCATAGGCGCTCGGATATTCCCTCTCTCATCAAGCATCGGGATTACGTCCATTTGAAAGCGGCCTGAAGTGCCTAAATACTTGTTAAAATTATAGGCTTAATTTTTGTTTAAGAAATGGAGGCTCAGACGGTCCGCGCGGCGCCGAATCGTTTTTTTTTACGCTGTGGCAGATTGACCACGGGCATGAAAACGAAGGAGCGCAATTTTGCGACCGGTCTCCGTTCCTCAAGCCCGGAAGGAAATCGGCCCGATTTTACATCAAAAAATATTGATGCCTTACGAATTTTTCCCGGCTCGTATTTCACTCTGTCACGTCACACCTATATTGCAGACAACACACCTCAAGCACCACGCCCGGAGAGCCCAGATGTCTGCCACGCGCACAGAAACCGATACATTCGGCCCGATCGAAGTCGAACGCGACAAGTATTGGGGGGCGCAAGCGGAGCGATCGCTGGGCAATTTCAAGATCGGCTGGGAGAAGCAGCCGGGCGCGATCATCCGGGCCCTCGGCTTGATCAAGGAAGCCTCCGCCAAGGCCAACATGAAGCTCGGCAAGCTCTCGCCCGAAATCGGCGATGTGATCATCAACGCGGCCCGGGAGGTTTCCTCCGGCAAACTGGACGCGCATTTCCCCCTGTCCGTCTGGCAGACCGGCTCCGGCACGCAGACGAACATGAATGTCAACGAAGTCATTTCCAATCGCGCGATCGAGATGCTGGGCGGCGAGATGGGCTCGAAAAAGCCGATCCACCCCAATGACCATGTGAATATGAGCCAGTCGTCCAACGACACCTTCCCGACCGCCATGCATGTGGCTGCAGCCACGGAAGTGACCGGGCATCTGATTGCCGCCCTGGAAGAGCTGCATATGGCGCTCGACGCCAAACGCAAGGAGTTCGGCCATATCATCAAGATCGGTCGCACGCATACGCAGGATGCCACCCCCCTGACCCTGGGTCAGGAATTCTCCGGCTATGCCGCGCAGGTCGGCACGGCGATCCGCAACATCAAGGCAAGCCTGCCCGGGCTTTACGAACTGGCGCAGGGTGGCACAGCCGTCGGCACCGGGCTCAATGCGCCGGAAGGCTTTGCCGAACAGGTGGCGTTCAACATTGCCGAACTGACGGGCCTGCCCTTCGTTACCGCGCCCAACAAGTTCGAGGTCATGGCTGCGCATGATTCGATGGTGTTCGTGCACGGCGCCATCAATGCCGCCGCCGCCGCCCTTTTCAAGATCGCCAACGACATCCGCTTCCTCGGTTCCGGCCCGCGCTCAGGCCTCGGCGAGCTGGCGCTGCCGGAAAACGAACCTGGCTCCTCGATCATGCCCGGCAAGGTCAATCCGACACAGTCGGAGGCGCTGACGCAGGTCTGCGCGCAGGTCTTCGGCAATCACGCAACGCTGACCTTCGCGGGCAGCCAGGGGCACTTCGAGCTGAACGTCTACAACCCCGTCATGGCCTACAATTTCCTCCAGTCCGTCCAGCTGCTCGGCGACGCTGCCCGCTCCTTTACCGAACATTGCGTGCGCGGCATCGAAGCGCGGGAGGATAACATCAAGGCGGCCCTCGAACGCTCGCTGATGCTGGTCACCGCACTCGCCCCGAAGATCGGCTACGACAACGCCGCCAAGATCGCCAAGACGGCCCACAAGAACGGCACGACGCTCCGCGAAGAGGCGCTGAAGAGCGGGCTGGTGAGTGCGGAGGAATATGACACGATCGTGCGGCCGGAGCTGATGATCGGGTAAAGTTCAAACCTAAACCGTTTGAATGCCCCCTCTCCCCCATTCGCGGTAATTGCTTTTTAAAAATCAGCCCGTTAGACAGTCTCCGACCTCTTTTTCCCAGCGGAGACTGTCCAGATGGCAGACGATCTTTTTCCCCTCGGCCCCGATACGACGCCTTACCGGAAGATTTCGAGCGACTATGTTTCGGTCGAGACTTTTCGGGGCCAGGATATCCTGACGGTGGAGCCGGAAGGGATTCGGCTTCTGGCTGAAACGGCGCTTGCCGACATCAACCACCTTCTGCGTCCGAGCCATCTGAAGCAGCTGGCGAGCATCCTGGAAGATCCGGAAGCGACCGAGAATGACCGCTTCGTCGCCTATGACCTGCTGAAGAACGCCAATATCGCGGCCGGCGGCATCCTGCCGATGTGCCAGGACACGGGCACCGCCATCGTCATGGCCAAGAAGGGCCGGCGCGTCTGGACCGAGGGCGGCGACTATGAGGCGATGGCGCAAGGCATTCTCGACGCCTACCAGAAAAAGAACCTGCGCTATTCGCAGCTCGCGCCCTTGAAGATGTTCGAAGAAAAGAACACGCGCAACAACCTGCCGGCGCAGATCGATATCTACGAGGAAGGCACCGACGAGTACAAGTTCCTGTTCATGGCCAAGGGCGGCGGCTCGGCCAACAAGACCTATCTCTATCAGGCCACACCTTCCCTTCTGACGCATGACCGTATGATCGAGTTCCTGAAGGAGAAGATCCTGACGCTCGGCACGTCGGCCTGTCCGCCCTATCACCTCGCCGTCGTTATCGGTGGCACGTCGGCGGAAATGAACCTGAAGACGGTGAAGCTCGCCTCGGCGCGCTATCTCGACGAGCTGCCGACCGAGGGCTCGGAGAGCGGCCACGCTTTCCGCGATCTCGAGATGGAAGCCGAAATTCACAAGCTGACGCAGTCGCTTGGCGTCGGCGCGCAGTTCGGCGGCAAGTATTTCTGTCATGACGTGCGCGTCATCCGCCTGCCCCGCCATGGCGCGTCGCTGCCGATCGGGCTTGGCGTTTCCTGTTCGGCAGACCGTCAGGCCAAGGGCAAGATCACCAAGGATGGCATCTTCATCGAGCAGCTCGAGACTGAACCGGCAAAGTACATGCCGGAGATCGATGAGGCGAAGCTTTCCGAGCATGTCATCAAGATCGACCTCAACCGGCCGATGAAGGATGTTCTGGCCGAACTGACCAAGCATCCGGTCAAGACGCAGCTGTCGCTGACCGGCACGATCATCGTGGCGCGTGACCTGGCGCATGCCAAGATCCGCTCGATCCTGGAAGCCGGCGGAGAGATGCCGCAATACATGAAGGACCATCCGGTCTATTACGCGGGTCCGGCCAAGACGCCGGAAGGCATGCCGTCTGGCTCCTTCGGTCCGACGACGGCGGGGCGAATGGACAGCTATGTCGACCAGTTCCAGTCCTTCGGGGGCTCGATGGTCATGCTTGCCAAGGGCAACCGCTCGAAGGCCGTGCGCGATGCCTGCGCGCGCCATGGCGGCTTCTATCTCGGTTCCATCGGCGGTCCCGCCGCTCGGCTGGCGCAGGACTGCATCAAGAAGGTGGATGTGCTGGAGTTTCCGGAACTCGGCATGGAGGCCGTCTGGAAAATCGAGGTCGAGAACTTCCCCGCCTTCATCGTCATCGACGACAAGGGCAATGACTTCTTTAAGGAACTCAACCTGGGCTGACCCAGATTGAAACACTTGAGGCGTCGAGGCCGGATCGCACAATTTGTGCAATTCTTCCTCGACGCCTTATTTTAGAGCCCAATCAATAAATTGGGCTTTTACTACCTATAATTAATGCTTTTCAAAGAAATTACCCCTAGAAATTTCAATATGCATTTTTGAGTATTTGGGGGTAATTTATGTCGTCGACACCTGTGCAACCAAGGGTTCAGGTACCGGACATAGCTGCACAAGTCACCTATGCCATGCGGAGCATGGGCGTTCCGCCGATCCCGCGAAATTATGAACTTTTCTACGAAGCCTATATCGGCTCGAACCCCAAGCTCACCCGCGAGCTGGCAGCTCTTGGCAACAAGGCGACGCAGCGCGAACTGGATGCGATCGGCGAGCAATATTTCGGCGACCAGCATCGTGCGAACCTTGTGGAGGGGGCGCACACGAAGATCCTGTCGGAACTGGAGGGTCTGCTGCGCCTGCTGAAGCAGGAACAGACATCGCTTGAAAGCTACAACAAGCTGCTCGGCGAGACATTCACGCGGATCAACACCAAGAACGCCTCCAGCGCCGAACTCCTGCGCAATGCGATCGGCGTGCTTTCGGATGCGACCGGCGACACGATGGCTCAGGGCGCCGTCATGGTGCAGAACGTCGTCGAAAAGTCTGCCGAGATGGATCTCGTTCGCAAGGAACTCGATGAATACAAGCGGATTGCGAACACCGACTCGCTGACGCGGCTGGCCAATCGCCGTGCTTTCGATGACAAGCTGGCGCAGATCTACAGCGAAAAGAAGCATATGTCGCTGACGGCCCTGGTGCTGTGCGACATCGACAATTTCAAGAAGATCAATGACAGTTTCGGCCATCCGGTCGGCGACAAGATTCTCGCCACCGTCGGCAACGTCATCAAGGCCAATGTCCGCAAGGACGTCTTCGTCGCGCGCACCGGGGGCGAGGAATTCGCCATCATCATCGAAGGCAATACCGAAGGGGAAGCGCTGCAGATCGCCGAGCGGATCCGCAAGTCGTTGGAAGCGACACCCTTCAAGAATTCCAAGACCGGTATCGATTACGGTCCTGTCACGCTCTCTCTCGGCGTCTCGATGGCCTGCGACAGCGATGACCCGAACGAAATCTATTCGAAGTCGGACATCGCCCTCTATTGCGCCAAGAATTCCGGCCGCAACCGCGCGCTGCTCTTCGAAGACGGCATGAAAAAGGATGCGACCAAGAGCTGGCTGCTTTATCGGAAGTGAACTCCTGCGGCAGCTTGCAGGCATGGGGCGTCCGCAAGGGCGCCTTTTGTGTTTGTGGGAACGGGAACTCCAATCGCCATCGGCGCATTTCATCAGAACTGCGTCCAGTCGAGTTCGCAGCGCCTTCGCGCGTGAACTCGGATGCTGCCTTCAAGAGGAGTTTCCATGAAGACCATCGCCCGCCTTCCCCTCGCTTTCACGGTTGCAGCCTTTGCCGGCCTTGCGGGCCACGTCGCGCACGCCGCGAGTTTCGACTGCGACGGCAAGACGCTCGCACCGGACGAAACGGCCATCTGCGCCAACCGGGACCTGAACGACCTCGATGTCCGCATGGCCACGGAATTCAAGTGGCTCTCCGGCATGTATGCGATGGGCGCGCGAGGCGATCTGCAGGATCAGCAGACGGCCTGGATCAAGACCCGGCAGGCCTGCGAGGCCCACGTGGCCTGCATTCGCAAGGCCTATGAGGATCGGCTGAGGGTCTTCGAGGAGGACTACAACAGGTTCGAACGGCCGGCACCATCTAAGTAAGGCGGGGCCGTCCCAAGGCCCGCAAAAATAAAGCCACGGCCGAATTTCCGGCCGTGGCTTTCTCATTGTCCGATCTGATCAGGCCGATCAGTTATACTCGTCCGGCAGGATGCGAACCGCGCCCTTGTCGGCCGAGGTTGCGAAAGCGGCGTAGGCCTTTAGCGCCTGGCTGACATTGCGCTTGCGCGGCTTTTCCGGCTTCCAGCCCTTGGCGTCCTGCTCAGTGCGGCGCTTGTCGAGTTCTTCCTGGCCGACGATCAGGTTGATCGTGCGGTTCGGGATGTCGATCTCGATCGTGTCGCCATTGCGGACGAGACCGATCGTGCCGCCGTTTGCCGCTTCCGGCGAGACGTGGCCGATGGAGAGGCCGGAGGTACCGCCGGAGAAGCGGCCGTCGGTCAGCAATGCGCAGGCCTTGCCGAGGCCCTTGGACTTCAGGTAGCTCGTCGGGTAGAGCATTTCCTGCATGCCGGGGCCGCCCTTCGGGCCTTCGTAGCGGATGACGACGACGTCGCCGGCCTTGACCTCGTTGCTCAGGATGCCCTTCACGGCAGCGTCCTGGCTTTCGAAGACAACTGCAGGACCGGTGAACTTGAGGATGCTTTCATCCACGCCCGCCGTCTTCACGATGCAGCCATCGAGCGCGATGTTGCCCTTGAGGACAGCGAGACCGCCATCCTTGGAGAAGGGATGTTCGACCGAGCGGATGACACCGCCCTTTCGGTCCATGTCGAGTTCTTCCCAACGCTCTTCCTGGCTGAACGCGGTCTGCGTCGGCACGCCGCCCGGGGCTGCGAGGAAGAAGTTGCGAACCGTTTCGGAATTGGTGCGCATGATGTCCCAGCGGTCCAGCGCATCGCCGAGCGTTGCGGCATGAACGGTCGGGCTGTCGCGGTTGATGAGGCCGCCACGGTCGAGTTCGCCGAGGATGGCCATGATGCCGCCAGCGCGGTGCACGTCTTCCATGTGCACGTCGTTCTTGGCAGGCGCGACCTTGGAGAGGCACGGTACCTTGCGCGACAGGCGGTCGATGTCGTCCATGGTGAAATCGATCTCGGCCTCATGGGCGGCAGCGAGGATGTGCAGAACCGTATTGGTCGAGCCGCCCATGGCGATGTCGAGCGCCATGGCGTTCTCGAAGGCCTGCTTGTTGGCGACGTTGCGCGGCAGGACGTTGACGTCGTCCTGCTCGTAGTAGCGCCGCGTGATGTCGACGATCTGGTGGCCGGCTTCGACGAAGAGGCGACGACGGTCGGCATGGGTTGCGAGCGTCGAGCCGTTGCCGGGCAGCGAGAGGCCAAGCGCTTCCGTCAGACAGTTCATCGAGTTGGCGGTGAACATGCCGGAGCAGGAACCGCAGGTCGGGCAGGCAGAACGCTCGATGGCAGCGACTTCTTCGTCCGAAAAGCTTTCGTCTGCAGCAGCCACCATGGCGTCAACGAGGTCGAGCGCCTGCTTCTTGCCCTTCAGCACGACCTTGCCGGCCTCCATCGGGCCGCCCGATACGAAGATCGACGGGATGTTGAGGCGCAGCGAGGCCATCAGCATGCCGGGGGTGATCTTGTCGCAGTTGGAGATGCAGACCATCGCGTCGGCGCAGTGCGCGTTGACCATGTATTCGACGCTGTCGGCAATGAGTTCGCGGCTCGGCAGCGAATAGAGCATGCCGTCATGGCCCATGGCGATCCCGTCGTCGACGGCGATCGTGTTGAATTCCTTCGCGATACCGCCGGCCGCTTCGATTTCGCGCGCGACGAGCTGGCCAAGGTCCTTCAGGTGGACGTGGCCGGGCACGAATTGGGTGAACGAGTTGACCACGGCAATGATCGGCTTGCCGAAATCGCCATCCTTCATGCCCGTGGCGCGCCAAAGGCCGCGCGCACCGGCCATGTTGCGGCCATGGGTCGTGGTTCTCGAACGATAAGCAGGCATGGGCTTTCCTCGGGCTGAGCTGTTTTTTGGCGTTCTACGCCCCCAATGTGGCAAAACGCATCTCAAATTTATGTGTTCGTCCTACAGCAAGCGGCACGGGCTGTCACTATCGGTTCGGCCCGTTCCGGTACGCTCCGGTACGCCTCCGTGCATTCCCGCTAAGCAAATCGAAACCCTTGGCCGCGTAGGCTTTGCCTCGAGATTCGCGAGGCGGGAGCATGCTGAAGCACATTTTCAGAACGATGGGTTCAGCGGCGGTCCTTGCCGCCATCTGGATGCTGTTGCCGCAAGGCTTCCTGTCCCATGTCGAGGAGCAGGCATCCGCAAGACCTGCGCCTGAGGATGTGCCCTCGCCCGAGACGACGGGTTCGATCGCCCGCCCGGGTCGCTTCACCTTCTGTGGTGGCGGCAACATGGTCGATTGCGTCGTCGATGGCGACACCTTCCGGCTTTCCGGCAACAAGATCCGGATTGCCGATATCGACACCCCGGAACTGCACCCCGCCCGCTGCCCCTACGAGCAGGCGCTCGGCGAGGCTGCAAAACAACGTCTACTGGAGCTCCTCAATGCCGGGCCATTCGACCTCAAGCCGATCGATCGCGATACGGACAGATATGGCCGCAAGCTGCGCGTCGTGATGCGCAACGGCAAATCGCTCGGCAATGTTCTCGTGACCGAAGGACTGGCGCGGACCTGGGAAGGCCGCCGCCGCGGCTGGTGCAACTGAACGATCCATCACATGACAGAGACCGGCGATGGGATTATCCTGTCGCTGATTTGCCAGACAGACTGCGAGAAACCAAATGGCCGGAAACAAAGAAGACGAGAACCTCGTAAGCCTGAAAGAATGGCAAAAGAAGAAGGCCGAACAGGCACGCGAAGCCGAGCGCCAGAAACCGCGCCAGCCCGGCGGCGGGCTGAACCCGGTTCTTGCGGGCAAGATCGTGCTCGCGATCTTCGTCCTGCTGATCCTTTGGCTTGCCATGCCGGCGGGCTATCTCAACATCCTCACGCGGACCTTCACCGGCGGCTGAACTCCAGCCACGGCGCACTCACGAAATCGTGGCTGCCACCCCTCTTCCATGTGATGGCGGAACCTGTTTTCCTCGTCACACGAAACCTTCCGGCCTTTTCCTGCGTATAGACATGCAAGAAGCCGAATGAAGCGATGGAAGAGAGACATGACCTATCGTCCGCCCCGCATCCCCTCCTCCGAGATCACGCCGAAAAGCGTCTATCTCAACCGCCGCCAGTTGATCGCCGGTGCCGCCGCTGCTGGCGGGCTTGCGCTCGCGGGCGGCTCCGCGCTTGCCGCCACACCGCTGCGCATCGGCAGCAAGGTGGACGACGCCAAGGGCGAGACGGTGACGCCGAAGGAGTCGGCCACCACCTACAACAACTTCTACGAATTCGGCACCGACAAGTCCGATCCGGCGAAGAATTCCGGCAAGTTCAAGCCGCTGCCCTGGGCGATCAAGGTGGATGGCATGGTCGCCAAGCCGCAGACCTTCGGCTACGAGGATCTGCTGGCGACGATGCCGATCGAAGAGCGCATCTATCGCTTCCGCTGCGTCGAGGCCTGGTCGATGGTGATCCCGTGGGACGGGTTCCAGCTGTCTGAATTGCTGAAGAAGGTCGAGCCGCTGGCCTCCGCGAAATATGTGGCTTTCGAGACGGTTGTCCGTCCGGAGGAGATGCCCGGCCAGTCAGGCTATTTCCAGCCGCTGCCCTGGCCCTATGTCGACGGGCTTCGGCTGGATGAAGCCATGCAGCCGCTGACCCTGATGGCCGTCGGCATGTATGGCGAGGCGCTGCCGAACCAGTCCGGTGCGCCGATCCGGCTTATCGTTCCGTGGAAATATGGTTTCAAGAGCATCAAGTCGATCGTGCGCATCACGCTGACGGACAAGGAGCCGCCCTGCACCTGGAACAAGTCGGCGCCGAACGAGTACGGCTTTTATTCCAACGTCAACCCGAAGCGCGACCATCCCCGCTGGAGCCAGGCGACCGAGCGGCGCATCGGCGGCAAGACCGGCTTTTTCGGCGGCGGTGGCGAACGGCGCGACACGCTGATGTTCAACGGGTATGACGAGGTCGCAAGCCTCTATACCGGTATGGACCTGATCAACAAATACTACTGACTGTGATGTGCGGGGCGGCGGCTCTTGCCGCTCGCCCAGCGCGTGAGGACCCTTGCCCATGACCGCGACCTCCACCCGTCCCGCAGCCCCTGCCCGGCCCTTCAACTGGCTGCCGGTGAAGATCTGGGCGCTTTATATCGTCGGGCTCGTGCCGGCGGTCTGGTATTTCTATCTGGGTGCGACGGGCAATCTGGGGGCCGATCCGGTCGCCACCTTCGAGCACAATCTCGGCTTCTGGGCGATCCGCTTCCTTCTGGCGACGCTCGCGGTGACGCCGATCTTCATTCTCGGCGGGCCGAACCTGATTGCCTATCGCCGGGCGCTGGGGCTTCTCGGCTTCTGGTATGTGCTCTTCCACTTCACGGTCTATCTGACGCTCGATCGCGCGCTCGATTTCTCGGCCATCATCCCCGATATCGTGAAGCGGCCTTACATCACCATCGGCATGCTCGGCTTCATCATGCTGATCCCGCTGGCGCTCACCTCCAACCGCTTCTCGATCCGCAGGCTGGGCCCGCGCTGGAACAAGCTGCACAAGCTCTCCTATCTCGTCATCATCGCCGGCGTCGTGCATTTCGTCATGGCGACCAAGGTGCTGATCGTCGAGCAGGTGATCTATATCGTGCTCACCGCCCTGCTCCTGGCCTTCCGCCTGTTCAAGAAGCCTATCATGAACTGGCGCAAGGAGCGGATGAAAGCGAAGCGGCTGGCAAAGGCCTGAATATCTACGGGAAAGCCAAAGGGGCCGAAGAGGCCCCTTTGCTGTTTGCACCCGGCATCAGAACTGCTTCTTGAAGAAGAGCCTGTCCAGCGAAAGATAGCCGCCGCCAAAGGCTGCATAGAGGAAGGCGCCGCCGGTCCAGAAGAGCGAGGCGAGGATTGCCTTGTCCTGCACCTGTGCGAGGAAGGCCGCGCCGCCATCGGCAAACTTGGCGACTGCCGCCGGATTGAAGAACGGGCTGCCGGCCTTCAGCGCAGCGATACCTTCTGGTGTCAGCAGTATTGTCGGATATGGATGCGAATAGTGAAACCACAGCGTGATCGCGAGCATAACGCCATTCGCGAGCGCGGCCGGGCGCGTGAAAAGGCCAAGCACAATCAGGATGCCGCCGAAAAATTGCAGAACGGCCAACATGGGGGAAAAGAGCCAACCGGGATGAAAGCCGAGGTTCTCGACGAAACCAACCTGGGCGAACGGCGCCATCAATTTCGGCCAACCCTCAATCGCCAGCATCCCACCAACGGCGAGGCGAAATACGCTCCACGCCATCGGCTGGGCCACAGCCGCATACAAGGGGGCAAGCGCAGGAATAATCAACTCTTCCTGCTTGTTTTCGAACATGACATCAGACATCTCACACCTCGTTTGTTTGATGGGATGCCCGTGACCTTAAACCTGACCTTTTGCCACCAGTTGACTCATATCAAGAGTTACAAGCTGCATTTCGTCAAAACTCTGAACACACCGTTCAGTAGTTTAAATCGATTTATATTTCACTATGTGTCGCAGGCCGAATGATGCTCCTGTCTTGTGCTAGCCCCTTCCTGCCGGTAGACACGCAGACATCTTCCGATCGAGTGCCTGCAATTGAACTCCACTATCGATGTCATCCTGCCCGTCTTCCTTGTTCTCGGCCTGGGCTATCTGGCCGCATGGACGAAAATGCTCTCGGAGGAGGCCATCGATGGCCTGATGCGTTATGCGCAGAACATCGGGACGCCGATCCTGCTCTTCAAGTCGATCTCGACACTCGACCTCTCGCGCGCCTATGATTCCGGGCTGCTGCTGAGCTTCTATCTTGCGGCGCTGATCAGTTTCTGCGTTGGGCTAGCCGGCGCTGTCTTCATCTTCAAGCGCGCCATGCCGGATGCCGTGGCGATCGGCTTCGCCTGCCTGTTTTCAAATTCCCTGCTGCTGGGGCTGCCGATCACCGAGCGCGCTTATGGCGCAGGGGCGCTGGCGGGCAATTTCGCCATCATTTCCATGCATTCGCCCTTCTTCTATCCGCTGGGCATCCTCTGCATGGAGCTTGCCCGGGCGCATGGGCACGATCTGTCGGCGCGTCAACTCACTATACGCATTCTCAGGGCTGTCGCCCTGCAGCCGCTGATCTTCGGTGTTCTTTCCGGATTTGCCGTCAACCTGTCCGGTCTCACGATCCCCTCCTCCGTGCAGTCTTCGGTCGGCATGCTGGCGGCGACCGCCATTCCGACCGCGCTTTTCGGCCTGGGCGCGGTGCTGCGGCGCTACCGGCTGGATGGTGACAAGGCGACCGTTGCCATGATCTGCGGATGCTCGCTGATCCTCCATCCCGCTCTGACCTACCTGTTCGGGCGTTCCGTCTTTTCAGCCAGCGTCGCGGATATGCGCTCCTCCGTCATGACAGCGGCGATGGCGCCCGGCGTGAACGCCTATCTCTTCGCGCATTACTATGGCGTGGCGAAGCGAGTGAACGCCGCCGCCGTCATTGCTGCCACGGCCCTTTCCATCCTCACGATCCCATTCTGGCTGCACGTCTTGCCCTGAGCACGACGAAACCGCACAACGAAAAAGGCCAGGCGCTTCTTCAGCGCCCGGCCCTCATTCATTCAAGCTCAATCAGACGATCAGGCAGCTTCGGCTTCAGCAGCAGCTTCTGCCTCGACGCGGGCCTTGTCGGCTGCGCCCTTGGCGGAAACGTCGCGGTCAACGAATTCGATGACGGCGAGCGGAGCGTTGTCGCCCTGACGGTAGCCGGCCTTCATGATGCGCAGGTAGCCGCCGTTGCGCGAAGCGTAACGGGTGGCAATGGCGTCGAACAGCTTCTGAACGGCGTCGATGTCCTTGACCTGCGAAATGGCCTGGCGACGAGCATGAAGATCGCCGCGCTTGCCGAGGGTAACCAGCTTCTCGACGATCGGACGCAGGTCCTTCGCCTTCGGCAGGGTGGTGACGATCTGCTCATGCGTGATGAGCGAGGCAGCCATGTTTGCGAACATTGCCTTGCGGTGGCTGGCGGTTCTGTTCAGCTTGCGGCCGGAATTGCGATGGCGCATTGCTATTCTCCTTCACTTGCGGGCCGGAAGACCCGTAGTCTGATTGGTTTGTGTTAATACTGGTCTTCGTAGCGCTTGGCGAGATCTTCGATGTTCTCCGGCGGCCATGCGGGCACTTCCATGCCGAGGTGCAGGCCCATGGACGCGAGAACTTCCTTGATTTCGTTCAGCGACTTGCGACCGAAGTTCGGAGTACGGAGCATTTCTGCTTCCGTCTTCTGAATGAGGTCGCCGATGTAGACGATGTTGTCGTTCTTGAGGCAGTTCGCAGAACGGACCGAAAGCTCCAGCTCGTCGACCTTCTTGAGGAGGGCCGGGTTGAAGGCGAGTTCGGTAACCGTGTCCTCTTCGGCTTCCTTCTGCGGCTCGTCGAAGTTGACGAAGACCGAGAGCTGGTCCTGGAGGATGCGGGCTGCGAATGCGATAGCGTCTTCGCCGGTGACGGAGCCGTTGGTCTCGATCGTCATCGTCAGCTTGTCGTAGTCAAGAACCTGGCCTTCGCGGGTGTTTTCCACCTTGTAGGACACTTTCTTGATCGGCGAGTACAGGCTGTCGACCGGGATGAGGCCGATCGGCGCGTCTTCAGCGCGGTTGCGCTCTGCGGGCACATAGCCCTTGCCGTTGTTGACGGTGAATTCCATGCGGATTTCAGCGCCGTCGTCGAGCGTGCAGATGACGTGATCGGGGTTCAGGATCTCGATGTCGCCGACCGTCTGGATGTCGCCAGCGGTAACCGTGCCCGGACCCTGCTTGCGGACGACCATGCGCTTGGCATCGTCGCCTTCCATCTTGATGGCGATTTCCTTGATGTTCAGGACGATGTCGGTGACATCTTCGCGAACGCCGGGGATGGACGAGAATTCGTGCAGAACGCCGTCGATCTGAACCGCCGTGACGGCAGCGCCGCGCAGCGAGGACAGAAGAACGCGGCGAAGCGCGTTGCCAAGCGTCAGGCCGAAGCCGCGCTCAAGCGGCTCGGCGACCAGCGTCGCCTTGGTCGCACCCGAAGAGGTGAACTCGACCTTGCTCGGCTTGATCAATTCCTGCCAGTTTTTCTGAATCATGTTTCTTTACCTTCCGTTCGCCGTCACCATCCAATCGTGACGGCCGAGCATTGAAGCGCCGACAGCGAGGCTACCGGCTTGGTGAGTTCCGATGATCAGACGCGGCGCTTCTTGCGCGGGCGGCAGCCGTTGTGCGGGATCGGAGTCACGTCACGGATGGAGGTGATCATGAAGCCGGCAGCCTGCAGAGCGCGCAGAGCCGATTCGCGACCGGAACCGGGGCCGCAAACTTCGACTTCGAGCGACTTCATGCCGTGTTCCTGAGCCTTCTTGGCGCAGTCTTCGGCAGCGATCTGGGCGGCGAACGGGGTCGACTTGCGCGAGCCCTTGAAGCCCTTGGCGCCAGCGGACGACCAGGCAATGGCGTTGCCCTGTGCGTCGGTGATCGTGATCATCGTGTTGTTGAACGTGGAGTTGACGTGCGCAACGCCCGACGTGATGTTTTTACGTTCGCGACGGCGAACGCGTGCGGCTTCCTTGGCCATGGTATTCCCTTCGTTGATCTCTACGCCGCCGTAGTGCCAGCGGCTACACCCTCATGACAAACAGCGGAAAGCGGGTAGCGAACGGGGCCTCCCCGCCTCGCTACCCGCCTGTCGCAATTCGTCAAGAATTACTTCTTCTTACCGGCGATCGCCTTAGCCGGACCCTTGCGGGTACGGGCGTTCGTATGCGTACGCTGGCCGCGAACCGGCAGCGAGCGACGATGACGCAGACCGCGGTAGCAGCCCAGATCCATCAGACGCTTGATGTTCATCGACGTCTCGCGACGCAGGTCGCCTTCGACTGCGTAGTCGCGGTCGATGGTTTCACGAATCTGGAGAACTTCGGCGTCGGTGAGCTGATGCACACGACGATCAGCCGGAATACCGACCTTCTCGATGATCTCCTGAGCGAACTTCGGGCCGATCCCGTGAATGTACTGAAGCGCAATGACAACGCGCTTTGCAGTCGGGATGTTAACGCCAGCGATACGTGCCACGCGTATTCTCCTTCATATCCCGGCCTTCCCAGGCGGGGAGTTCCTGTTTTTTCAGCCCCGAAAGGCCGTGGTTCCTATATATTGACCGGGACATGTCAATACGACCGCGCCCGGGCTCCTGTCTTCCAGAGTCCGCGCCGATCGACTTGCCTGTCGCGAGTTGCGCGGTCATTAACGGAATCGCTGCAAAAAAGCAACCGTTCCGCCTAGAAATTTTCGGGTCCGCTCAGAGCTTCCCGAGAATTGTTTCGATCGAGGCAGTCACCTCGTCAATTTCAGCCATGCCGTCGATCGACTTCAGAAGGCCCTTGGCGTGGTAGTAGCCGATCAGCGGCGACGTTTCCTTGTAATAGGCGCGAAGTCTGGTCGTCATCGTTTCGGCGTTGTCGTCGGGACGGCGCTTGAACTCGGTCGAGCCGCACTTGTCGCAGACACCTTCAACCTTGGGCTTCTGCAGGCGATCGTGATAACCGGTGCCACAGTTGGCGCAGGTGTAGCGGCCGGAAACGCGATCGACGAGCACACTGTCGTCGACCTGCATCTCGATGACCACATCGAGCTTCATGCCCTTCGAGGCCAGCATCTTTTCCGTGGCATCGGCCTGCACGAGGGTCCGGGGAAAGCCGTCGAGAATGAATCCCTTTGCGCAATCCGGCTGATCGATGCGTTCGGACACGATGCCTATGACCACGTCGTCATTGACCAGCGATCCTGCATCCATCAGCGCCTTCGCGCGCTTGCCGACGTCCGTGCCCGCCTTGACGGCGGCGCGCAGCATATCACCCGTGGAAAGCTGAGGAATACCATGCTTCTCCACGATCCGCTGAGCCTGGGTTCCCTTGCCAGCGCCCGGCGGGCCTATCAGAATCAGTCTCATTTTCCCCTCTTTCCTCCACGGAGCTTCGACTTCTTGATCAGGCCCTCATACTGTTGTGCAATAAGATGACCTTGAATCTGTGCTACCGTATCGAGGGTTACGCTGACAACAATCAAAAGCGATGTACCACCAAGGTAGAAGGGCACGCCTGTCTCAGCGATGAGAATTTCCGGCAGGATGCAGACCAGCACCATGTAGATCGCACCGATGACGGTGATGCGTGTCAGAACGTAGTCGATATACTGCGCGGTTCTCTCGCCAGGGCGATAACCGGGAATGAAACCACCGTGCTTCTTGAGGTTGTCCGCCGTATCGGTCGGGTTGAAGACGATTGCGGTATAGAAGAACGAGAAGAATGCGATGAGCGCCGCATAGGCGACCATATAGAGCGGCTGTCCATGCCCCAGGGCAGCAATAGCTGTCGTTGCCCAGGACGGCAGGTTGGACGCATTGGAGAACCCTGCGAGCGTTGCCGGAAGCAGAAGGAGCGACGAGGCGAAGATCGCAGGGATAACGCCGGCGGTGTTCAGCTTCAGAGGAAGGTGAGACGTATCGCCCTGGAACATGCGGTTGCCCACCTGACGCTTCGGATACTGGATCAAAAGCCGGCGCTGCGCGCGTTCCATGAAGACGATGAAAGCGATGACGACGACGGCAACGATCAGGACCGCAAGAATCACGCCGGTCGACAGGGCACCAGTGCGGCCAAGTTCCAGTGTTCCGGCCAGCGCATGCGGAAGGTTTGCGACGATGCCCGAGAAGATGATCAACGAGATACCATTGCCGATGCCGCGCGAGGTGATCTGCTCGCCCAGCCACATCAGGAACATCGTGCCGCCGAGCAGCGTGACCACCGTCGAAATGCGGAAGAACCAGCCCGGATCCGCGACAACGCCGTTGGAATGCTCGAGGCCGACCGCGATGCCATAGGCCTGCAGGGCGCCGAGCAGCACTGTTCCATAGCGTGTATACTGGTTGATGATCTTGCGGCCCTGCTCGCCTTCCTTCTTGAGGTTTTCGAGCGCAGGCACGACGGAGGTCATCAGCTGAACAATGATCGAGGCCGAGATATACGGCATGATGCCGAGGGCGAAGATCGCCATGCGGGATACCGCGCCGCCCGAAAACATGTTGAACAGGCCAAGGATACCACCAGACTGGCCCTTGAAGGCATTGGCAAAGGCATCGGGGTTGAGGCCCGGAAGCGGAATGTAGGTGCCGAGTCGGTACACCAGGAGCGCACCGAGGGTAAACCAGAGTCGCTTTTTCAGATCTTCAGCCTTGGCGAAGGTCGAAAAATTCAGGTTTGAAGCCAATTGTTCCGCTGCAGAAGCCATCTATTTCTCCGCGAGGCCTTCACCCCTCCCCGCTGATCAGCGGCATGTCGGCGAAAACCCAGTTCCCACACGCCCAGGCTTCCCGCCACAGGCACGCTTTGAATTCAATTGTTTCGGGCAGATGTCAAACGAAAAAGCGCATTTATAAACCGGCCCGGTCGAAACGCAGGCCTCCATGCGACAATCCGCCGCCGATGCCTCACCCGCGCTCTGGTTTGCCTCGTCCGTCGAAGAAACGACGCCGAGACCGCGAGGCTTTCATATGGAAGCAAAATCGCCCGGTGTGAAGACACCGGGCGATCAAATTTCAATGATTATTCTGCGGCAGCTTCGCCGAGAATCTTGACCGAACCGCCTGCCTTCTCGATCTTTTCAGCTGCAGCCTTGGAGATGCCGCTCACTTCGAGTTCGACCTTGGCCTTCAGTTCGCCGTCCGACAGAACGCGGACGCCGTCCTTGGCGCGGCGGAGGACGCCGGCAGCCACGAGGGCAGCAGCATCGATCGTCTTCTTGGCGTCGAGCTTCTTGGCATCGATCGCTGCCTGGATACGGCCAACCGAGACGGTGACGTATTCAGCCGCGAAGATGTTGTTGAAGCCGCGCTTCGGCAGACGGCGGTAGATGGGCATCTGGCCGCCTTCGAAGCCGTTGATGGCAACGCCCGAACGAGCCTTCTGACCCTTGACGCCGCGACCACCGGTCTTGCCCTTGCCGGAGCCGATACCGCGGCCCAGGCGCTTCTTCGAAGGCATAGCGCCTTCGTTGTCCTTGATTTCGTTGAGTTTCATCTTGGTCTCCCCGTCTTACTTCTCTTCGACGATGCGAACGAGGTGGCTGACGGCACGGATCATGCCACGAACGGAAGGGGTGTCTTCCAGTTCACGACGACGGTGCATCTTGTTGAGGCCGAGACCGATCAGCGTTCTCTGCTGAACGTCGGGGCGACGGATCGGCGAGCCGATCTGTTCCACGATCAGGGTCTTCTTGGCGGCAGCGGTTGCTTTCTTAGCCATGGATCATGTCCCCTTATTCTTCAGAGGAAGCGCCCGAGGCAGCACGGCGAGCCTGAAGCGTTGCATACTTGATGCCGCGCTGAGCTGCGATGTCCTTCGGGTGAACCTGATGCTTGAGGGCGTCGAAGGTTGCGCGAACCATGTTGTAGGGGTTCGACGAACCGGTCGACTTGGCGACGACGTCATGCATGCCGAGCGTTTCGAAAACGGCGCGCATCGGGCCGCCTGCGATGATGCCCGTACCGGCCTTGGCCGAGCGGAGCAGAACCTTGCCGGCGCCGTGGCGGCCGTGCACGTCGTGGTGCAGCGTGCGGCCATCGCGCAGCGGAACGAAGATCAGGTCGCGCTTGGCGGATTCGGTAGCCTTGCGGATCGCTTCCGGCACTTCACGAGCCTTGCCGTGACCAAAGCCGACGCGGCCCTTCTGGTCGCCGACGACGACGAGTGCTGCGAAGCCGAAACGACGGCCACCCTTGACCACCTTGGCGACGCGGTTGATTGCTACGAGCTTGTCGACAAATTCGCTGTCGCGCTCTTCACGGCCCTGACGCTCTTCGCGCGGTGCACGTTCTTTCTGTGCCATTGTCCTTTTCCTTTTTCTTTTCCGGGTGCAATCGGCAAACAATGATGGACCGCCCTGCCCTCTTTTGAGGTGCAAGCCGATCCGGCGAAATCAGGCACGAAACCTGATAATGGAAACCGGGGCTCGAAAGCCCCGGATCCGAACTTAAAACTCCAGACCGCCTTCGCGGGCTGCCTCGGCGAGCGCCTTGACGCGGCCGTGGTAGAGGAACGCGCCACGATCGAAGACGACCGACTTGACGCCTGCAGCAGCAGCACGCTCGGCGACGAGCTTGCCAACGGCGGCGGCGGCAGCAACATCGGCGCCGGTCTTCAGCGAAGACTTGAGGCCGGTGTCGAGGGTCGATGCAGCTGCCAGCGTGCGGCCGGCAACGTCATCGATGATCTGGGCGTAGATGTTCTTCGAAGTGCGGTGTACGGAGAGCCGCGCGCGGCCATTGGCCACCTTCTTGAGCTGACGGCGAACGCGGCTGGCGCGACGCACAAGAGTTTCTTTCCTGCTAGCCATATCGCGTTATCCTTACTTCTTCTTGCCTTCCTTGCGGACGATGCGTTCACCAGCGTACTTGACGCCCTTGCCCTTGTAGGGTTCGGGGCCACGATATTCGCGGATTTCTGCAGCGACCTGGCCGACAATCTGCTTGTCGATGCCGGTGACGACGATTTCCGTCGGCTTCGGAACGGCAATGGTGATGCCCTGCGGCGGCTCATAGATCACGTCGTGCGAGAAGCCGAGCGCGAGCTGCAGGTTCTTGCCCTGAAGCGCTGCGCGGTAACCGACGCCGTTGATTTCGAGCTTGCGCTCGTAGCCGTCCTTGACGCCCTTGAAGATGTTCTCGATCATCGTGCGGGACATGCCCCACTTGGACCGAGCGTCCTTCGACTGCGTCGCAGGCGTAACCACGACCGCGTTGTCTTCCAACTTTACGAGAACTTCGTCATTGACGACGAAGTGGAGCTCGCCCTTGGGGCCCTTTGCGGAAACCTTCTGTCCTTCGACAGAAGCCGTCACACCTGCAGGGACCGGAACGGGCTTTTTACCGATACGAGACATTTTTTCAAACCTGTCTGTTCGTTATGGAGATCCTGCTCAGTCTTAGAAGACCGAGCAGAGAACCTCGCCACCAACATTCTGTTCGCGAGCCTGGTGATCGGCCATCACACCCTTCGGAGTCGAAAGGATGGTGATGCCGAGGCCGTTCGCGACCTGCGGAATGGACTTGACCGAGACATAAACCCGGCGGCCCGGCTTGGAAACGCGGGCGATCTCACGGATCACGGACGCGCCTTCGTAGTACTTCAGTTCGATCGACAGTTCGGTCTTGCCGTTGTCGAACGTCACTTCGGAGTAGCCGCGGATGTAGCCTTCAGCCTGCAGGACATCCAGCACGCGAGCGCGCAGCTTGGAAGCCGGCGTCGTTACGGAGGACTTGCGGCGGGATACGCCGTTGCGGATACGTGTGAGCATATCACCCAGAGGATCAGTCATCGTCATTTGCCTGTCTCCCTCTTACCAGCTCGACTTGACGAGGCCCGGCACGGAGCCGAAGTTGCCAAGTTCACGGAGCGCGATACGCGACATCTTGAGCTTACGGTAGTAAGCGCGCGGACGGCCGGTGACTTCGCAACGGTTACGGATGCGGGTCTTGGAGCCATTGCGCGGCAGAGCCGCAAGCTTCAGGGTTGCCTTGAACCGCTCCTCGATGGGCAGTTCCTGGTTCATGATCACAGCCTTGAGCGCGGCGCGCTTGTTAGCCTGACCGGCTACCAGCTTGCGGCGGCGCTTGTTCTTTTCGACTGCGCTGACTTTCGCCATTTTGTGCTTCCTTCTAAACGCTTGCCGTAACGATTACGCGCGGAACGGGAAGTTGAACTCTTTCAGAAGAGCCCGTGCTTCGTCGTCCTTGGTAGCCGTCGTACAAACGATGATGTCCATGCCCCACATCTGATCAACCTTGTCGTAGTTGATTTCAGGGAACACAATGTGCTCCTTGATGCCCATGGCGAAGTTGCCACGGCCGTCAAAGCTCTTCGGGTTCAGGCCCCTAAAGTCGCGAACGCGCGGAAGAGCGATGTTCACGAGACGGTCAAGGAATTCATACATGCGAGCGCCGCGCAGGGTGACCTTTGCGCCGATCGGCATATTCTCACGAACCTTGAAGCCTGCAATCGAGTTGCGGGCGCGGGTCACGACAGCCTTCTGGCCGGCGATCGCCGTGAGGTCGGCGGCAGCAACCGTGGGCTTCTTGGAGTCGGCAGTTGCCTCACCCACGCCCATGTTGATGACGATCTTGTCGAGCTTCGGAATCTGCATCTCGTTGGCGTAGGAGAACTGCTCCTGCATCGCCTTGCGGATACGCTCAACGTAGTCCTTCTTGAGCCGGGGCTCGTACTTGGTCTCAGCCATCGATCACAACTCCCGAACGCTTGGCCACGCGAACCTTCTTGTCGCCTTCGATCTTGAAACCGACGCGGGTCGGCTTGCCGTCCTTGGGGTCGGCGATCGCGAGGTTGGAGAGGTCGATGGAGGCCTCCTTACGGACGAGACCAGCTTCCTGGGTCTGCGTCTGCTTCTGGTGACGAACAACAACGTTGACGCCACGGACGACCGCGCGGTTTTCCTTCGGGCTGACGCTGACGACTTCGCCAGACTTGCCCTTGTCCTTGCCGGTCAGAACGACAACCTTGTCGCCTTTACGAATCTTTTGCATCGGTCAGCTCCTTACAGCACTTCCGGAGCCAGCGAGATGATCTTCATGTGGTTCTTGGCGCGAAGTTCGCGCGGAACCGGTCCGAAGATACGGGTGCCGATCGGCTCTTTCTTGTTGTCGATAAGAACGGCTGCGTTGTTATCGAAGCGGATGACGCTGCCGTCCGGACGACGGATGTCCTTGGCGGTGCGCACGACAACCGCCTTCATCACATCACCCTTCTTGACGCGGCCGCGCGGAATGGCTTCCTTGATCGAAACGACAATGATGTCGCCGATGGAAGCGTACTTGCGCTTGGAGCCGCCCAGCACCTTGATGCACATGACACGACGTGCGCCGGAATTGTCGGCAACGTCGAGGTTAGTCTGCATCTGAATCATGTCAGGTCGCCTTCTATTATTGACCGGAACGGTTGGCCTCCAGGGAAGCCCCTATTCCAGCTTATGGACACATTCAAAGCGGCATGTTCTCAGACCGAAAACCGAAACCAGCTTTCGGGAACACGCCCGGATGTTTTTCGCGCGGAAGGATCTTTTGCAAGGTGGTATCCAATCAAGGACCTGCCGAGCGCGTAAAGCAAAAGGACGCTGATTCCAGCGTCCCTCACGCCAATGGCTGCTTCATACAGATTTCTGGGACAAAGGCAAGGCCCCTGCCCCAAAACTCCGTTAATTACTGGGCGGCAACAACCGTCCAGCGCTTGTCTTTCGAAATCGGTGCGCATTCCTCGATGGAAACGACGTCGCCGACCTTGTACTGGTTGGTTTCGTCATGCGCCTTGTACTTCTTGGACCGGCGAACGGTCTTCTGAAGCAGGGGATGGGCAAAACGGCGTTCGACGCGAACGACAACGGTCTTGTCGTTCTTATCGCTGACTACGGTGCCCTGCAGAATGCGTTTCGGCATATTATTGTATCCTTCAAGCCTTGGCTTCTGCTGCCTTTTGGGCCGCAATGGTCTTGATGCGTGCGATGTCCTTGCGGACTTCCTTCACGCGGGCTGCTTTCTCGAGCTGGCCGGTTGCCTTCTGGAAGCGCAGGTTGAACTGCTCCTTCTTCAGCTTGGCAAGCTCATCGTTCAACTGATCGGCGCTCATCGAGCGGACGTCGGAAGCTTTCATCTCAGTCACTCCTTACTCTGCAATACGCTGCACGAAGCGCGTCTTGACAGAGAGCTTGGCGGCGCCGAGACGAAGCGCCTCGCGGGCGATTTCTTCGCTGACACCATCAATTTCGAACATGATCCGGCCAGGCTTGACCTTGGCTGCCCAGTATTCAACCGAACCCTTACCCTTACCCATGCGGACTTCGGTCGGCTTCTTGGTGACCGGAACGTCAGGGAATACGCGGATCCATACGCGGCCGGCGCGCTTCATGTAACGCGTGATCGCGCGGCGGGCCGCTTCGATCTCGCGAGCATTCACGCGGTTCGGCTCCTGCGACTTCAGGCCGAATTCTCCGAAAGCCAGGTCAAAACCGCCCTTGGCAACGCCATGGATGCGGCCCTTGAACTGCTTGCGGTATTTTGTACGCTTTGGCTGCAACATTTTCTTACTTCTCCGAGCTTATCTTTCGCCAGCGTAGATCAAGCGTTCTCGCGGCGGCGCTCGTTACGCTCACCACGTTCACGGTTGTTCGACCCTTGCGCGTCGCCTTCGGTTGCGCGGCGCTCAGAGGCCATCGGGTCGTGTTCAAGGATTTCGCCCTTGAAGATCCAGACCTTGATGCCGCAGATGCCAAACGCGGTTTCAGCTTCGGCTACACCGTAGTCGATGTCGGCGCGGAGCGTGTGAAGCGGAACGCGACCTTCGCGATACCACTCGGTGCGTGCGATTTCTGCGCCGCCGAGACGGCCGGCGCAGGTGATCTTGATGCCCTCGGCGCCGAGACGCATGGCCGACTGAACGGCACGCTTCATCGCACGGCGGAAAGCCACGCGGCGCTCGAGCTGCTGGGCGATCGACTGGGCGACGAGCGTCGAGTCGATTTCCGGCTTGCGCACTTCAACGATGTTGAGGTGCGTTTCGGAGTTCGTCATCGTCGAGATCTTCTTGCGAAGCTTCTCGATGTCTGCGCCCTTCTTGCCGATGATCAGGCCCGGACGAGCCGAGTGGATCGTGACGCGGCACTTCTTGTGCGGACGCTCGATGACCACCTTGGCGATGCCGGCAGCCTTGAGCTCTTCCATGAGGTAGGCGCGGATGGCCAGGTCTTCATGAAGCAGCTGGCCGTATTCGGCGTTGTCGGCGAACCAACGGCTGTCCCAGGTACGGTTGATGCCGAGGCGGAAGCCGATCGGATTAATCTTCTGGCCCATTATGCGGCCTCCCCTTGTTCAACTTCCCGAACGATGATCGTCAGGTGCGCGAAGGGCTTTTCGATACGCGATGCACGGCCGCGGCCACGAGCGTGGAAACGCTTCATGACGATCGACTTGCCAACATAAGCCTCTGCGACAACGAGCGAGTCGACGTCGAGATCGTGGTTGTTTTCAGCGTTTGCGATCGCCGATTCCAGGGTCTTCTTGACCTGGGCGGCAATGCGCTTGCGCGAGAATTCAAGCTCGGCGAGAGCCTTGTCGACCTTCTTGCCGCGAATGGTCGCGGCAACAAGGTTGAGCTTCTGAGGGCTTACGCGAAGCGTGCGGGCAATTGCCTGCGCTTCGTTGTCGGCAAGCCGGCGTTCGGTCTTAGCCTTACCCATGATTACTTCCTCTTCGCCTTCTTGTCCGCGCCGTGACCGTAGTAGGTACGGGTCGGAGCGAATTCACCGAACTTGTGGCCGACCATGTCTTCATTGACAGCAACCGGGATATGCTTGCTGCCGTTGTAGACGCCAAACGTCAGACCAACGAACTGCGGCAGGATCGTGGAGCGACGGCTCCAGATCTTGATCACTTCCGCACGACCGCCTTCGCGGACCTTCTCAGCCTTCTTGAGAAGATAGCCGTCAACAAACGGGCCTTTCCAAACTGAACGAGCCATTATGACTACCTCTCTTACTTCTTCTTCTGGTGGCGCGAGCGCATGATGAACTTGTCGGTCGACTTGTTCGAACGGGTGCGCTTGCCCTTGGTGGGCTTGCCCCACGGGGTCACCGGATGGCGACCACCCGACGTGCGGCCTTCACCACCACCGTGCGGGTGGTCGACCGGGTTCATGACGACGCCGCGAACGTGCGGACGCTTGCCGCGCCAACGCGAACGACCGGCCTTGCCGTCGTTGATGTTGCCGTGGTCCGGGTTGGACACTGCGCCGATCGTGGCGAGGCAGGTCGCATGAACGAGGCGCTGTTCGCCCGAGTTCAGACGCAGGATCGCCATGCCCTGGTCGCGGCCGACGAGCTGGGCGTAAGCGCCAGCCGAACGGGCGACCTGACCGCCCTTGCCGGGCTTCAATTCGACGTTGTGGATGATCGTGCCGACCGGGATGTACTGAAGCGGCATGGTGTTGCCGGGCTTCACGTCCACTGCCTTGTCGGAAGCGATGACCTTGTCGCCTTCAGCGATACGCTGCGGAGCGAGGATGTAGGCCTGTTCGCCGTCAGCGTAGTTGATCAGAGCGATGAAGGCGGTGCGGTTCGGGTCATACTCGAGACGCGCAACGGTGCCTTCAACGTCGAACTTGCGACGCTTGAAGTCGACGAGACGGTAGGACCGCTTGTGACCACCGCCCTGGAAGCGCACGGTGATGCGTCCCATGTTGTTGCGGCCGCCCTTGGAGGTCAGACCTTCCGTCAGCGACTTGACCGGCTTGCCCTTGTAGAGGCCGGAACGGTCCACGATGACCAGCTGACGCTGGCTCGGGGTCGTGGGGTTGTAATTCTTCAATGCCATTGTCGTTTACCCTCACAGTCCGGTGGAGACGTCGATGGACTGACCGTCAACGAGCGTGACGACGGCCTTCTTGACGTCCGACTGCTTGCCGGCAAAGCCACGGAAACGCTTCGTCTTGCCCTTGCGGACCAGCGTGTTCACAGCCTTGACCTTCACACCGAAGAGCGCTTCGACTGCAGCCTTGATTTCAGGCTTCGAGGCGTCCTTGGCGACGTTGAATACAACCTGGTTCTGTTCGGAAACCAGCGTCGACTTTTCCGTGATCACAGGAGTACGGATCACATCGTAGTGGCGAAGATCAGTCATTTGAACCGCTCCTCCAGAGCTTCAACCGCAGCCTTGGAAAGCACGAGCTTGCCGCGGCGCAGGATGTCATAAACGTTGATGCCCTGAACCGGAAGAACATCGATATTCGGGATGTTCTGAGCGGCCAGCTTGAAGTTTGCGTCAAGCTCGGCGCCACCGATGATGAGAGCGTTGGTCAGGCCGAGGCCGGCGAATGCACCGGCAAGAGCCTTGGTCTTGGCTTCGTTGGCAACCAGGTTGTCAACGATGATCAGCTCTTCAGCCTTCGCCTTGGCGGACAGCGCATGGCGCAGGGCCAGAGCGCGGACCTTCTTCGGCAGGTCGTAGGAATGGTCGCGGGAAACCGGACCATGAGCCTTACCACCGCCGCGGAACTGCGGAGCGCGTGCAGAGTGATGGCGGGCGCGGCCCGTACCCTTCTGCTTGAACATCTTTGCACCCGTGCGGGAAACTTCGCCGCGGGTCAGAGACTGATGGGTGCCCTGGCGCTTGGCAGCGAGCTGGTAGCGCACCATGCGAGCAATGATGTCCTCACGGACTTCGAGACCGAAGATTGCGTCGGAAAGGGAGACCTTCCCTGCGTCCTTGCCCTCGAGGGTTTTGACGGTCAGATCCATAATCTGGGCTCCCTTACTTAGCTTCTGCGGCGCGGACGCCAGCCGGACGCGGAGCAGCTTCCGGCGCACCGGACTTCACTGCATCGCGAACGAGGATCCATGCGCCCTTGGAACCGGGAACCGCACCCTTGACGAGGATGAGGCCACGGGCTTCGTCAGTCGAAACGACTTCCAGGTTCTGGGTGGTGACGCGCGTCTGGCCCATGTGACCAGCCATGCGCTTGCCCTTCCAGACCTTGCCCGGGTCCTGGTTGTTACCCGTCGAACCGTGCGAACGGTGCGAAACGGAAACGCCGTGCGTTGCACGCAGACCGCCGAAGTTGTGGCGCTTGATGGCGCCGGCGAAACCCTTACCCTGGGTCGTGCCGGTGACGTCGACGAGCTGGCCAGCAACGAAGTGCGAAGCAACGATCTCGCTGCCGACTTCGATGAGGTTGTCGGCGGAGACGCGGAACTCGGCGAGCTTCGCCTTCGGCTCAACGCTTGCGGCAGCAAAGTTGCCACGCATGGCCTTCGAGGTGTTCTTCACCTTCGAGGAGCCGGCGCCGAGCTGAACAGCCGTGTAGCCGTTCTTGTCTTCCGTGCGCTGGGCTACCACCTGGCAGTTCTCCAGCCGCAATACTGTTACCGGGATATGCTCACCCGCATCGTTGTAGACGCGTGTCATTCCCACTTTCTGTGCAATCACACCTGAACGCATAGGTTCATTCCTTTTGAGAGTCCTTTAGGAGCGCTAGGCCCCTTCTTGCCTCTTGTTTAAGGATTCCATCCGGACATGATGTCCTTTGGTTTCCCGTTTCTAGAAGACGTTGGCATTGCTGCCACGTACCTTCCTTGTTGTTTCGGCTTGCGCCGGACTTTCAGCTTTTTACAGCTTGATCTCTACGTCCACACCGGCGGCGAGATCGAGCTTCATCAGCGCGTCAACCGTCTGGGGGGTCGGGTCCACGATGTCGAGGAGGCGCTTGTGCGTGCGCATCTCGAACTGCTCGCGGCTCTTCTTGTCAACGTGGGGCGACCGGTTGACAGTGAACTTTTCGATGCGGGTCGGCAGCGGAACCGGACCGCGTACCGAAGCGCCGGTGCGCTTGGCGGTCGACACGATCTCGCGCGTGGAGGCATCGAGGATCCGGTGATCAAACGCCTTCAGGCGGATGCGGATATTCTGGCCGTTCATTCGTTTCGTCCTTGTTCAACATGTCCCGCCTGGCAGGACTGTTTTGAATCGTTTGTTCTTACCTAAAGCGAGACAGGGACCCTTCAGAGCCCCTGCCCCAAGCCGATTAGTCGATTATCGAATTACTCGACGATCGAAGCGACGATGCCGGCGCCGACGGTGCGGCCGCCTTCGCGGATCGCGAAGCGCAGCTTTTCTTCCATCGCGATCGGAACGATCAGCTCGACGTCAACGGTGACGTTGTCGCCAGGCATAACCATTTCCGTGCCTTCCGGAAGCGTCACGATGCCCGTCACGTCCGTCGTGCGGAAGTAGAACTGCGGACGATAGTTCGTGAAGAACGGCGTATGACGGCCGCCTTCTTCCTTCGTCAGGATGTAGGCTTCGGCCTTGAACTTCTTGTGCGGCTTGACCGAACCCGGCTTGCAGAGAATCTGGCCACGCTCAACGCCGTTACGGTCAACGCCGCGCAGCAGTGCGCCGATGTTGTCGCCTGCCTGGCCCTGGTCGAGCAGCTTGCGGAACATTTCAACGCCCGTGCAGGTCGTCTTCGTCGTCGGACGGATGCCGACGATTTCGATTTCTTCGCCGACCTTGACGATACCGCGCTCAACGCGACCCGTCACAACCGTACCACGGCCCGAGATCGAGAACACGTCTTCGATCGGCATCAGGAACGGCTGGTCGATCGGACGTTCCGGCGTCGGGATGTAGGCGTCAACCTGAGCCATCAGCTCGCGGATCGCGTCTTCGCCGATCGTCTTGTTCGAGTCTTCGAGAGCAGCAAGAGCCGAGCCCTTGACGATCGGGATATCGTCGCCCGGGAAGTCGTAGGACGACAGGAGTTCGCGAACTTCGAGTTCGACGAGTTCCAGGAGTTCAGCGTCGTCAACCTGGTCAACCTTGTTGAGGAAGACAACGATGGCCGGAACGCCAACCTGGCGAGCGAGCAGGATGTGTTCGCGCGTCTGCGGCATCGGGCCGTCGGCAGCCGAGCAAACCAGGATCGCGCCGTCCATCTGGGCAGCACCGGTGATCATGTTCTTGACGTAGTCGGCGTGGCCGGGGCAGTCAACGTGAGCGTAGTGACGGTTGGCAGTCTCATACTCGACGTGGGCCGTCGAGATGGTGATGCCGCGTGCCTTTTCTTCCGGAGCGGCGTCGATCTGGTCATACGCCTTGAACTCGCCGAAATACTTCGTGATCGCAGCCGTCAGAGACGTCTTGCCATGGTCAACGTGACCGATCGTGCCAATGTTGACGTGCGGCTTATTGCGCTCGAATTTACCTTTTGCCATTTCCGGCTCTCCATTCCTGGTCCCCGTCCGGGGACATCAATTCAAAAAAGGTTCGGTTGTATTCCGGTCACTTCTGACCGGAATACTTTGCCTGGATTTCCTGTGCGACGTTCGACGGAACCGGCGCGTAGTGATCGAAGACCATCGAGTACTGAGCGCGGCCCTGAGACATCGAGCGCAGGTTGTCGACGTACTTGAACATGTTCGCCAGCGGCACATGTGCCTGGATGACGATCGCGATGCCGCGCTGTTCCTGGCCCTGGATCTGGCCACGACGGGAGTTCAGGTCGCCGATCACGTCGCCGACATAGTCTTCCGGCGTGACGACTTCGACCTTCATCATCGGCTCGAGCAGCTGAGCACCGGCCTTCTTCGCGGCTTCGCGGAAGCAGGCGCGGGAAGCGATTTCGAACGCCAGAACCGAGGAGTCAACGTCGTGGAAGGCGCCGTCGATGAGGGTAGCCTTGACGCCGAGCATCGGGAAGCCAGCGAGCGGACCGGAAGACAGAACGCTTTCGATACCCTTCTGAACGCCAGGGATGTATTCCTTCGGAACAGCACCGCCGACGATCTTGGATTCGAAGACGAAATCTTCGCCATCCGGGTTCGGTTCGAAGACGAGCTTGACGCGGGCGAACTGGCCGGTACCACCGGTCTGCTTCTTGTGCGTGTAGTCTTCTTCGGTCTGACGCGTGATGGTTTCGCGGTAGGCAACCTGCGGAGCACCGACGTTGGCTTCAACCTTGAACTCGCGACGCATACGGTCGACGATGATGTCGAGGTGAAGTTCGCCCATGCCGGCGATGATCGTCTGGCCGGATTCCTGGTCGGTCTTGACGCGGAAGGACGGGTCTTCAGCAGCCAGGCGGTTGAGCGCGAGGCCCATCTTTTCCTGGTCGCCCTTGGACTTCGGCTCGATCGCGATCTGAATAACCGGCTCCGGGAATTCCATACGCTCGAGGATAACCGGCTTCAGCGGATCGCAGAGCGTGTCGCCCGTCGTCGTTTCCTTCAGGCCAGCCAGAGCAACGATGTCGCCTGCAAAGGCCTCTTCGATGTCTTCGCGGCTGTTCGAGTGCATCTGCAGCATGCGGCCGACGCGCTCGCGCTTGTCCTTGACCGTGTTCAGAACCGAGACGCCCTTTTCGAGCTTGCCCGAATAGATGCGTGCGAAGGTGAGCGAACCGACGAAGGGGTCGTTCATGATCTTGAACGCGAGCATGGAAAGCGGCTCGCTGTCGTCGGCGTGACGCTCGATTTCAGCTTCCGTCTTGAAGTCGATGCCCTTGATCGCCGGAATGTCGAGCGGCGACGGCAGGTAGTCGACAACGGCGTCGAGAAGCGGCTGAACGCCCTTGTTCTTGAAGGCAGTGCCGCAGAACATCGGGTGGAACTTGACGTCGATCGTGCCGCGACGAACGAGTTCGCGGATCTTGTCGTTGTCGGGCAGATTGCCTTCGAGATAGGCTTCCATCGCCTCTTCGTCGATCTCGACAACCGTCTCGATCAGCTTTTCGCGATATTCTTCAGCCTTAGCCTTCAGGTCAGCCGGGATTTCAACGACATCCCACTGTGCGCCGAGCGATTCATCGCGCCATACGAGAGCGTTCATCTCGATGAGGTCGACAACGCCGACGAAGTCGTTTTCAGCGCCGATCGGGAGCTGCATGACAACAGCGGTGGCACCAAGACGCGTCTTGATCATTTCTACCGAACGGTAGAAGTCAGCGCCGGTCTTGTCCATCTTGTTGCAGAAGATCATGCGCGGAACGTTGTACTTCTCAGCCTGACGCCAGACGGTTTCCGTCTGCGGCTCTACGCCGGCGTTGGCATCGAGAAGGGCAATCGCACCGTCGAGCACGCGCAGCGAACGCTCGACTTCGATGGTGAAGTCAACGTGGCCGGGGGTGTCGATGATGTTGAAGCGGCGGGTCTTGCCGTCACGGCCCTTCCAGAAGGTCGTGGTCGCAGCAGACGTGATCGTGATGCCGCGTTCCTGTTCCTGCTCCATCCAGTCCATGGTAGCAGCGCCGTCATGGACTTCGCCGATCTTGTGGGACTTACCGGTGTAGTACAGGATGCGCTCGGTCGTCGTCGTCTTACCGGCGTCGATATGCGCCATGATACCGAAATTGCGGTAGTCTTCGATTTTATATTCGCGGGCCATGGTGGTCTGCCTTCCTTGTCGAGATTACCAGCGATAGTGCGAGAACGCGCGGTTCGCGTCAGCCATCTTGTGGGTGTCTTCGCGCTTCTTGACGGCCGAACCACGGTTGTTCGAGGCATCGAGAAGTTCGCCGCAGAGGCGGTCAACCATCGTCGTTTCATTGCGCTTGCGGGCAGCAGTGATCAGCCAACGGATGGCGAGGGCCTGACGGCGCTCCGGACGAACGTCGACCGGAACCTGGTACGTTGCACCACCGACGCGACGCGAACGAACTTCGACGTGCGGAGCGATGTTGTCGAGTGCCTGATGGAAAACCGTCAACGGCTCCTGCTTCGACTTGCCCTCAACGGCATCGAAGGCGCCATAAACGATGGTTTCGGCTACAGACTTCTTGCCGTCAAGCATGATGGCATTCATGAACTTCGTAACGACGAGATCACCGAACTTCGGATCGGGGTTGATCTCACGCTTTTCTGCTCTGTGGCGACGGGACATATTATTCGTCTCTCAACTGTTTTAACGGCCGATGGCGGGACTAGCCCGCCGACCCATGGAACTCTTACTTCGGACGCTTCGCACCGTACTTCGAACGGCGCTGCTTGCGGTTCTTGACACCCTGCGTATCGAGAACGCCGCGGATGATGTGGTAACGCACACCCGGCAAGTCCTTTACGCGGCCGCCGCGGATCATCACGACGGAGTGTTCCTGAAGGTTGTGGCCTTCACCGGGGATGTAGCCGATGACTTCGAAGCCGTTCGTCAGGCGAATCTTGGCAACCTTACGCAGAGCCGAGTTCGGCTTCTTCGGGGTCGTCGTGTAAACGCGGGTGCAAACGCCGCGCTTCTGCGGGTTCTGCTGAAGAGCGGGAACCTTGTTGCGCTTTACCTGTGCCTGACGGGGCTTGCGGATCAGCTGGTTTACGGTAGGCATATACCCATCCCTTTAAGTCTTGTCTCGTTACCCTCTCGGGCGTTTACACGGGTCCCATCAATGCGCAAAATCAGGGCTATTCCCCCTCTTAGAAAGGAGAAAGCCCTCGATAAAGCAGAGGACGCCTTGCGACGTCTTGCATGCTGCAATCAATGCTTCGCGTGCGATATAAGGGCCTTGTTTGAGGTGTCATCCAGAACGAGTCATTCCGAAACAGCCAACCTCACATCGGCTCTGATGGCGTGGCGTTTACTGTCTTAAGGGGTCACAGTCAAGGCCATCCACGCAAAATTCTTGGTGGGAGCGTCCCTCAAAGCCCTGAAACGCGGGGGTTTGGATGTCCTTATGAGCATTTTGGCCCCTCCTCCGGCAAAAAACCTTATGTTTCGGCGCCGCTAGCGTTTAAGAATCGCTTAACCCCTTGAAGCGGTCACAGATCGCCGATTCCTTCTCCATGGCGATCGTTTCGACGCCCTACCCACGAGGCATTCCATGACCACCACTCCGGACAACGACAATATCGCCGACCTGCCGCTCGTCTTCATCATCATCGGCAAGGCCTATATCAAGGAGGGCGAAGGCATCGACATCCATGTCATGCTGACTGCACCCGACGACGATACCGCCGTACGCACGACGCTCAACGCGCTTGCCGATGAAGGCTTCATCGAGGCTGATCTCGATCAGATCGGCACGCTGACGGAAATCCCGGAAGATGAACCGCACGCTTCGGCCTTCCAGGGCGCGCTGGAGGGTGAAGTGGCGATCATTCGGTTCGCCTGATCCGACGCGTCTTCAGTCTTCCGGTGTCTCGGCCAGTTTCGCCTGAAACACGCTTGTCAGCAGGTCCGTGAAGGCGCGGATCTGGGGTTGCTGCAGGGCCTGCGGCCGGGTGACGAGATAGATGTCCAATGCCGGCAGGTCCAGAGGCCCGTAGGGCTGGACAAGTCCCCTACCCATGGTTTGCGGCAGCACCGCGCACCCCACACCAGCCTGCACCGCATTCAGCTGCGCCGAAAAGCTTGAGACCCGAAGCCTAGTCCTCGAAAAGCCGGCGGCGCGTGCCGCCCGCAGATGCGGCAACTGATCGAGTGGCGGAAGCAGATCGATCATAGGCGCGTCCTGCGGGTTCGCGCCGGTGACCGGCATATGGACCCCACTCGCGAAAAGACCGAACCTCAATGATGCGAGGCGGCGGTAGATCAGCGAAGGCTCGCCAAGATGCAATGTGCGAATGGCAATATCGGCCGCCCCGCGGGCGACCTTGACCAGCGCGTTCTCGACCAGAAAATCCACCGTGCAGGCCGGATTGCGCGAAAGGAACTCGGCGGCCGCCTCGGTCGCGATCTCGACGAAGCCATCACCTGCCGAGATTGTGACGGAGCCAGACAGCCCACCCTTCGGGTCTCTGACATCGTTGCCGAGCTCCAATTCGAGAGCCTTTGCCGTTTCGACCAGCGCCGCGCCGCGGGGCGTCAGCCGGACTCCGTCGACTCCGCGCTCGAGCAGCGGCTCGCCGACAGCGCTTTCAAACTGTGTGATGCGACGTGACAGCGTCGAGGCGGCGACACCCAGCATTTCGCCCGCCTGCAGAAAGCTTCCCCGCCGGGACACAGCCAGCAGCAGCCTGAGATCGTCCCAGTTGAGCATTAAAAGATCCTCCGGGCTTTGCATTTTTGCAAAACTATTCGCAATATATCTGCATTTTTCGAAAGACCAAGCAGCGCTAGTTTTTCCCCGTCAACAACCGGGAGAGAAACGATGCAGATACCCCTCGACTACACGACCAAAGCCACGCTCGCGTTCAACACACGCAAGCTCGACGAGCTTGCTGCCCTGCTCGCACCCGAGTTTCACTACCAGGATCCGATGGGCGCAATGACCGGGCGCGACGCGACACTGGCCCGCGAGCAGGCGATCTTCGACGCCTTTCCCGATGTCCGCGTCGACATGGAACCGTTTGCCGCGACGCAGGATCGACTCGCCATGACTGCGCTTTTGACGGGAACCTTCAAGGGCACCTTCATCATGGGCGGCCACGCGATCAAACCCAACGGCAGACCGTTCAGCTTCCGCTTTGCCGCCTTCTTCCAGTTCGACGGCAAATATGCGGTTCGGGAAGAGGTCTTCTATGACCGCGCCGAACTCATGCAGGCGCTCGGTCAAGGCTGGGAGTGAACCGATGTCGCCCGCACTTCAGACAGTTTTTGTCACCGGCGCGACCGGACTGCTCGGCAACAATCTCGTTCACCTGCTTCTTGAGCAGGGTGTCAGGGTGCGTGGCCTTGCCCGCGCGCGAAGCAAGGCGCTTTCACAGTTCGGGACCCTCGACGGACTTGAGATTGTCGAGGGCGATATGGAAGACGTGGCCGCATTCGCTACCGCGCTCAGAGGCTGCGACGCCCTCTTTCACACAGCCGCCTATTTTCGCGACAGCTATGGCGGCGGCAAGCATTGGGACGCCTTGAAACGCATCAATGTGGATGGCACCGAGGCACTGCTGGACGCCGCCTATGACGCTGGCATCCGGCGTTTCGTTCACACGAGTTCCATCGCGGTGGTCAACGGGCCGCGCGGTGCACTCATCGATGAAACGATGAAGCGGCGGGAAGACGACGCGGACGATTACTACCGCAGCAAGATCTTGTCCGATCAGGTCGTCGAGGCATTCTTCGCCCGGCATCCCGACACGTTCGGCGTCTTCGTCATGCCCGGATGGATGCATGGACCCGGCGACATGGGGCCGACGGCGGCGGGGCAGTTCACCGTCGACTTCCTAAAACAGGCGCTGCCCGGCGTTCCGCCGTCCACCGTGTCCTTCGTGGACGCCCGCGATGTCGCCCACATCATACTGGCGGCGTTGGAAAAGGGACGCCGCGGAGAGCATTATCTGGCCGCCGGTCGCCATATGCACATGCGTGACGTCATGCAGGCCTATGAGGGCGTCACCGGCATCAGGGCACCCCGGCGAAACATTCCGGCAGCGCTTCTGTGGACGATTGCCTACCTGCAGGAATTCAATGCGCGACTGACGGGCAAGCCCGCCCTTCTCAGCGTGGCGACGGTGCGGACCATGCGCGACGAATTTGAGCGTTCTCGTTTCAACCACGAGAAGACCTCAAGAGAACTGGGCGTCGGCTTCCGTCCCGTCACGGAGACGATCCGTGACGAAGTCGACTGGATAAAGGCACGCGGACTGGCTTAATCGCGGTCATCAGATGAAGCAGAAAGGCCGCCGGATCGCTCCGGCGGCCTCTTCGATTGTTCAGTCTCGCGACCGGCTTATTCGCCAGCCGGAGCCGTTTCGGCTGCGATCTTCTGCAGCATCGGGGTCGCTTCGTCTGCGCCCGAACCCTTCTTGCGCTCTTCGAGGATGAGCTCGTCGCGCGAGGTGGCGATGCGGCGGATCTGCGTCATCGTGCCGCCCGTACCGGCCGGGATGAGACGGCCGACGATGACGTTTTCCTTCAGGCCCTGCAGGCCGTCGGTCTTGCCGGCGACAGCAGCTTCGGTGAGCACCTTCGTCGTTTCCTGGAACGATGCAGCCGAGATGAAGGACGGGGTCTGCAGCGATGCCTTGGTGATGCCGAGCAGAACCGGATCGCCATAAGCAGGCTTCTTGCCTTCTTCGATGAGCGCGTCGTTGACGTTTTCGAGTTCGATCCGGTCAACATTGTCACCGACGATGTAGGTCGAGTCACCGGCGTCGGTGATTTCAACCTTCTGGAGCATCTGACGGACAATCACTTCGATGTGCTTGTCGTTGATGACCACGCCCTGCAGACGGTAGACTTCCTGGATTTCGTTCACGAGGTAGGAAGCAAGTGCTTCCACGCCCTTGATCGCCAGGATGTCATGCGGTGCCGGGTTACCGTCGAGGATGTAGTCACCCTTTTCGATATAGTCGCCATCCTGAAGATGGAAGGGCTTGCCCTTCGGGATCAGGTATTCGACCGGCTCGACACCGTCTTCCGACGGCTCGATGATGATGCGACGCTTGTTCTTGTAGTCGCGGCCGAAGCGGATCGTACCGTCGATCTCGGCGATGACGGCGTGGTCCTTCGGACGACGGGCTTCGAACAGTTCGGCAACGCGCGGCAGACCACCGGTGATGTCCTTGGTCTTGGCGCTTTCCATCGGGATACGGGCGAGAACGTCACCCTGGCTCACCTTCGAACCAGGCTCAACGGAGAGGATCGCATCCACCGAGAGGAGGAAGCGTGCTTCACCGCCACGCGACAGCTTTGCAATCGCGCCGTTCTTGTCCTTGATGACGATGGCCGGCTTCAGGTCGATACCGCGCGGCGTCGAACGCCAGTCGATAACCTGACGCTTGGTGATGCCGGTGGATTCGTCGGCGCTTTCGAGAACCGAGATACCGTCTACGACGTCCTCGAACTCGACCGTACCTTCGACTTCCGTCAGCATCGGACGGGTATAGGCGTCCCATTCAGCCAGACGCTGACCGCGCTTGACCTTGTCACCATCGTCCACGAGCAGCTTCGAACCATAGGCAACGCGCTGCGAGGAGCGTTCGACACCACGTTCGTCAAGGATCGTGACCGCCATGTTACGGCCCATGGCAACGAGGTTGCCATCGGAGTTGCGCAGCAGGTTGCGGTTCTTGAGCTGGACCGTACCCTCGTACGAGGCTTCAAGATACGAGCTGTCGACCACCGTTGCCGTACCGCCAAGGTGGAAGGTACGCATGGTGAGCTGGGTGCCCGGTTCACCGATCGACTGGGCAGCGATAACGCCCACGGCTTCGCCCATGTTGACAGGGGTACCGCGTGCAAGGTCGCGACCGTAGCAGACGCCGCAAACACCGGTCTGGATTTCGCAGGTCAGAGCCGAGCGAATACGAACCGACTGGATGCCGCACTTTTCGATCTCGATGACGTCGGCTTCGAGGATCATCGTGCCCGCCTTGACGATGTTCTCGCCAGTGATCGGGTTGTCGATGTCATCGAGCGCCGTACGACCGAGGATACGCTGACCGATGGAGGCCACGACCTGACCGGCGTCAACGATAGCCGTCATGGTCAGACCGCTCTCGGTGCCGCAATCGACATGCGTGACGATGCAGTCCTGGGCTACGTCAACGAGACGACGCGTCAGGTAACCGGAGTTGGCCGTCTTCAGGGCGGTGTCTGCGAGACCCTTGCGGGCGCCGTGAGTCGAGTTGAAGTACTCGTTCACGGTCAGGCCTTCCTTGAAGTTCGAGATGATCGGCGTTTCGATGATCGAACCATCCGGACGCGCCATCAGGCCGCGCATGCCGCCGAGCTGACGCATCTGGTTCGGTGAACCGCGGGCACCCGAGTGGCTCATCATGTAGATGGAGTTCATCGGCTTCTGGCGGTTCGTCTTCGGGTCGAATTCGACGGCCTTAATGCGGGCCATCATTTCTTCCGCAACCTTTTCGGTCGCCTTGCCCCAGGCATCAACGACCTTGTTGTACTTTTCGCCCTGGGTGATCAGGCCGTCATTGTACTGCTGCTCGTATTCCTTCACGAGGCTTTCGGTCTCGTCGACGATCTTCGCCTTGGAGGCCGGGATCACCATGTCGTCCTTGCCGAAGGAAATACCGGCGCGGCAGGCATGCGAGAAGCCGAGCTGCATGATGCGGTCGCAGAAGATGACCGTGTCCTTCTGGCCGCAGTGACGGTAGACCGTGTCGATCATCTTGGAGATGTTCTTCTTGGTCATTTCCTGGTTGCAGATGTCGAACGGCACGTTGACATTCTTCGGCAGCAGTTCGCCGATGATGAGACGACCGGGGGTCGTGTCATAGATCTTCGAAACCGGCTTGCCTTCGGCGTCAACCGTCTTGAAACGACCCTTGATCTTGGCGTGCAGCGTGACGACCTTGCTTTCGAGGGCGTGATGCAGTTCGCCGAGGTCGGAGAAGGCCATGCCTTCGCCCGGCTCGTTCTGGTTCATGATCGACAAGTAGTACAGGCCGAGAACCATGTCCTGCGACGGAACGATGATCGGCGCGCCGTTTGCCGGGTGCAGGATGTTGTTGGTCGACATCATCAGCACGCGGGCTTCGAGCTGGGCTTCGAGCGACAGCGGCACGTGAACGGCCATCTGGTCGCCGTCGAAGTCGGCGTTGAAGGCCGTGCAGACGAGCGGGTGCAGCTGGATGGCCTTGCCTTCGACCAGGATCGGTTCGAAGGCTTGGATGCCCAGGCGGTGCAGCGTCGGTGCGCGGTTCAACAGGACCGGATGCTCGCGGATGACCTCGTCGAGGATATCCCAGACTTCCGGCTTTTCCTTTTCAACCAGCTTCTTGGCCTGCTTGACGGTCGAGGAGTAACCCTTGGCGTCGAGGCGGGCGTAGATGAACGGCTTGAACAGTTCGAGCGCCATCTTCTTCGGAAGGCCGCACTGGTGCAGCTTCAGTTCCGGACCCGTCACGATAACCGAACGGCCGGAATAGTCGACGCGCTTGCCGAGCAGGTTCTGACGGAAGCGGCCCTGCTTGCCCTTGAGCATGTCGGACAGCGACTTCAGCGGACGCTTGTTGGCGCCGGTGATGACGCGGCCACGGCGGCCGTTGTCGAAGAGCGCGTCCACAGATTCCTGCAGCATGCGCTTTTCGTTGCGGATGATGATGCCCGGCGCGCGCAGTTCGATCAGGCGCTTCAGACGGTTGTTACGGTTGATGACGCGGCGGTACAGATCGTTGAGGTCCGACGTCGCGAAACGGCCGCCATCGAGCGGAACCAGCGGGCGCAGGTCCGGCGGGATGACCGGGACAACCTTCATGATCATCCATTCCGGACGGTTGCCGGATTCCATGAAGTTCTCGACGATCTTCAGGCGCTTCATCAGCTTCTTCTGCTTGAGATCCGAGGTGGTCTCGGCAAGCTCCGAACGCAGGTCGCCGGCGATCTTCTCGAGGTCCATCGAGGCCAGCAGGTCATAGATGGCTTCAGCGCCGATCATGGCCGTGAACTGGTCTTCGCCGAACTCGTCGACAGCGATCATGTACTCTTCTTCGGAGAGGAGCTGGTGCTCCTTCAGCGAGGTGAGGCCCGGTTCGGTGACGATGTAGTTTTCGAAGTAGAGAACGCGCTCGATATCCTTCAGCGTCATGTCGAGCAGCGTGGCGATGCGGCTCGGCAGGGACTTCAGGAACCAGATATGGGCAACGGGCGCGGCGAGCTCGATGTGGCCCATGCGCTCACGGCGAACGCGCGACAGCGTGACTTCAACGCCGCACTTTTCGCAGATGATGCCCTTGTACTTCATGCGCTTGTACTTGCCGCACAGGCATTCGTAGTCCTTGATGGGCCCGAAGATGCGCGCGCAGAAGAGACCGTCGCGTTCCGGCTTGAACGTGCGGTAGTTGATGGTCTCCGGCTTCTTGATCTCGCCGTAGGACCAGGACAGGATTTTTTCAGGCGACGCGATCGAAATCCGGATGGAATCGAACACCTGCGCAGGCGCCTGCGGATTGAAAAGATTCATGACCTCTTGGTTCATGCTTGTCTCCTTGTCGGACCACTTTGGGCCCATTCGCAACCGCGACCGGTCAAATACCCGGGAACCGGCGGGTTGCTCTGTAAAACGTGATAGCCGCGAAATGCGGCAACAATCCCCTCGCCCGCCTTTTCGGCCTGGTCCGGAGAAGTCGCGCGCCGGTTAGCGGCGCGCGACCCACATTTTATTCCGCAGCGTCGGGAAGCTGGTCGGGCGCGTTCGGATCGATCTTGGTGTTTTCCAGTTCGACCGAGAGGCCCAGAGAGCGCATTTCCTTGACGAGAACGTTGAACGATTCCGGGATACCGGCTTCGAACGTGTCATCGCCACGGACAATGGCTTCGTAGACCTTGGTGCGGCCCGCCACGTCGTCCGACTTGACGGTGAGCATTTCCTGCAGCGTGTAGGCTGCGCCGTAAGCTTCGAGCGCCCAGACTTCCATTTCCCCGAAACGCTGACCGCCGAACTGCGCCTTGCCACCCAGCGGCTGCTGGGTCACGAGCGAATAAGGACCGATCGAGCGAGCATGGATCTTGTCGTCGACAAGGTGGTTCAGCTTGATCATGTACATGTAGCCGACGGTCACCTTGCGGTCGAAGGGCTCACCCGTACGACCGTCATAGAGAACCGACTGGCCCGATGCATCGAGACCTGCGCGTTCCAGCATGCTGGCGATATCCGGCTCATGCGCACCGTCGAAGACCGGCGTTGCGATCGAGACGCCCTTGCGGGACTGTTCGGCAAGCTTGACCAGGGCGTCGTCGTCGAAGTTCGAGACTTCGTCCTTGGCGTCACTGGCGTAAACCGTCGTCAGCTCGTTCTTCAGCTCGGCGATGTTCATCGTCTTGCGATAGTCGTCGAGCAGCTGACCGATCTTCTTGCCCATGCCTGCGCAAGCCCAGGCCAGATGGGTTTCAAGGATCTGACCGACGTTCATGCGCGACGGCACGCCCAGCGGGTTCAAGCAGATGTCGACATGCGTACCGTCTTCCAGGAACGGCATGTCCTCGATCGGCAGGATGCGCGAAACCACGCCCTTGTTGCCGTGACGGCCGGCCATCTTGTCGCCCGGCTGGATCTTGCGCTTCACAGCGACGAAGACCTTGACCATCTTCATGACGCCCGGGGGCATTTCGTCGCCGCGCTGAACCTTTTCGACCTTGTCCATGAAGCGCTGTTCAAGGCGCGACTTGGATTCGTCGTACTGGCCGCGGAGCGCTTCGATTTCGCCCTGAACCTTCTCGTCTTCGACGGCGAACATCCACCACTGCGAACGCGGATATTCCGAGATCGTCTGGTTGGAAAGCTCGGTGCCCTTCTTGAAGCCCTTCGGACCGGCAACTGCGGTGTGACCGCGCAGCATGTCGACCAGACGGCCGTAGACGTTACGGTCGAGGATCGCCTGTTCGTCGTCACGGTCCTTGGCGAGGCGTTCGATTTCCTCGCGCTCGATAGCCATCGCACGCTCGTCCTTTTCAACGCCGTGGCGGTTGAAAACGCGGACTTCAACGATGGTACCAAACGTGCCCGGAGGCATACGCATGGAGGTGTCGCGAACGTCGGAAGCCTTTTCACCGAAGATGGCGCGGAGAAGCTTTTCTTCCGGCGTCATCGGGCTTTCGCCCTTCGGCGTGATCTTGCCAACCAGAATGTCGCCCGGCTGAACGTCAGCGCCGATATAGACGATACCGGCTTCGTCGAGGTTCTTCAGAGCCTCTTCGGAGACGTTCGGAATATCACGCGTGATTTCTTCCGGACCGAGCTTCGTGTCACGGGCCATGACTTCGAATTCTTCGATGTGGATGGACGTGAACACGTCGTCGGCGACGATGCGTTCAGACATCAGGATCGAGTCTTCGTAGTTGTAGCCGTTCCACGGCATGAACGCGACGAGCGCGTTGCGGCCGAGCGCCAGATCGCCCAGGTCCGTGGACGGACCATCGGCAATGATGTCGCCCTTGTTCAGAACGTCGCCGACGGTGACCAGCGGGCGCTGGTTGACGCAGGTGTTCTGGTTGGAGCGCTGGAACTTCTGCAGGCGATAGATATCGACGCCCGACTTCGACGGATCGAGGTCTTCGGTTGCGCGGATAACGATACGCGTTGCATCCACCTGGTCGACCACACCGCCACGGCGGGCAGCGATAGCTGCACCGGAGTCGCGGGCCACGACCGGCTCCATGCCGGTTCCGACGAACGGCGCTTCGGCGCGCAGAAGCGGAACGGCCTGACGCTGCATGTTCGAGCCCATGAGAGCGCGGTTGGCGTCGTCGTTTTCGAGGAACGGGATCAGAGCCGCTGCGACGGAAACGAGCTGCTTCGGCGAAACGTCCATCAGGTTGATGGTGTCACGCGGAGCCAGCATAACGTCACCGGCGTGACGGCAGACCACGAATTCTTCCGCGAACGAGTTATCGTCGTTCATGACGGCGTTGGCCTGAGCAACGTAATACTTGGCCTCTTCCATGGCGGAGAGGTAGATCACGTCATTCGTCAGCTTGCCGTCAACGATCTTGCGGTACGGGCTTTCGATGAAGCCGTACTTGTTGACACGGGCGAAGGTTGCCAGCGAGTTGATCAGACCGATGTTCGGGCCTTCCGGCGTTTCGATCGGGCAGATACGGCCATAGTGCGTCGGATGAACGTCGCGGACCTCGAAGCCAGCGCGCTCGCGGGTCAGACCACCCGGGCCAAGAGCCGAAAGACGGCGCTTGTGGGTGATTTCCGAGAGCGGGTTAACCTGGTCCATGAACTGCGACAGCTGCGAGGAGCCGAAGAATTCGCGGACTGCGGCTGCAGCCGGCTTGGCGTTGATGAGGTCCTGCGGCATGACCGTGTCGATTTCGATCGAGGACATACGTTCCTTGATCGCGCGCTCCATGCGGAGCAGGCCGAGACGGTACTGGTTTTCCATCAGTTCGCCGACCGAGCGAACACGACGGTTGCCGAGGTTGTCGATGTCGTCGATTTCGCCGCGACCGTCGCGGAGTTCAACCAGCATCTTGACGACGGCAACGATGTCTTCCTTGCGCAGAACGCGAACCGTGTCGGCGACGTCGAGGTCGAGACGCATGTTCATCTTGACGCGACCAACGGCCGAAAGGTCGTAACGCTCGCTATCGAAGAACAGCGACTGGAACATGGCCTCAGCCGATTCCATGGTCGGCGGCTCACCCGGACGCATGACGCGGTAGATGTCGAACAGCGCATCCTGGCGCGACTCGTTCTTGTCGACGGCCAGCGTGTTGCGGATATAGGCGCCCACGTTGATGTGGTCGATGTCGAGGATCGGCAGTTCGTCGAAACCGGCTTCCAGGACGACGCGCAGCGTCTTCTCGTCCAGCTCGTCGCCGGCTTCAAGGAAGATTTCACCCGTCTGCATGTTGACCAGGTCTTCGGCAAGGTATGCGCCGTAGAGGTCTTCGTCACCGGCCTTCAAAGCCTTGAGGCCCTTGTCGGAAAGCTGGCGGAGCAGACGCGGGGTCAGCTTCTTGCCGGCTTCGACGACGACTTCACCCGTGTCGGCGTCGATCATGTCCGTCGTGACCTTGGCGCCCTTGAGCGCTTCCGGCTGGAACGGAATGCGCCAGCCCTGGCCGTCACGCTGATACTGGACCTTGTTGTAGAAGGTCGACAGGATTTCTTCGCCGTCCATGCCCAGCGCCATAAGGAGCGAGGAAACGGGCAGCTTGCGGCGGCGGTCGATACGCGCATGGACGATGTCCTTGGCGTCGAACTCGATGTCGAGCCAGGAACCGCGATACGGGATCACGCGGGCGGCAAACAACAGCTTGCCGGACGAGTGCGACTTGCCCTTGTCGTGGTCGAAGAACACGCCCGGCGAGCGGTGCATCTGCGAAACGATGACGCGCTCGGTGCCGTTGACGATGAAGGTCGCGTTGTCGGTCATGAGCGGCATGTCGCCCATGTAGACGTTCTGTTCCTTGATGTCCTTGATGGACTTCGCGCCCGTGTCCTCGTCAATATCGAACACGATCAGGCGCAGCGTCACCTTGAGGGGTGCCGCATAGGTCAGGTCGCGCTGACGGCATTCGTCGACGTCGAACTTCGGCGGCTCGAATTCGTACGAGACGAATTCCAGCATGGACGCGCCGGAGAAATCGGTGATCGGGAATACGGACTTGAAAACGGACTGAAGACCCTCGTCCGGGCGGCCGCCCGCGGGTTCTTCAACCATCAGAAACTGGTCGTAGGATGCCTTCTGGACCTCAATGAGGTTCGGCATTTCTGCGACTTCGGGGATTTTACCAAAAAACTTGCGTACGCGCCTACGACCATTGAACGAAAGGGTCTGAGCCATCGTCGCTCCTTCAAATCTATGCATCCGGGCCTGCAACGGACGGAAAACACTGGCCAGGTGGCTCCGTCGATATAGGTTCGATCAAACTCGTTCGAAGAAACAAGCCATCCGGCCGGAGTGCCTGATGCTTATGCTTCGAACCATCCTCTTGAAGAACCCATTACCCAAAAGCCCGGCGGGGCTTTTGGGTAAAAAGTTCCAGATCGGAAACGTTCGGGGAAAGGCGGAAAAACCGCCCCTCCCCGAAGCGCATATTACTTGACGTCGACCTTGGCGCCGGCTTCTTCAAGCTTCTTCTTGAGGTCAGCAGCTTCGCCCTTGGAGATAGCTTCCTTGACCGGCTTCGGAGCGCCTTCGACGAGGTCCTTGGCTTCCTTGAGGCCGAGACCGGTGATGGCGCGTACTTCCTTGATGACGTTGATCTTGTTTGCACCAGCGTCGACGAGGATGACGTCGAATTCAGTCTTTTCTTCTTCGGCCGGAGCAGCAGCTGCACCACCGGCAACGGCAGCAACAGCTACCGGAGCAGCGGCGGAAACGCCCCACTTTTCTTCGAGCATCTTGGAAAGCTCAGCAGCTTCCAGGACGGTGAGAGCCGAAAGGTCTTCTACGATCTTAGCGAGATCAGCCATTTTCTTACTTCCTTAGTGTTCGGTTCGAACTGTTTGGTTAAATGCAGCAAAAAACCGCCTTATGCGGCTTCGTCCTTCTTGGCATACGCAGCAAGCACGCGAGCGAGCTGGCCGGCCGGAGCCTGAACCACGCCTGCGATGCGCGTTGCGGGCGTCTGGATCATGCCCAGGAGCTTCGCACGCAGCTCGTCGAGAGACGGGAGGGTCGCAAGCGACTTCACACCGTCCGCGTTGAGCGCGGTCGAGCCCATGGAACCACCAAGGATAACGAGCTTGTCGTTGGTCTTGGCGTAGTCCATGACTACCTTCGGAGCCGTGATCGGATCGGCGGCATACGCGATCAGCGTCTGCCCCTTGAAAAGATCCGTCATCGTTTCCGACTGCGTACCCTGAAGAGCGATCTTGGCCAGGCGGTTCTTCGCGACTTTGACGGTGCCGCCAGCTGCGCGCATCTTCGAACGGAAGTCGTTCATTTGCGCAACGGTGACGCCGGCGTAGTGGGCCACGACAACCGAGCCCGAAGCCTTGAAGACTTCGTTCAGTTCCGTGACGAATTCGCGTTTTTCCGCTCTTTCCACTGCCTATCTCCAGTTGGCCGTTCCCGAGACCTCGGGTTTACGGCCGGTTACCTTTTGTCGCTCAAGGATCCTGAAGATCCTTCAAGCAACGCTCGAGGATCCTGTCCCCTCGCGCCCGGAAAACCGGAACACAAGGCAACCGAGGTTCGAACCGGACAATGCCGCCATCCAGCGGGAAAATCCGTTCTTACCCGTCTCATGCAGGCCACTTGATTAAGGTCGCCCACCTGCAATCTCGGACAGGAATTCCGGGTTTGACCCCGGAAATTCCGGCCCCTCAGTGAGGCCGGAAACTTTTAAAAGCCTTCGATCACGAAGGCTCAAACTTTAAAATCAGGCCGTGACCGACGAGATTTCGACCTTTACGCCCGGGCCCATCGTCGAGGAGATCGCAACCTTCTTGACGTAGTTGCCCTTGGCGCCAGCCGGCTTCGCCTTGATGACGGCGTCGGCAAATGCCTTGATGTTCTCTTCGAGCTTCTTCGCGTCGAAGGAAGCCTTGCCAACGGCGCCATGGATGATACCGGCCTTTTCGACGCGGAATTCAACAGCGCCGCCCTTGGAGGCTTCAACTGCAGACTTTACGTCCATGGTCACGGTGCCAACCTTCGGGTTCGGCATCATGCCGCGCGGGCCGAGAACCTTACCGAGACGACCGACGAGCGGCATCATGTCCGGGGTCGCGATGCAGCGATCGAATTCGATCTTGCCGCCCTGGACGATTTCAACGAGGTCTTCAGCGCCGACGATGTCTGCACCAGCAGCCTTGGCTTCGTCAGCCTTGGCGCCACGTGCGAAGACGGCAACGCGAACCGTACGGCCGGTGCCGTTCGGCAGATTGACTACGCCGCGGACCATCTGGTCTGCGTGACGCGGGTCAACGCCGAGGTTCATGGCGATTTCAACGGTTTCGTCGAACTTGGCGACGGCGCGTTCCTTGACCATAGAAATGGCTTCGGACAGGCCGTACATCTTGTTCGGGTCAACACCTTCGCGGGTCTTCTGAACGCGCTTTGCGAGCTTAGCCATATCGATCAACCCTCTACCTGGAGGCCCATCGAGCGGGCAGAGCCCTCGACCATGGCCATCGCGCCTTCGATATCGGCGGCGTTGAGATCCTTCATCTTGGCTTCAGCGATCGTGCGGATCTGGTCGCGCGAGATCGAACCTGCGAAAGCCTTGCCCGGGGTCTTGGAACCCGACTTGATCTTCGCTTCCTTCTTGAGGAAGTAAGAGACCGGGGGCTTCTTCATCGCGAAGGTGAAGGACTTGTCCTGGTAATAGGTGATGACGACCGGGATCGGCATGCCCTTTTCCATTTCCTGCGTGGCAGCGTTAAATGCCTTGCAGAATTCCATGATGTTCACGCCACGCTGACCGAGTGCGGGACCGATCGGCGGGGACGGGTTGGCCGAACCTGCTGCGACCTGCAGCTTGATCTGGCCGGCAACTTTCTTAGCCATTGCTCTGCCTTTCCAAATGCCCTTTTGGGGCGCTATGCCGGCATTTGCCGGCGGCTGCGGTTGCGTGGTGCGGCGATTTTGCGGAGCCGGCTAAAGCCCCTCGCCTTCCACGCGTTGATCGAACAGGCGCAAGCGCCCGTCCAAAACTTAAAGCTTCTCGACCTGGCCGTATTCCAGTTCGACCGGCGTTGCGCGGCCGAAGATCGAGACTTCGACCTTGAGGCGCGAACGCTCTTCATCGACATCCTGAACGGTGCCATTGAACGAGGCGAACGGACCGTCGGAAACGCGAACCTGCTCGCCGATTTCGAACGAAACGGACGGCTTCGGACGCTCGACGCCGTCCTGCACCTGGTTGAGGATGCGGTCGGCTTCGCTATCCGGGATCGGAACAGGCTTCGAATCGGAACCAAGGAACCCGGTGACCTTCGGCGTGTTCTTGATCAGATGGAAGGCTTCGTCCGTCAGGTTGGCGCGCACCAGAACATAGCCCGGGAAGAACTTGCGCTCGCTGTCGACCTTGCGGCCACGACGGACTTCAACAACCTTTTCGGTCGGCACAAGGATCTTTTCGAACAGATGATCAAGACCCTTCTGACGAGCCTTGTTCTCGATATCCTCGGCAACCTTCTTTTCGAAGTTCGAATAAGCGTGGACAATATACCAGCGCGCAGCCATCTTCATCTCCGCCTATTTTACTTACCGACGTTCAGCACGAAGCCGATCAGAAGGCCGAAAAGCTGGTCTGCGCCAAAGAAGAACGCAGCCGCGAAGAAAGCCATGGCGAAAACCATCAGCGACGAGATAACGGTCTCGCGCTGGCTGGGCCATGTGACTTTGAGCGTTTCGGCGCGAACCTGCTGCAGAAACGTGAAAGGGTTCATCTTCGATGCCATTGATGCCTACGCCATTAAGGCGCGTAAAGCTGTTCGTCCAGCCCGACGCGCCGCGTGTCTGTTTTGCCGCTACATAAACGGGGAATCTCTCAAATACAAGAGCAATACGACATTTGTTTCGCGGTTTTGCACGGGTGACTGATTTCAGCCTGCTTTGCCAATGGCAGGGGCAGAGGGGCTCGAACCCCCGACCTGCGGTTTTGGAGACCGCCGCTCTACCAACTGAGCTATACCCCTTCAAAGGCTGCAAGGAACATGATCTGCGTCCCGAACGAGCGCGTTCATATTCAAGTTGGGTGCGAATGACAAGCGCCTTTCGGCACTTGGGAAGATTTTCTTGAAAACGTCCCGCCTTCCTCATTCGGGCACCTTTGCCAAATGTCGCCGGACGGTGATACACTCCCACCTCGCATGATTTGCGTCGGTGCAGTCGAGTCGAAGCCGGGGAGGAAGACCATGGTTCAGTTTCGCGACCAGATGATCGCGCAGTCGCGGTTCGACGATGTCGATCTGGAAAGTTCCGAGTTCTACAATGTCAATCTGGACAAGGCCTCTGTGGTGAACGCCAGCGCCTGCGATGCCGCCTTTACAGATGTCATGATGTCGAACGCCACGTTCGGCCATGTCTGCCTGACATCAGCGACCCTGCGCGATGTGAACCTTTCAGCGTCGCGGCTGGAAAATGTGGATCTCTCGCATGTGGATATCCGCTCGGCGAAAATCGACGGGCTGCGAATCAACGGTCACCTGGTCAGCGAGCTGATCGCATTGATGGACAAGCGCGCGGACGCCGCACGCATCACCACTTGATCGCATAATCGAAGCGCAGGCTGGCCCTGGCCTGCTGGTCGGTCTCGCTGAGGCTTGCGGTGACGGTTGCGCGTTGGGTCAACTGCTTCTCGACGGAAACCGCCTTGGTGAAGGTTCCCGCTCCGCTGTCAGCGGTCCCGGTCGTCGCAAAGGCCGTCCCCAGATCCGGGAATTCCAGCCGAAACGTCTGCGAGGCGGCGACTGCGGCCTTGCCTTCAGCCCCCGCCGTCAGCGCGAAAGTGCGGCGGCTGACGATATCCATGGACGTTGACTGGATCCAGCTCCGCTTTTCGGACAACAAGAACTGCGCCCTGCCCTCCTTCGCGTCCAGGTCCATGTCGGCCTGCGTGGTGCGGAGCGAGGCTGGCGATTTCGAACTGTGCAAGAGGATCGATCCCCAGATCGACACAGGCATTGAGGAGACTGCGCCGGTATCGTTCGCCAGAACCTCGGTCGTCACGCCGGCGCTCGGCTGCAGGTCGCTGGAGCCCTGCAGGCCGGTGCGCAGCTTCACACCGTTGTCCCCGACGCGCGACACGTCCCAGATCAGCGGTCGGCTGTCGGCATGGGCCTGATGCGCGCCGCCCGCGGCAAGCGCAAGCATTGTCAGTAGAAGTTTTGTCCGCATGCAGCCGGTCTTCCTGCGTTCAGGTTGGGGCGGTCTCCGGATCGTGGAGACCGCGTTGTGTCCTCCCGGTCAGCAGGAATGTAGCCCGAGGAACGGTTAACAAACAGCAAATTTGCTGCAATGCCGCATTATCTGTCCACAGGTGGCAGGCGTGCAACGCTCCGCCTAGACGTACTTGCGCCAGTTGTGCTCTTCCCGAAATCCCAGGACTTCGCGGATCTTCCGGTTGGAGATCATGGCCTCATCACCCTCCGGCTGCCATTTCAGCGGCACGTTCGGGAAAAAGCGTTGTGCGAGTTCAGCTGTGGACAAGTCAGTCGTGACTGTGTCGTTCGTGGCATTGAAAACCTGGTAGCCAAGGCCGTCCTTTTCGATGCACAGATGCACGATCTGGCCCAGATCGCGCGCGTCGATATAGCACCACGCATTGCGCAGGCGCGTTTCCGGATGCGCGACGAAATCGGGGAAGCGGCCGTATTCGTGCGGCTCAATGACATTGCCGATACGCAGCGCGTAGATATCCGCACCTGTCCGCTCGGAAAAGGCGCGCGCCGTCTTCTCGTTGATCACCTTGGAGAGACCGTAACTGTCCATCGGGTTGACATCATAGTCCTCATCGAAGGGCAGATAATGCGGATCGCGCTCGCCTTCGGCAAAGCAGATACCATAGGTCGTCTCGCTGGAGGCGATGATAACCTTGCGGATTCCGAGCTTCACCGAGGCTTCGATGACATTATATGTGCCCATGACATTGACTCGGTAGGTCTCGTTGTCGGGGCGAATGAGGATACGCGGCACGGCGGCAAAGTGTACGACGGCATCGAAGGGCTGAACACCCTTACCCGATTCCAGATCGGGAAAATCGCGATGCATGGTGAGCGCGTTGAAGACCTCTCCGAGATCGGTGATGTCAACGGTGAGATTGGTGACACCGGGAACATTGAGCGGAACAAGATCGATATTGTGGACTTCGTAGCCCTTGGCGATCAGCCACGGGATGACATGGCGACCCGCCTTGCCCGAGCCTCCAGTGAACAGAATCCGCTTTTTCATGGTGTTACCTCCTCGATACAGATACAACAAAGTCAGGAATGCTTACGAGTCAGGCTCAAGACTAGATCGTTTCATTGCATAACGGAAACTGTAAACGGTCGTTTCACCCGTTTTCACACGTCTGGACTGAGGCCCGAGATTCCACACGCTCACCCCGCGCGACCATCGCAAAAATGTTCATGATCTCGAATGCCGGCGACTGTGGCCCCCCTCTCCCGCAGGAGATGAAACTGCGATAGCGTCCGGCGGTAAAGTACATTTCCGGGGGACTTCTATGGTTCGAACACGATCAATGCTCGCGGCGCTATTGTTGCCATGGCTAATTAGCGTCACGCCTGCCAGCGCAGACGAACTGGTGGATGAATACAATGCCTATATTGGTCGCGATGACCTCTACAATTCCAATGGCGAGCGTCTGCGCGAGCCATGGCAGATCATCCGCCAGGACCGGGCCAACTACTACAAGTTCGGCGTCCGGCAGCGTGGCGACGAGCCGGACTCCTTCTTCGCCTCGGTGGACAATCGCGCCAAGGCCGAGCGCATGATCCGCGAGGGGACCATGACCCGCGACGCTCGCCGGCTTCTGCTTCAGGGCGATTGCATGATCAATGTGAAGGTCTATCACGACCGCGAGGGCGACTACCTCGAAATCACGGTGGACTGAGATCTACTCGTCGCCCTGACGCGGCTCGGGCTTGTCACGCCCGAGCGCGCATTCCCTGTTGAGCCCCGTGCCGGGCGCGTTTTCGAAGGTGCAGAATGTCTCCGGCGGATTGCCGCAGACCTTGGACAATTGCCTGAAACCGACGCAGCGCCCATCTGGACCTCGATAGCCCGGACCGCCCTTGCAGCCACAGCCTTTGCAGACCGGGCGATCGGGGCAGCGCGCGACGGCTGGCGTGGCCGTCATCGATGGCAGCGCCAAGAGGCATGATACCAGAAGCAAAGCTCGGACAACGAGGATCATCTTGAAGCTGCATCTAAGCGAACCGCTGTAAATCCGCAATCGCTAATGCAAAAAGCCCCGCTGTCGCCAGCGGGGCTTTCGTGGCTCCCTTGCGGGAGAAAGTCTTACTCGACGATCGAAGCGACGATGCCGGCGCCGCGTGCAAATCGCGCTCGCGCGCCATTTGCACATCTTGGCTTGCCGTCGGCAGCTTTCGCCACCGTCGTCGCTCGTCGATTACTCGACGATCGAAGCGACGATGCCGGCGCCGACGGTGCGGCCGCCTTCGCGGATCGCGAAGCGCAGCTTTTCTTCCATCGCGATCGGAACGATCAGCTCGACGTCAACGGTGACGTTGTCGCCAGGCATAACCATTTCCGTGCCTTCCGGAAGCGTCACGATGCCCGTAACGTCCGTCGTGCGGAAGTAGAACTGCGGACGGTAGTTCGTGAAGAACGGCGTATGACGGCCGCCTTCTTCCTTCGTCAGGATGTAGGCTTCGGCCTTGAACTTCTTGTGCGGCTTGACCGAACCCGGCTTGCAGAGAATCTGGCCACGCTCAACGCCGTTACGGTCAACGCCGCGCAGCAGTGCGCCGATGTTGTCGCCTGCCTGGCCCTGGTCGAGCAGCTTGCGGAACATTTCAACGCCCGTGCAGGTCGTCTTCGTCGTCGGACGGATGCCGACGATTTCGATTTCTTCGCCGACCTTGACGATACCGCGCTCAACGCGACCCGTCACAACCGTACCGCGGCCCGAGATCGAGAACACGTCTTCGATCGGCATCAGGAAGGGCTGGTCGATCGGACGTTCCGGCGTCGGGATGTAGGCGTCAACCTGAGCCATCAGCTCGCGGATCGCGTCTTCGCCGATCGTCTTGTTCGAGTCTTCCAGAGCAGCAAGAGCCGAGCCCTTGACGATCGGGATATCGTCGCCCGGGAAGTCGTAGGACGAAAGCAGTTCGCGAACTTCGAGTTCAACGAGTTCCAGAAGTTCTGCGTCGTCAACCTGGTCAACCTTGTTGAGGAAGACAACGATGGCCGGAACGCCAACCTGGCGAGCGAGCAGGATGTGTTCGCGCGTCTGCGGCATCGGGCCGTCAGCAGCCGAGCAAACCAGGATCGCGCCGTCCATCTGCGCAGCGCCGGTGATCATGTTCTTGACGTAGTCGGCGTGGCCGGGGCAGTCAACGTGGGCATAGTGACGGTTGGCCGTCTCATACTCGACGTGGGCCGTCGAGATGGTGATGCCGCGTGCCTTTTCTTCCGGAGCGGCGTCGATCTGGTCATACGCCTTGAACTCGCCGAAATACTTCGTGATCGCAGCCGTCAGAGACGTCTTGCCATGGTCAACGTGACCAATCGTGCCAATGTTGACGTGCGGCTTATTGCGCTCGAATTTACCTTTTGCCATGTGAACATGTCCTCATGTGAAAATTTGGGCGGACCGGGCAGAACCGGTTTGGACGTGGCGTTTAAGGCTTTCCGCGCCTTTGCGCAAGACTTTAATTGCTGGCCGTTCGGGAGATTTGGAAGCACGCAGATGCCCTGCGAAAGTGTCCGCCTGACGTAAGGCAAGACTTTTCGCCGAATGACTTCAGAAAGTCATCGTAACGATTTCAAATCCGGAGAAAAATTGGAGCGGGTAGCGGGAATCGAACCCGCGTATTCAGCTTGGAAGGCTGCTGCTCTACCATTGAGCTATACCCGCGGGAAGCGAAATGGTGGAAGGGGTTGGATTCGAACCAACGTAGGCTTAGCCAACGGATTTACAGTCCGTCCCCTTTAGCCACTCGGGCACCCTTCCATCCAGCGTTCGTTCGGCTTGCGCCATCCGTCGCTTCGAGCCTTCGAGCGGCAGAACCGCCCGACGGCATGGGCGGCGTAATAGTCTGGCCTTCTCTCTCCTGTCAACACGCTTATCTACTTTTTTTGACAAAGCATGTTGATAGCGCGAGAGGCTATGGCGGCATCCACCCTTGCCGCAACGTCATACGTTGTCGGCAAGCGCCTCGATTGCCATGTCGCTCTGCCGGGAGGGCGGAAAGGTGACGAGCGAACAAATGAGGCCCAGGACGCCGCAGATTGCGATGACGGCGAAGAGCGGCATGGCGGTGCCATTGGCAAAGACGCCCAGCAGCGCGCCGGCAACCGCGCCGCCGCCGAAGCCAAGCGCGCCGATCAGCGCCGCGGCCGAGCCGGCATTGCGGCCATTGTCTTCCATCGCCAGCATGTTGCAGCCCGGCATGATGGCGCCCATGCTGCCCACAAGCACGAAGAACAGAACGCAGACTGACAGAAGATCGGCAAGACCCGCCAACTGCAGGGCGAAAAGGGCGACGCCGCAGGCCGCGTTCAGTGCAATCGCCAGACGCAGGCTCTGTCGCGGCGAGATATGGCCGATGAGGCGCGTGTTGATCTGCACGCCGATCCCCATGCCGATGGCGTTCAGACCGAAGACCAGAGAAAAGGTCGTGGGCGACATGCCGTAAATGCTGATCAGCACGCTGGCCGAGCCGGTGATATAGGCAAAGAAGCTCGCCTGAAGAAGAGCGCCGGTGCCGGCAAAGGAGATGAAGCTGCGCTTGATCAGAAATCCGCCATAGGTCTTGAGCAGGCCGAGCGGCGAAACGCTCTGGCGAGCCTGCGGCGGCAGGGACTCGGGAAGCTTCAGCGCGACGAGCAGGAAGGCCAGGATCGCAAATAGCCCGAGAAAGACGAAGATCGCCTGCCAGTTTGCAAGACGCAGGGCCATGCTGCCGCCAAACGGCGCCAGGACCGGAGCGATCCCCATGACCATCGAGGTCATGCCCATCATCTTGGCGGCTTCGGAACCCTGGAAGAGATCGCGAACCACCGAAAGAGCGACCACCATGCCGACAGCGCCGCCCACCCCTTCCAGGAAGCGGAAGACAATCAGCGCGTTGAGCGTGGGGGCAAAGGCGCAGCCAAAGCTGGCGACGGCAAAGACCGCGACGGCGATCAGCGAGGCGCGCTTGCGCCCGAAACGGTCGGAAAAGGGGCCCCAGAAGAGCTGACCGAGGGTGAAACCGACAAAATAGCCCATGACGCTCAGCTGGATATCGCCCTCCGTCACGGACAGAGAATGAGCGATGGCGGGAATGGCGGCAATATACATATCGGTCGCCAGCGGCCCGAATACCGCCAGCACGCCGAGACATAGAACAATGGTCAAACGAAAGGATTTGGACATGGGGGTGGCCTCAAAACTGAAAAGCGAGGAAACGATTGCGTTTCCTATTGACAACGGAAACACTATCGTTTCCTATTTGTCAAGAGTTAGGGAGAGGATTTGATCGTGGAGGATGTCAGAGAATTGCCGGCGCGCGTCGGCAGGCCACCGGCCCTGTCGCCGGAGCAGCGGCAGAGGCTTATTTTATCAGCGGCCGAAGAGACGTTTTTGAATGCCGGTTACGGCGCTGCGACGATGGAGGAGATCGCGAAGCGCGCGGGCATGTCTAAGAAAACGCTTTACCAGCACTTTCCCGACAAGGCCGCCGTGTTCGAGGCGATGATTCGCGCCATGCCCGTCATGCCCGACCTGCCCCTGCCCGACACGGTGACGGATGAGGACCTGTTCGAGGTGCTGCTGACGGGGCTTCTGCATTTCGGCAGCTTCATTCTGTCGAAGCAGCAGATCACGTTCACGCGCCTCGTCATTGCCGAGACCGAGCGGCATCCGGAAGTCACGCGGCTTTTCGCCGAAATCTGCATCGATCGCGGCAGGCGCCAGATCACCGGCTTCATTCAGGGGCTTCAGGCCCGGGGCATGCTGACCGCCGCCGGCGATCCCGGTCTGCTTTCGGACCTTCTCTTCGGCGCGACCATCGCAACCGTCCAGTTCGACGATCTGATGGATGCCTCAACCGCGCCCTATGGCAAGACCCGCATTCGCAACCGGCAGGCGCTTGAGGCGATGATCCGCAGCCGGCTGGAAACCCTCTTCCGGGGCCTGCTGGCGCGATAACAACCGGTTCTTCGTCGCCGCGGCTCTTCCCGAGTTCCCCTCCGGTCGCTATAAGGCGGCATGAGCAAGGATAAAGACAACGACCGCGCCGCCCGCGACACGCATTACGCCACGCTGCGCCGCGCCCATCGCGACCAGAAACGGGAGCGTGGAGAAATTCCGACTCCATCGCCCAAGGATCGCCGCAAGACGCGTGCCGAAGACTGGAAGGCGCCGCAGCTCGCCCCCGAGCAGGTTTTCCTCTACGGTCTCCACACCGTCCGCGCCGCGCTCGACAACAGGCAGCGCCAGCTGATCCGCCTCTCGGCGACGCTGAATGCGCTGCAACGGCTGGAGATCGACGAAGCGAACCCGCCCTGCCCGCTGGTGATCGTCACGCCGCAGGAGATCGAAAAGATTGTCGGGCCGGAGGCGATTCACCAGGGCGTGATGCTGGAAACACGGCCGCTCCCGGTTCGTCGTCTTGAAGCGCTGAAGGATAGCCCTCTGGTTCTGGTGCTCGACCAGGTAACCGATCCGCACAATGTCGGCGCGATCATGCGCTCCGCCGTGGCTTTCGGAGCTGGCGCCGTCATCACGACGCAGCGGCACAGCCCGACGGAATCAGGCGTGCTTGCCAAATCCGCCTCCGGCGCGCTGGAGCTCATCCCCTATATCCAGATCACCAATCTCGCCGACGCGCTCGCCGAACTGCACAAGCTTGGCTTCTTCTCGATCGGGCTTGATTCGGAAGGACCGGCGGAGCTGGAAAAGACCTTCTCTGGCGGCAAGATCGCGCTGGTGATGGGCAATGAGGGCAAAGGGCTGCGGCAGAAAACGCGGGAGACGGTCAGCGCTCTCGCACGTCTCGACATGCCGGGCGAAATCAAATCGCTCAACGTGTCGAATGCCGCGGCGATTGCGCTTTACGCCAGCCGGCAATTTCTGGCCCGGGCCTGAAGCGCCGCAAACACTGAACAAAGCGCAGTTTTTGCTTTACATAAGCGGGGAATATGCTAGTTCCCCGCCCGTTGCCCCTATAGCTCAGTTGGTAGAGCGGCTGATTTGTAATCAGTAGGTCGGGAGTTCGAGTCTCTCTGGGGGCACCATTTTCACGTTTTCATGAAAGCATGTCCTGACGGAGAAGCGGTTCCCACTTTTCCCAGAAATGCGAGGCGATCGCTTTAGGCCGGCTGTCTTGCGGACGACATCGTGTTTCATGTAGGTTCCGGCGCAACGCGTCGCGGGGCCTTTGCATGACAATCGATTTCAAGACCATCTCGTTCACCGCCTCGTCCGCCCCCGATGCCGAAGCGGCGCGTGAGGAGCTTGTGGCGCTCTATGGTGACACGCCGCTGGAAGAGGCGGACGTGATCGTGGCGCTCGGCGGCGACGGCTTCATGCTGCAGACGCTGCACAAGGCGATGAATTCGGCCAAGCACATCTACGGCATGAACAAGGGCTCCGTCGGCTTCCTGATGAACCGCTACAGCACCGAGAAGCTGCATGAGCGCATCGCAGCGGCGACCGAGAATATCATTCATCCGCTGGAGATGAAGACCGAGGACGCCTATGGCAACAAGCATACGGCGCTCGCCATCAACGAGGTTTCGCTGCTTCGGCAGTCCTATCAGGCGGCCAAGCTGCGCGTCGATATCGACGGGAAGACGCGCCTTGCGGAACTCACCTGCGACGGGTTGCTGCTGGCCACGCCCGCCGGTTCGACCGCCTATAACCTCTCCGCGCACGGACCGATCCTGCCGCTCGACACGCCGCTCATGGCGCTGACGCCCGTCAGTGCGTTTCGCCCGCGCCACTGGCGCGGCGCGCTGCTGCCAGAAAAGGCCGTCGTCGACATCACGATCCTAGAAGGCGAGAAGCGCCCTGTGAACGCCGTTGCCGACCACCAGGAAGTCAAGTCGATCAATCATGTCCGCATCCGACAGGCACGCGACATGAGCGTCAGCATCCTGTCGGATTCGGATTATTCGTGGTCGGAGCGGATCCTCAGCGAGCAGTTCTCGCCGTGATCCTTTCCGCAGACCGGACATGAAAAACCCGCCGAGGCAAGCGCCTGGCGGGTTTTCTTCATTCAGAACATCCGGTCGGTCTCAGAAGAAGCCACCGCGCTGCTTCCACCAGCCGACTTTCTTCGGCTTCGGTTCGCCGCCTTCGGTCGTACTGCCGGAGGTCAGGACCGGTTCGGTCGCAATCGGGCCGGAGGATGCGCTGGTGCGCGCCGTGCGGGCCGCAGGCTTGTCTTCGGCCTCAGCTTCTTCAGCCGCAGCCTCGGCAGCACGCTCGGCGGCTGGAGCAGCAGGTGCTTCAGCTACCGGCTCGGCTTCAATCACCGGCGCCGGTTCCGCTGCAACGGGCTCAGATACCGCATCCGTAGCGGCAACCGCTTCGACCGTTTCAACAGCTACGACCTCTACGGCGTCTTCGCCGTCATCCTCGTCGTCGCCTTCATCACCTTCGCCGTTGGCTTCGGCATCGTCGGCACCGCCGGCCTCGAGACCGTCTTCACGGGTGCGGCGACCGCCACGCTTGCCGCGACGGCGGCGCTTGCGCTTGTTGGGCTGGTCATCGGAGGCAGAGGCGGAAGCGGACGTGCCTTCGGCATCACCCTCGTCGTCGCCTTCATCGCCCTCGTCATCGCCTTCATCGGCATCGTCGCCCTGGCCGCCCTGGGCCTGCGGGTTCTGACCGTCCTGATCATCACGGCGACCGCGACGG